>JABFXN010000188.1 GCA_013361705.1 Acidobacteriaceae bacterium
CAGTGCGTCCAATGCTGCCCAATCTAGACAAATGTTTGTTTTCCAACAAAAAGGCGCTCCCGAAGGAGCGCCTTTTCGTAATCGGAGGTAACAGCCGCTAGAGCATTTTTCCTGTAGGTGTAGTGTAGGGTTTCCGCATCCATGGGCGTTTTCCGCAATGAAAACGCCACCGCACGTCGCTTCCGGGATACCCAGGAACAGGAAAAATGCTCTATTCCATCGGAGCGGCCGAGGTGTGGCCGACCAGCTGGCCGTCCATATCGGCCAGAACGTAGCTGAGCACGCCTAGCAGCGCGATGTTTTTGCGGAAGTCTTCCGGATCGACCTTGTCCAGTGTGTCGGCTTCGGTGTGGTGCCAGTCAAAGTAATGCTCACCCACCGTACGCGGTGAGAGCGAGGGAACCCCTGCTGCGACGATGGGGCCAATGTCTGATCCGCCGCCTGCCGGTGAGGCCGAGTCCGCACCGATGGGCTGCAGCAGCGAGGCGATCTGCCTGATCGTGTCCCAGGACTTCTTTTCCTCTGGTGTCAGCTTGCTCTCATCCAGAGGGTGCTGAGCTCCGCCACCCATGGCAGCCATCGCGGCCATGGCCGCTGCCGGATTGGCACTCGCTCCAGCCTGGCGGCGGGCTGCCGATCCAGAGGCTGGGCCTCCACCCATGACGGTGTAGCCGTTGCCGACGGGGCGCTCGACACCACCATCGGACTCGATGGCGGCGACAAGGTTCTTGACCTTGTCACCAAGGGCATCGCGATAGGCACGGCCGCCGGCGCCGCCATTCTCTTCATTCACCCAGAAGACGACCCGGATGGTCCGCTTGGGCTTCAAGCCGAGTTTGTGAATCAGGTTGACCGCCTCGAAGCAGGAGATGATGCCGCCGCCGTCGTCCATGGCGCCCTGACCCACGTCCCAGCTATCGATGTGTCCACCGAGCACGACGACCTGTTCCGGATGCTCGCTTCCGGGGATCTCGCCCACCACATTGCCGGCCTTCTGATCGGCTTCCATGTGAGCTTCCATCTTGAGGTGAACCTGGACCGGGCCTTCCTTGGCGAGGCGCTCCAGAAGCAGAGCGTCTTCGACGGTGATGGCAGCGGCAGGGACCTTTGGCATGTCGGGCAGATAGGTGAGCGTGCCGGTATGCGGAGTCTGCATGGCAAGACCGGTCGCCGAGCGCACCAGAACAGCCACTGCGCCCTTGGCCGCAGCGCGCGAGGGGCCAGTGGTGCGGTGGATGGAACCGAGACCGTAGCCATGCCAACCGGGGTTGAAGACTACGATCTTGCCCTTGATCTGGTCGTCGGGGGTATTCGCCAGGGCAGCCAGGTCCGGAATAAAGATGACAGGAGCGGTAATACCCTCAGCCGGGGTTCCGACGCTCATACCCAGGCCCAGCATGTGCAACGGCTTCGAGAGGGGGGCGATGATCGATGCCTCCTCCTGACCGCGCACCCAGTGCGGCACCTTGGCTTCCTGGATGCTGACGTTCTGGAAGCCCGCCTTCTTCATCGTCTCCTCACCCCAGCTAAGCGCCTTCAGTAGCGAGTCTGAGCCAGAGAGACGCTTACCGATATGGTCGGTCAGATAGGCCAGTGTCTCGTAGCCTTCTGTGTCCTTCATCGCCGCGGCGATGATCTTGTCGGCGTCAGCCTTGTATTTCTCCGCGATCGGTCCGGTCTGTCCAGGGGTCTGGGCAACCGACGGCACGACGGCGGATACAGCGAGTACAGCAGGCACGAGCAGGCGGAGAGTCTTCACGAAACATCCTTGCTGGAAAAGATTTTTTGGTGCTGTGCCTGTTAGTGTACTGCGATTAATCGAGGCTTCCTATGCGACAAGGCCCACGCGTGTTGCGTGGGCCTTGTTGAAAGCAATCGATTGTCAGGGAAGCTAGCTATCGCCCGCTGTCTTGACCATGCCGGCGAAGCTCTCACGCAGGTATTTGTGCGGGTTGACCGGTGTGTTGCGGATGCGGACCTCGTAGTGAAGGTGCGATCCGGTCGAGCGGCCGGTACGGCCGGCGTAGCCGATGATCTGTCCACGAGTGACCTGCTGACCGGTGGTGACGTTGAAGCCGGACATGTGTGCGTATACGGTCTGCAGTCCGTGGCCATGGTCGATCACGACCTCACGTCCATATCCGTTGCCGAAGGCGGCATTCTCTACAACACCATCGGCGGTAGCGCGGATGGGAGTGCCATACGGAGCCGAGATATCGACGCCCTTGTGGAATTCGCCTTCGCCGTTCCCAAGGATGGGATCTTCCCGCTGACCAAAGCTCGAAGTGATGGGGCCCATGACCGGCCAGAGTGTGGGGGCATCCGCGATAGCCTGCCAGTCCGAAAGGCTGTTCAGGCTGCCGAGCCGGGCTGTCTGCAGCGAGGGAGCGAGGACGCGGGCTGCGACGCCAGACGACGCAGAGTTGCGCAGCGCGTAGAAAGTGTCCAGAGACTTGAAGTAGCTGTTGTCAGCGATAGGCGCCAGGGTGGGATCCTGCTGCTTGGATGGGGAGGAGAGGAGCTTTGCCGAGGAGGCACCTGTAAGCTTGCTGGCGGTCAGGCCGTACAGGGCGGAGACTTCATTGGCCAGGGCTCCGAGTGAGGCGACCTGGACATCCTTCTCGTGGTTCGCCTTCTGCAGCCGGGCGTAATCCTGCCGCAGCGACTCGCGATCCTGCCGCATCTGGTTGAAGCGGGCAGTCTTGATCAGCATGCGGGAGTAGGAGCCGGCCAGACCGACAATGGTGAAAAGACCCACCACCGCGGCGGCGACAAAGATGTAGGCGTAGTGCAGAGGGACGGGAACCTTGTTGAGATTTCCCCGCTCATCGCGCGAAACGAAGACGATGTAAAAGCGCTTTTTCAATGGACTGCCGCAGCCTTTATGCCCGGTCTTCGGCCGCGAATGCGTGTCTGCGGCACAGAGGCCCGGCATTTCCATTCGGCGAATCGAGATTGCTGATTCGCATTTGGGTCTGCCGATGTCTCCAGGGCGATTTGTTTCATTTTATTGACCAGAAGGTTTGATGGCAACTTTCAGGGTATGGTTTTTATATGCCATACGGGGAGCTTGACCTCATACGGGAAATCAGGCGTAAGTCCTTGCGTAACAGTGAGTTCATCCTCTTTGGAATTGGCGACGATGCGGCGGTTCTGCGCCCCCGTAAAGGGGAGGATCTGGTGGTTACGACCGATTTCTCCCTGGAAGGTATCCATTTCGCTGATTTTCATCCGCCGTTTGCAGCCGGGTATCGATGCCTCGCCCGCGGTCTGAGCGACGTCGCTGCGATGGGGGGCCGTCCGCTGGCAGCGTTTCTCAGTCTGGCTCTTTCTCCAGCGTGGGCACAGAATCGAGCTAAAACACGGGAATTCCTTCGCGGCCTGCATGCGGTTGCAGATCGGTTCGGTGTTGTTCTGGCTGGAGGCGACACCGCAGGTGCTCCTGGAAAGCACACTGTGGCGGACATTATTGTGGTCGGTGCGGTGCCCAGAGGAAAAGCCTTATTAAGGAGTGGAGCCCGGCCTGGAGATGCCATCTATGTCACCGGACGACTGGGCGGGGCCGCCGCAGAGTTCGAGGCTCTACGCGCTGATCCCGGAGCCTTCCGCAAGGTGAAGCCGGATGGGACCCATCCTCATCTCTTCCCGCAGCCGCGGATTGCGGTGGGACACCGGCTGCTGAGGCTTGCCTCCGCATGTATGGATGTGAGCGATGGCTTGTCTACCGATCTGCATCATCTTTGTGAGGCCTCCGGCGTTGGGGCTAGTCTTCATTCGGATGTGATACCGTTAGCTCCACACAGCACTCTGGACCAGGCGCTCAACGGTGGCGAGGACTACGAATTGCTGTTCACCAGCAGACGGCCTGTTCCGCGCAGAATCAACGGAGTAGAGATCACGAAGATCGGAATCGTGACCGAGGGAAAGAACCTCTCGCTCCTCCAGAACGGCCGTGAGCGGCGTCTTCGCCGGGGCGGCTGGCAGCATCTCACCCGGGAAAACAGGTAAACACCCCGCTAACCCCGACTAAAGTAACCAAAAGTTGTATTTGTGCCGCTTACCTAAGGCGTTATTTTGGTATTACTTGAGCGGCTTGCCATTGTGCTATAAATGGCAATCTTTTCAGGGCCATCACTATGGGAATCTGTGACATTCCTTCGCAGTCGCTATTGAGCGACCGCGAGCTCTTTCGCGCACGTGTGCAAGAGGCGATCGACACAAGCCGCTCCAATGGGGCGCAGGTGGCCGTGTTCTTGATCGACATTCATCGTCTATACGAAATCTGTTCGTCACTTCCGGAAGGTGAGGCGGAGACTTTCCTCCATGAGCTCGCGCGCCGGGTGCATCAGGTCTGCCCGCCACATCATGTCGCCGGCCGTATCCGTCTGGATGAGATGGTGGTTTTGCTAAGCCGAACGACCCGGGAAGAGGTGAACCAGCTCGGTGAAGCACTGGTGCGAGCGTTTAAGGTCCCGGTGGCGGTAGGGTTAACCGGCGAGCTCCGTCTGACGGCCAGCATCGGCGTAAGCCTGCTGCCGAAGTCGAATCCAACCGTGACCCACCTGATGCGTCGCGCCGATGCGGCGCTGAGCATGGCCCGCCGGTCCACGGGAGAGCGGCTGTTTCTGTATGACTCCGCGGCCGAAGAGGCGGAGATGCGCCAGGCGGAGTTGGAACGGGCGCTGCGCAATGTGCTGGTCACCGGCGGTCTGTATCTCGAGTTTCAACCGATCGTGCATTTAAAGAGTGGCGCCATGACCGGCGCCGAGACTCTGCTGCGTTGGCGCACCGAGGATGGCGGACTGATCATGCCTGGCACGTTTGTGCCCCTCGCCGAGCATGCCGGCATGATGACAGCTATCGGTGGGTGGGTCTTCCGTGAGGCCTGCCGCCAGTGGACGACCCTCGAAGGGCATGAGCGTCTGCGTCTGGCTGTGAATGTAACTGCATCGCAACTGGCAGATCCTCAATTGCTGGATGTAGTGGAAGCGGCTGTAGCGGAGACGGGCATCCATCTTGAAGAGGTTGAGTTCGAGATCACCGAAAGTACCCTGTTGCGTGAAGATCCACGCTCGATTCAGCAGATGTATGCCTTGCGCGAGATGGGCGTGAAGATCGTGGTCGACGATTTTGGTACGGGATACTCCAGCATCGGATATCTGCGCCGCTTTCCTGTGGATCGCCTGAAGATTGATCGCAGCTTTGTGATGAATATTCCAGAGAGTCAGAAGGACTGCGCCCTGACGCGCGCCGTGCTGGCGATGAGCGAACATCTCGGTATTCCCACGGTTGCAGAAGGTGTGGAGCGTGAAGAACAGCGCCGCTTCCTGGATCGGCATGGATGTTCTGAGGCTCAGGGATATCTGTTCTCGCCTCCGGTCAAGATGAATGTTCTGGCAACATTACCAGTACTGAAACGAACCTGAGCGCGTCTTATGGAAGGGATGCGTGTTCCAGTGAGTGACACGCTTCCTTCGGAAGTTGCTCTACAATGCCTTTAGTGGAATCTTTCCTCAACCTTGCATGGTTCGCCATTGCGTTTGCGATGGTTAGCGGCGTGTGGATCGGTGTGTTCACCGGCAAGCTATCCGCTCCCATGGGACGTGCTCTGACGGCGACCGTGATGGTGGCCTTCCTGCTGTTACCGGTGATCTCCATCTCGGACGATATGCAGGTGCTTCGCAAGCTGACTGAGCCCGAGGATCTCACGGTGCGGCGCCACTATGAAGGTGTGACGCTGGAGTTCGAGCTTTTGTGCCTGGAAATGCTATGCCTGGTGATCGCACTGTCGTTTGTGCTGCGCCGACTGCAGGTACTGGCTCGGCCGGATACACGTGTGCGCCGGTTCCTGAATGAAGATTTTGCACTTCTGCTGGGCGTTCGTCCGCCACCAGCTGCAGTTCTGTAGCTGCGTCGAGCCGTCGGTCTGTGCGGCTGTTCTAAAACCATAAGACTTTTACGAGATAGAGAAGGAGTGCATCCATGAAGATGCGCTGGGCATATTGCCTGATGTTGCCTCTTCTGCAGGCAGCATGGGCCGGGGCGCAGCAGAGCGCTTCGCCGCCGATGACGTTGCCGCAGGCGTTGGATTTTGCGCATAAGCAGAATCCGTCGTTGCTGTCGGCAACGCAGCATGTTGAAGCGGTGAAGGCCGGTGAGATTACGGCGGGTCTGCGACAGAATCCGGTACTCACGGGCAGCGGACAGATGGTGACGTTGGGTCCCGATAATCCGAACGGGCCGGATTTCTACACGGCCGGTGTGCAGCGGTTATTCGAACGCGGCAACAAGCGCGGCGTTCGACTTGATCTGGCACGCGCGACAACCGCATTGACCGATTCGCAGAGAGTCGACCTGCAACGACAGACGGACTTCGCCATCAAGCAGGCGTTTACCCGGATGCTGTTCGCGAAGGATGCGCTTCGTGTCAGTGAAGACAACCTCGCCGGATATCGCCGGACGGTTGAGCTGATGCAGGTGCGCCTGGATGCGGGGCAGATGAGCCGGAACGACTTCGCTCGTATAGAGCTGCAGCTTGCCGGGTTTGAGAGCGATACCGACAACGCCCGGCTGGCCTTGCAGCAGGCATCGACACAGTTGCAGAGCCTGATGGGCATTGAGCGCCCAAAGGCGGACTTCGATGTGACCGGTTCGCTGGATACGCCGGCTCCGGCGCTGACGCTGGATGATCTACGTCAGAAGGCCCTGGATTCTCGTCCTGACGTTAAGGCCGCGTCGCAGCAGGTGGTTGTCAATCAAGCGGGCGTTCGCCTGGCATACGCGAACGGAACGACCGATCCGACCTTGGAAGGCGAGTTCGAGCATAGCGGCCATGCGAATACTGCGGGCTTCAACCTGCAGATTCCGCTCCGCGTCTTCGATCGCAACCAGGGCGAGAAAGAACGCGCCAAGTACGAACTGGAGTCCAGCAAACTGGCGCTGACCGCCGCGCGTAATCAGGCCATTGCCGATGTGGATCAGTCTTACGAGGCCTATCAGACGGCCCAGGCACAGGCGGCACGCTATCGCGATAAGTATCTCGATGAGGCCAGACGCGTACGCGACAACCTGGAGTTCAGTTATCGCAACGGACAGGGAACGCTGCTTGATTATTTGAGCGCATTGCAGGATTACCGTTCGGTGAACCTGCAGAGCTTGACAGCAAATGCGCAGTTGCAGCTTGCGATCCACCAACTGAGTTATGTGACGTACACGGAGATTCTGCCATGAAGAAAAGCGTGATGACGCTGGTGATGACGGGCGCAGCGCTTGGCGTACTAAGCGGATGCAAAAGTGACGAGAAGGCCTTGCCGGATGCGAAGCCGAAGATAAATCTCAAGACCGAGGTTGTGCATCTGCAAACAGTGAGCGACGGGTTGGAGATTCCCGCTCACGTCGATGTGGATCCCAGCAAGATGGTGCATGTCTATGCTCCTTTGAGTGGTCGCCTGTTGAGCCTGGAAGTACAGCCAGGCCAGGAGGTGCGCAAGGGGCAGACTGTGGCCATGCTGCAGAGCGGTGAGGTGGCTGCGGCCCGCAGCGACTTTGAGAAAGCGAAGATCGAGGCGATGCGTGCTGACCGCGCGCTGGACCGTGGCAAGCTCTTGCTGGCGCACGAGGTGTTGAGCCAGGCGGATTTCGATGAGTTGAAGGCTGCGGACGATGCGGCGCATAGCGAGCAGGAGCGCGCGCGCCAGCGGATCCGTGAGCTTGGCTTCAGCGAGACCGGAACCTCCGATACTACGGCGGTAGTTTCCCCGATCGGTGGGTCGGTGCTGGAGATCGGAACAGCGACCGGCGAGATGCAGCGGTCGCTGGAGACCTCGAACGGCATCGCGACGGTGGCGAATCTCGACTCCGTGTGGGTCGTCGGCGATGTCTTTGAGCATGACCTGTCAGTGGTGAAGTCGCACTCCTCGGCGGATGTAACGCTGCAGGCATATCCGGGGGAGACCTTTCATGGAACGGTCGCCAACATCGGCGACGTCTTCGATCCGCAGACCCATGCGCTGAAGGTGCGCGTGGTAATGAACAATCCGGGCCATCGCCTGAAGCCGCAGATGTTCGGTTCCATCCGTATCGGAATGGGGCAGCGGCAGATGATCCTGGTGCCGATGGCGTCTGTCATTCATGACGGCGATATCGCCAGTGTCTATGTGAAGAACGGCGACAAGTACGACGCTCGCACCGTGAAGCTGGGACCAACGCATGGTGACAAGGTCGAGATTGCCGGCGGCCTGAATGATGGCGATATGGTCGTGACCCAGGGAGCGGCGTTCCTGCGTACGCCGGTAGGAGACTAGCAATGGAAGCCTTTCTGAAGACGCTGCTGCGCTATCGCGCAGTCGTGCTGATTCTGCTGGCGGCCGCGCTGGTCGCGGGCACGTTCGGGTTTCTGCAACTGGATATCGAAGCGTATCCGGATCCTTCGCCACCGTTGGTTGAGGTCATTACGCAGAACCCGGCGTGGTCAGCCGAAGAGATAGAACAGCAGGTAACCGCGCCGATCGAGACGACGCTGAACGGTACGCCGCACCTGGAGCAGATCCGGTCGATCAGTATCTTCGGCCTGAGCGACGTGAAGCTCTACTTCAGCTTCGATTCAGACTACTTCCGCGATAAGCAGGAGATTCTGAATCGGCTGCAGACCATCCAGTTGCCGAACGGACTGCAGCCGCAGTTGTCGCCGTGGTCGCCGATCGGTGAGATCTACCGCTATCAGCTCGCAGGCCCTGGCTACGACCTGAATGAGCTGAAAGCCACACAGGACTGGCTGGTTCGCCGCGAGCTGAAGAAGGTGCCGGGCATCATCGATATCACCACCTTCGGCGGTACGACACGGCAGTATCAGATTGAGCCTGATCCGAATAAGCTGCTCAGCTACGGTGTAACACTGTCGCAGTTGATCGCCGCGGTACAGAACAGCAACGCCAACGCCGGCGGAAACTATCTGTCGCTCGGTGACCAGAACGTGAACGTGCGTTCGCTGGGTCTACTGAAGAACACGACCGACATCGGCAACGTGGTGATCGCGCAGAAAAACGGTACGCCGATTCTGGTGCGCGATGTCGCGAACGTGAAAGAGGGCTATCAGCCACGGCTGGGCAAGATCGGCCGCAACGGCCAGAACGATATCGTCGAAGGCATCGTTCTGCTGCAGAAGGAAGGGCAGAGCCTGCCGGCACTGGAAGGCCTGAAGAAGAAGCTGGCCGAGCTGAATACCGGAGGCCTATTGCCGCCGGGCATGCAGATCAAGACCATCTATGACCGTACGCGGCTCATTGGTCTTACAACGGAGACGGTAAAGCACGTCATCATCACCGGTTTGATCCTGGTGACGCTGGTGCTGCTGCTCATGCTGGGCGACTTCCGCATCACGCTGATTGCGGCGGCGACGATTCCGTTCGCTGTGCTGTTTGCCTTCTCGCTGATGACGCTTACAGGACGCTCAGCAAACCTGATCTCGATTGGCGCCATCGACTTCGGCATTCTTGTGGATGCATCGATCGTCGTGCTGGAAAGCATCTATCGCCGCTTCTCACGGCGCGAGCCGGGGCATGGGCGTGCGGAGATGATTGTCCTGGGAGTGCAGGATGCGGCGAGACCCGTACTCTTCTCGACACTCATCATCCTGGTGGCGTTCATTCCGCTGTTTACCATGCAGGGTGTCCCTGGCAAGATCTTCGCACCGATGAGCGTGACCTACGGCTTTGCGCTGACGGGCGCTCTGTTGTTCGCTCTTGTCTTTGCACCGGTGCTGAGCTTTGTTACGGCTCCGGTCAAGGACTCGGTGGAAGAGCACGACGAAGAAGAGCTGGGCCACCAGGGCACGTGGCTGAACCGCTTCCTGGAAAAGTACTATGGCCTCGCCTTCGACTGGGCATTGGAGCACGCAAAGCTGATCTGGGCGATTGCCTTTGCCGGATTGGCGGCAGCGGTGGTCTGCTTCCTGGTATTTGTCGGCGGCGAGTTCATGCCTCCGCTGGAAGAAGGCAATCTATGGATTCGCGGAACACTGCCGCAGGATATCTCCTTCGAGCAGGCGACGAAGCTCTCTGATCAGGTGCGTGCCGATCTGGGGAAGTTCGCTGAGGTGACGCAGGTCGTCAGCCAGATAGGACGTCCCGATGACGGCACTGACGTGACCACCTTCAACAACATGGAGTTCGGTGTCAGCCTGAAAGCGGCGAGCGAGTGGCCGAAGGACGTCCACGGGAATAAGGACAAGCTGATTGAGCAGATGCAGCACGAGCTCAGCAAGTATCCCGGCGTGGTCTTCGGTTTCTCGCAGGCGATTCAGGACAACGTCGAAGAGGCGATGAGCGGCGTGAAGGGTGAGAATTCGCTGAAGATCTTCGGCGATGACCTGGCAACGCTGACCGATATCGCCGAGAAGGTGCAGGGCGTGATGAGCGGCGTTCGTGGCGTGCAGGACGTCGGTATCTTCAAGGTGAACGGAGCTCCAAGTCTGGTGATTGAAGTGGATCGCGCCAGGGCGGCCCGCTATGGCCTGGCTTCGGGCGATGTGAATGCGGCCGTGCAGGCTGCCGTCGGCGGGGCTCCGGTTTCGACGATGATTCAAGGAGACCGCAGGTTCGACCTTACTGTGCGTTATCCCGCGGAGTTTCGTTCGACACCCGATGCGGTGGAGAAGATCATGCTGGCGACTCCCGATGGAAGCCATGTGCCGCTGGCACAGGTGGCGAACATCGGCATCCGGCAGGGAAGCTTCACCATCTATCGCGAGGGCGGGCGCCGCTACATCCCCATCAAGTTCAGCGTGCGTGAGCGCGACCTGGCCTCAACGATTGTGGACCTGCAGCAGCAGTTGAAGCAGAAGATCACGCTGCCGCCAGGCTATGAGTACACCTGGGCCGGTGAGTTCGATTCACTGAAGAAGGAACAAAGCCGGCTGGTACTAATTGTTCCGGTTAGTTTGCTGGTCGTCCTCGTACTGCTCTACCTGCAGTTCCAGACCTGGCTGGACGCTCTGATTGTGCTGGCGGTGCTTCCGTTCAGCTACATCGGCGGCATTATGGCGTTGATGCTGACGCATACGGCCTTCAGCATCTCGGCGGCCGTTGGCTTTACATCGTTGACCGGCGTTACAACCTTGGGCGCTGTGGTCTTTCTGGCTGGCTTGCGCCGTGCGCAGGAAAAGGATCCTAAGCATGGCCTGAAGCACGGAAGTCTGGATGAGCTGCGTCCCGTGGTGATGGCATGTATGTCAGCCGGGCTCGGTTTGCTGCCTGCTGCGGTGATGAACGCTATCGGTGCGCAGGCTCAGCAGCCGCTGGCGCGTGTCGTCGTTGGCGGCATGGTCACTACGGTGTTGTCGATCTTGTTCCTCATGCCGCTGATGGCACGCCGTCAGTCGCATATTGAGGCAGAGCCGGAATAGATCGATATAAGTTCCTGGCGGGGTTGGGCATCGCGCCCAACCCCATTTTTTTGAGTGCATGCTGCTGTGTTGCAGGTTTACTCCGAATGCAGTGAAAATTGAAGCCGGTGGAGCATTTTCCCTGTAGGTGTAGTCCAGAGCATCCGCATCTATGGGCGTTTTCCAATGAAAACGCCGCTACACACCCTTCCGGGATACCCGGCAACAGGGAAATGTTCTAACGGAAAGAGGTTGTGTCTATGGAATCTGCTTCTGCACTCATCGATGCGAAGATCAACGAATTAGGCGACTGGCGTGGAAAGACACTCGCGAAGGTACGCGAGATCATCCACAAGGCAGATCCGGAGATCGTGGAAGAGTTGAAGTGGCGGGGGACACCCGTCTGGTCCCACGGCGGTATTGTCTGCACTGGCGAGACCTATAAGAACGTGGTCAAGATGACCTTCGCCAAGGGCGCTTCGCTGGATGATCCGTCCGGCCTGTTCAACTCCAGCCTTGATGGGAATGTCAGGCGGGCTATCGACATCCATGAAGGTGAAAAAATCAATGAGGCTGCCCTGAAGAAACTCATCCTTGCTGCCGTGGCGCTCAACCTCGAGAGCAAAAGCAAGCCAAAAACTCGGAAATAGCCCCGGAGATCCTGAGGACACCAGGATGCCGACTTGCTGCGCAGTAGTTTGCCGCTGATGTGTGCTGCAAGCTAGGATCGTTTCTCAACATCGAGAAAGGAAATCATTGTGATCCTTCGCAACCCTCTTGCGGCCGCTGTGCTCGCGCTTTGTTTCGGTTCCACATGCCTGCATGCGAATTCCCCTCGTGAACGCTGGGCAGAAGAGCAGGCGTGGACCTACATGCGTGCTAACCCCTGGCCCGTGGGAAGTAATTTTCTTCCCGCCGACGCGATCAATGAGCTGGAAATGTTTCAGCGTGAGACCTATAACCCTGCCGAGATCGATAAGGAGTTCGGCTGGGCTGAATCCGCAGGTATAAATACGATGCGAATCTTCCTGCACGATCTTCTCTGGCAGCAGGACGCAGCAGGCCTCAAGCAACGGCTCGATAACCTTCTCACCATCGCAGCCCGGCATCACATCAAACCGGTATTCGTTCTCTTCGATTCCTGATGGGATCCTGATCCGAAGCTGGGGCCGCAGCATCCGCCGATCCCCGGTATACAGAATTCCGGCTGGGTACAGAGCCCCGGAATCGCTCTCGCCGATCCGGCGAATAAGCCCCGGTTCGAAGCGTATGTGAAGGGAATCGTTGGCGCCTTTGCCAATGACGATCGCATCCTGGCATGGGATGTCTGGAACGAGCCTGACAACTCAGGCGGCGGCAGATACACAAACAACCTCAAAGACAAGACGCAGTTGATGAACGCTCTTCTGCCGCAGGTCTTTGCCTGGGCAAGATCGCAGGGGCCAAAGCAACCGCTGACAAGCGGTGTGTGGACACACGATTCCTGGGATGATCCGGCGAACTGGTCTGCTACAGAGAAGATTCAGCTCTCAGAGAGTGACATCATCTCGTTCCATGACTATTCCTGGCCCGAAAAATTCGAGAGCAGAGTGGCTGGTCTCGAGAAGTTGCACCGGCCGCTTCTCTGCACGGAGTACATGGCCCGCGGCGCCGGTTCCACCATCGACACCATTCTGCCGATTGCAGCAGCGCACCATGTCGGCATGATCAACTGGGGCTTGGTTCAGGGCAAGATGCAGACGAACCTGCCGTGGGACAGTTGGCAGGTTCCTTACGTCGGGCGTGAGCCTACCGTCTGGTTCCACGATCTCTTCTACCCTGACGGTCATCCCTACCGTGAGAGGGAGATTGAAATCCTGCGCGACACCGCTCGCAAGATGAATCCGAAGCAGGGTTCGTAGTCAGGTTCGCTGTGAAGAAAAGCCCCATTCTGCGGAATGGGGCTTTTCTTTATCCAACCTGCGCGGCTAATTTACTGCACGGTGAGTTTTGAGCGTAGCTGTTGAACATCCGCGTCAGAGAGGTGTAGCTGTTGACGGCGGTAGTTGTCGAAGCTGCCGTACTTCATGTCGATCTGACGCAGCGTGCTTTCGAGATAAGCGGGGTCGGCGGCCATCAGGATCGCGCGTTGTTCTTTCGTCAGATGTGCAAGCAGGCTGTTCCAGGGCGAATTAGAAAGTTTCTGCATCGTCTGATCGTTCGGGTTTTCGAGGAGATACTTGTTCGTGAGCGCGTAATCCTCAAGCACGGTCTTCTCTGGTACACC
Source organism: Acidobacteriaceae bacterium (assembly GCA_013361705.1). GTDB lineage: Bacteria > Acidobacteriota > Terriglobia > Terriglobales > Acidobacteriaceae > Terriglobus. Next base: position 13,647 of record JABFXN010000188.1, read on the forward strand.
CAGCGTTAGCAACAGGAGTGCGCTGAAGACGCCAGTGCGGTCTTTACCCGCAGAGCAGTGATAGAGCAAGGGAAGGCTCTCGTTCTTCATCTGCTGAAAAACCGCGGCATATTGATCGGAGGCCGCGAACGCGAAATCGCCATAGCTATTGGTCATACGAGCGCGGAGCTTCTCAGGTGTGGGATCGCTGCCGAGGATGTTCTGCACGGAAGTCTCTTTCCCATCCTTTTTGGGACCGCCGATAGGCAGACTAATCATGTCTGTCGATGCACCGGGAATCCACTTCTCTGGCTCCGATTCATTCTCCTGTTTGCTGCGGAAGTCGCAAACTACACGGATGCCGAGATTCGTCAGATAGCTGTAGTCCGCTGGCGTGAGATAGGTAAGAACACCCGAACGGTAGATCATGCCCCAACGAACATAGTGTCCGTCAGTCGTCTGATAGCCGCCAAGATCGCGGAAGTTTGGTGTTCCCTGCAAGGGAAGGTGACGGATAGAAACTTCGCGGACTTCTCCGGTATCGGCCTTCAGATAGAAGTACACGCGTTCGCCCGGTTTGCCTGCATGCAGCGTGATACTCTTCTCGGCCGTCTTGGAGACCGGCATCGAAGCAGCCACGTTATTAGGATCGGTGCCCGCGGTGACAACGACGGAGCGGGTATTACCGGTGAAGTCATACGTCAGGCGATACTCATCAGTGCCCGTCTGTGTGCAGTTTAGGTGGACGATATCGGCATGGGCGATAGAACCCATTGCCAACGTTGCTGCGAGCAGTGTTGCCGCAAGCGGTGTTGCTGCGAGAGCAGTACGAACAAACATGAAACGGCTTCTTTCTGGCCTTGTCATGAGGCCTCTGGATAAGAGTCGAAGTGGACTAAAAGTTCAGACGGAGACTGGCTTGTATCTGACGTGCCGTGTTGGCCTGCGTGAGGAAGATCTGTCCGAAGCTGGACGAAGCGATATTCGTATTTGGGCCTGCAAACTGCACCCGGTTGAAGGCATTGAAGAATTCGACACGGAAATCCAGCGACGTCCTCTCCGGAAGCTGGAACCGGCGTGAGGTAAGCATGTCGAAGTTGTTGGTTCCGGGGGCACGTACATCCGATAGGTAGCGAGGCGCATTGCCGAACTGATAGGGAGCCGTTGCCGTAAAGGCCGCGGGGTTGAAATAGAGTCCGCCATTCCTGATCTGGCGTCCATTCGGAACTGCCGTCGGGATACCGGTTACCGTCGGGTGCATCGACGTTCCGCCTCCAAAACAGTTGCAATTGTTTGGAGAAGACAGGGTCACAGGAAGGCCGCTGTCGTAGGTATAGAAGCTGCCGACGGTGAAGCCTCCGAGAAGTTCGCCGACAAACCCATCGTGAAGGATCGCTTTGCCGCGTCCAATCGGGAGCTCATACTGGCCGCTGATACGCAGCACATGCGTGAGGTCCTGCGACGAGATCGACCGATCGCATGAAGGACAGTTGTTGTTCTGGAACTGTGCTGTGGTCAAGTAATCCCCGACGTTATCGAACATTTTGCTGAAGGTGTAAGCAGCCAGCAACGCCAGGCCGTGCGAGTAACGGTGCTCCACCGAAAGCTGGAGTGCGTGATAGGTCGACGATCCAACACCGGAGGTTGCCATCATGTTAAGGAACTGGGGATGCGGACGGAGCAACTGACCTTGCTGCACCTTGGCGGCGCTCAGCGGGGAGGTCGGATCGGTGATGACTCCGTAGAAGGGGTTTGCTACTGTGGCCAGCAGGCTGGACCCAAGTGCAAGCTTGCTGTCGGCGAGTTGGTTGTAGTTGACCGGCTGATAGAGATGCAGCCCATTGTTGCCGACATAGCCTGCCGTCACAACGAAGTTGCCGGGCAGTTGGCGTTGAATATCAAGCGACCACTGCTCGCTGTAGCTGATTCGCTGCCTGCGTTCGGAGCCGCTGATGTTTTGTCCCACGAACGTATTCAGGCCAAGAGTGTTTCCGGTCGGCTGTTTCAAGCCGCTGGGGAAGGGATTGCTCAAGTTGAACTGGGGTGTCACACCATCCGCAAGCGTGGGGTTAGAAGTGGTCACCGCTGCATATCCCTGGCTCGCATTGGCCAGATCGACAGCTGGAGCGTGGAAGATGCCGAAGCCTCCCCGGATGACGGTGAGCTCGTCCACGCGGTAGGCAAAGCCGAAGCGAGGATCGAAGTTGGACTGCTGCGTCGTTTGCAGCCTGCGTCCCACACCATTGGCGCCTACGAAGCCAGGGCCGCCGGTAAGTGTGCCAAGCGAAGAGACCTGGCTGTTGAGAGGCGAAGGTGTGGTCAGATCCAGATAGACGTATTGGTTTTTGGCTTCCTGGTCGGGAAGTTCAAGGTTGTAGCGAAGTCCGTAGGTGAGGGTAAGCTTCGGCGTGATGTGGAACTCATCCTGGCCATAGCCGGCAAAGTAAGGATGGCTGGCAATCGTAGCCGCAGCATAACCGCTATTGACTGTCGCAGCGCCCAGCAGCAGGTCGGCTGCACCGCTTCCGGAAGCTCCGGCAGCAGCCTGAGGATTAGGCCCACCGGTATAGTTGCCTGCAGCGCTCACGGTGACGAGTTGGGCGATGTCCAAACCGACAGAGAAGTAGCGATAGTCGAAGCCGTACTTCAGAGAATGACGTCCCACCAGGTGTGTCAGCGAAGCGGCATACTGCCACGTCGTACCGTAGTCCTTTTCGAGGCCGCCAGTTGGTCCCATGGAACTGATGCGGTTCGCCGTTACAGTCGGAAAGGTCGTCGAAGGCAGGCCGGCGATGACATTGGCATTGAAGCCCAGTGTCGTCGGATCGAAGCCCAGCGACTGCGGAGAGCGGTTCGACTCCTGGTGCGAGTACAGAATGTGATGATCAAAGACCATCCGTGAGTTCAGCACCCAGGTGTGATCGATCATGGTGTTGTACCCCGGCAGACGCTGGTTGCCGGCCACATAGCTGAATCCGTTGCCGTAAGGGTCCGGATTGAGGTTATTGCGCTGGAACCAGTTGAAGCGCCCGAAGATGCTGTGGCGATTGTTGATGCGGTGATCGATACGCAGGTTGATGTTGTTCTGTGTGCTACCAGTATTTGCGTTGGAGAAGAAGTTGTTCGTATTGCTGGCGCCCTGTCCCGCGCGATTCGCCTGCGGATACTTCGACAGGATGGCAAGCCCGGTGCTATTGAGATAACCGGCGGGAATAATGTTCCCGGGGAAAGGGGAACGGATATAGCGGGTGGTGCCGGCTGGTGCTGACGCATCCAGTCGCGTCGTGCGCGGATCGTACATGACGATCAGGGTGCCGTTGGTGGCCATTGTTTTGGAGAAATCACCGGTGCGCTCCGCCGTCGTTGGAACTGTGCCCAGGAACGAGCCCGCCTGGCTCTGACGCAGACCCTCGTAGGTTGAGAAGAAGAAGGTCCGATTCCTGCCGTCGTAGAGACGTGGCAGTAGTACCGGTCCACCGAATGCATAGCCGAACTGATTCCGCTGAAAGTGCTTCTTCGGTGTCCCCGCCGCGTTCGCGTTGTATCCGTTCGCGTCCAGCAGGCTATTTCTCAGGTATTCAAAGACGCTCCCGTGAAACTCGTTGGTGCCCGACTTGGTGGCAAAAGTTACGATGCCGCCGCTCGTGCGTCCCCACTCCGGAGCATAGGCGGTCGTCAATACCTTGAACTCCTGGATCGAGTCCACCTGCGGAATTGCTGCCGCGGCGTTGTAGTCGTATGTCGTTGTATTGGAAGCGCCGTCCAGCAGGCTCTCCGTCGTGGCGAGTTTGCCGCCATTGATTCGGAAGGTATTCGTGAAGGCCTGGCTCTGCTCGTTGTTCCCCGACTGGCTGTTATAGGCGGTTACGCCCTGTGCGAAGTTCACCAGTTGTAACGGATTTCTAACATTCAAAGGCATGTTCTGAACGAACTTGCTCTCGATGACGTTTCCCCGGTCGGGGTGATCGGTCACCAGCTCCGGGGCGGATGCCGTCACTTCCACCGACTGCACGGCGCTCTCGGCCTGCAGCTTGATCTCCAGGGCGCGGGGGGTGCCCACCTCCAAAGTGAAGTCATTGACGGTGTAGCGCGCGAAGGTGGGTGCGCTGGCATGCACCACGTACTTGCCTGGCGTGAGCGGCGGGAACAGGAAGTAACCATCCCCGTTCGAGTGAACTGCGTGGGTCTCATTGGTCGCGGTGCTGACGATGTCAACGTCGGCGTTCTGAACCGGCGCTCCGGAGTTGTCCATCACGTGGCCGCTGACCGCACTGCTCTGTGCCCACATGGCATGAGCGGGCAGCATAAGAGAAGCAGCAGCACACAGCACTCGGGAGAAATGGTGCAAGGAGAAGGAGTGTCGCTGGAAGTTCATGGGCTCACTTTGTCAGCGGAAGTGCGTCGACGTAGCCGTATAGGCGGGTAACAGGGGGTTACACGCTTTTCAACTTGTGTTAACGCGCGGTAACTAACCTCGACTTATGGTTCAAGAAGAGGAAGTCCTGGCCCAGCTCGACCGTATCTTGTCGTCGCCAGTCTTCGCGAACGCGGCGCGCTCAAAAGAGTTTCTTAAGTATTGTGTCAATTGCGGTTTGCACGGTGAGCCCTCTCATCTGAAAGAGACGACGATTGCGGTCGAGGTCTTTCTGCGTGAGGCGAGCTACGACCCCAAGAGCGATCCGATTGTCCGGGTGCACGCCCGCCGTGTGCGCGAGAAGCTTGGACTGTATTATCGCACTGCCGGACGTCTTGATCCCATCGCCATTGAGCTGCCGAAGGGGAGTTATGTGCCCCAGTTCCTTCGTCTGAGTGAAGGAGAGAGGAACCTTACGACCAAAACAGCCGAAACGCCGGTGGCTGTTGCCGAGCTTGAACCTCCGGAACTTCCGGTCAACCCAATCTCCGAGCTGCCTGCTGATTCTTCCCGGAAGGCTTGGGCTCCTTCTTTCTTCGCACCCGTTCTTCTCATCCTCCTGCTCAGTTTGGTGGCCTTCGCGGTCTGGCGGTTGAGAGAGCGTGGCTCGGGTACGACGGCTCTTCGTTCGCTGGAACCGATCAGTTATCTGCCGCCCGATGTGCGTGACGCTGCGTGGTCGCCTGACGGCAAGACCGTGGCGTTTGTTCAGGTCGATGCAGTGGATCACGTCCCGTTCATCGTGATCCTTAATCCCTCATTTCCGCAATCGCCGCAGCGGCTGACCCATGGAGGCCAGGCCGAGTATCGGCCGGTCTGGTCGCCCGACAATCGTCAGATCGCATTTATTCGCATGCTTGACGACGTGCACTTTGCCATCGTCCGACACGATCTGAGTTCAGGTTCAGAGCTCGTGTCTCGTCCGTTCGTGAGCTATTTCCCGATGTCTGTGGATCATCCGACCCTGGACTGGTCGCCGGACGGCCATAGCTTGCTCACTGCGGAGCAGGTTTCGCCGGGCACACCGATGCGGCTTGTTCTGATAAATCTTCAGGATGGAACACGCCGGTACCTTACTTCGCCGCCGATCGGCTCCAGCGGTGACATCGAGGCGAAGTTCTCGCCGGATGGCGGATCTGTGGCATTCCGGCGTGGTGGCTTGGGTGATCTATACGTCGTCGGTATCACAGGAGAACGAAACGGCAATGCAGTCCGCCTGACCTTCGATAATCGCGGTGTACGCGGCATTGCGTTTGCGGATGGCGGCAGAAGCATTCTCTTCGGCACCGACCATAGCGCCAACGAGACCTACAGCATCTATAAGATCCCGGTCAGCGGAGGCACTGCGGTCGCGCTGACGCCGGACGGCTTTGCGGCGGTGAATCCGGTCTCTGTGCGAGAAGATGTATTTACCTTCCGTCATGTTGAGACAGAAACGCAGATGGTTGAGATGGTGAGGGATGCAACAACGGAGACACCCTTCCTTCCAAGTGCGAATGTCGACGAGTCCGCCGCATATTCACCTGTTGGGAACACGGTCGCATTTCTTAGTACAAGGTCGGGCGCCGAGGAGTTGTGGTTACAGCATCGTGGAAGCAAAGCTCCGGAGAGACTGACCCAACTGAACGGTCAGGGGTTTCTCTTTGAACCGCACTGGTCGCCTGACGGAAAGAGCATTACCTTCAGCTTTCGCCGGAATGGCGCGACCAACGTGATGATCTATGACATTCCGGCAGGGCGGCTGAGGAGCATCACTGACACCACCAGCCGGGATTTCAATCCGGTTTTCAGCTACGACAGCCGATACGTCTTTTTCTCTTCGAACGGAGATGGCGCATCCAGGATCTGGAGGATGGACGTCGAAGGCAAACAGCCGCCCGAACCGCTCTTTACCGAAGCCGTCTCAAACTTCGCTCCATCGTCCGACGGGCAATGGCTCTATTACCTCGACAACCGTCATCCGCTGACGCTGTTTCGCAGGAATCTTCTGGATGGCACCACGCAGGATATCTATCACACCGATGCACGTCCGGCGCTCATCAACAGCCTGGTCGTTACGGCGGAGGGCATCTATCTCGCCGTAACTCATCTTAGCGAACCGCAGATCCAGATCGAACGGATCGATCCAGTATCGTTTCAGACAAAGACCGCATGGCTCATCTCCGGATACACCGATTCTCCCATCCTGGGGACACAATCGTTCGATGTTTCATCGGACGGAAGCCGCTTGCTGACGACGCGAGTGTTACGCCACAGCTCTGCCTATTTCCTTGCTGAAGAATCGAAGAAGTAATCGTCGCTCTGCGGCATCTACAATCCTGGAATACGTGCGCGGAGAGCACGTGCCTGCCGCTCGCTGACCTCGATCTCAGAGTTCTTGGCATCGTTCATGACGAGTACGATACTGCTTCCGGGATCGAGCCGAAGTTCTTTGATGCGAGCCAGGTTGACGAGCGAGGCCCGATGGGCGCGGAAAAAGCCGCGTTCTTCCAGCGCCTCTTCTAACTCTCCGATCTGATAGTTAACCCAATAGGTATGGTTTACAACGCGCATCCGCAGAATACCGCTGTCCATAAAGAAATAGACAGCATCCGAGGGATTCAAGAGGAAGACCCGGTTGGCTTTTCTGGCAACAATCTGCTGCATGGACGCTGGTGCGTTGCCGAGCAGGCGATTCACTTTCTCGTCCTCTGCCCGCCGGGACGAGGCATTCTGAATCAGAACGGTAGCGCGCTCCACCATCTCTCGCAGGTCGTCTTCTTCGATCGGCTTCAGAAGGTAAGCAATTGCGCGCTCGCGAAAGGCCTCCATCGCGTACTCGTGAAAGCCGGTGATGAAGATCGTGAAGGGGCGAGGTGTGTCCGTTGAAATGCTCTTCAGAACCTCAAAGCCATTCAGGCCGGGCATCTCAACATCGAGGAAAAGCAGGTCTGGACGAAGCTGCTCAATGCCTTGAAGAGCCTCGACACCGTTTTCCGCTTCACCAATGATATGGATATTCGAATCGCGGTCGAGCAGTCTGCGCAGCCGTGCCCGCGCCGCTGGTTCATCGTCCGCAAGCAATGCTCGAATTTGCATCCTTCGCTCCATGTATGGGAATCGTCAGGGTTGCCCTGCATCCGGTACTTGCGAGATCCGAAAGAGTCAGGGCGGCAGCCGTGCCATAGAGTGTGCTGAGCCGCTCCCGGACATTCTGTAAACCGATACCCGTACCGTTCGTTATGTGTGCCCGGATTCGGCGGTCAAAGTCATTGTCGGTGCGCAGGCCAAGTCCATCGTCTTCGATCCTGATCTGGATCGTATTGTCATGAAGCCGAGCTCCGACAAGGATATGGCTTTTGCCGATCTTCGGGGTAACGCCGTGTTTGATCGCATTCTCAACCAACGGTTGCAGGATCAGCGACGGAATCATCAGGTGTTCGGCTGCCGATTCAATCTCAAATGTCACGGACAGCCTCTCCCCGAAGCGGATCTGTTCGATATCGAGGATGGTTCGCAGAAATTCCATCTCTTCGTGCAGAGAACTGAACGGCCGTCCCGATTGGATCAGCACATACCGGAAGATGCTGCTCAGACGGATCGTCATCTTCTCTGCTTTCTCCGGCTCCGACGGTATGAGGGAAGCGATCGTATTCAGTGAATTGAAAAGGAAGTGTGGATTGATCTGTGATCGAAGGGCGCGCAGCTCCGCTTCCACCAATTGACGGCTAAGGTGACCTTCCGTGCGGACCCGTTCGATTCTCTCTTCCTCGCGTTCAAGATCGTTGAGCCGCTTTCCCGCGTGCAGGGCGATCTCATGCAATAGATCAATCTCTGTCGTAAGAAGCATTCTTCGATCCCCCTGCAGAGAGACCGCCAGGTGAATGGGTTTGCTGCTTGAGGGAAGAATTGGGATCAGGAGATCGGCCGGCGGTGCGGTGTCAGCCAAGCCCGGCTCAACCTGAATCTCTTCAGGCCTCATCGCGAGTGTTTCTACGGCTGCGGATTGGATTGATGCAATGAGTGACGTCCTGGAGTTCTGTGATCCGATCTTCTGTCGAAACTCCTGGATCATCTGTCGAGGGTCCCGTTTTCCAAAGATCCTGCGTTCCACCAGCAGGTCAATCCAGTATCCCAACCGCAGGTAGAGCAAGATGGCTCCGCTCAGAATTACTACACCCACTAGCGTTCCTGTTGCCAGCGGCAGCGGCATGTTGCGAGTCGTCGAAGCAATTGGTCCAAACAGAAGAAGGGCACCGCCGAGCGCTAGCAAGCCACCAAGAATCAGGCGAAGTGCGATCTTTGCAAAGACGTCGGCAGCCCGGAAGTGGGAGAAATAGAAGAACACGCCAATCACAAGCAGGATTACGCCCTGGAATCTGCCTATCTGGGCCAGGTGTGCCACGGTGCCGGGAGGAGGAAGGAAGAAACTGGCGATCGCACCGGCCGTACTCACAAGAAGGCCCAGGATCATCAACGCGATCGCAATCTGATCCGTTGGTCCTCTCAACGCGCCTGGCAGCAGAGTTATCCCACCAACGATCAGAACCAGCAGTCCGTTGTAGATGGCCAGATTTCCAACCGCGTCCTGTGCTGTGAGCAGATTCAATCCCGGGATAGCAATGAGCTCTGCGGTGGCCCATGTTCCTGCGATGACGGAGACCGCAATCAAGCTTCCGCTGATCACCGAGTAGAGGACGATCCAGCTCCCGGCCTTGCGCCGAAGACTGGTGAGCGCGTTCGAGCGCCAGATGGAAAGAATGCCACAAGGGCAAAGCGCTCCGGCTGCGAAGCCAATCGAGCGTATGCGGTATTCGAGTGCAGGGCTTAGATTCGGATCGCCGAGCAGTGCGAGATTCTTGAATAGGCCTGCTCCGTTCGCAATGAGAACGCAAGCCGCAAACCAAAAGCGGGCTCCTCTATTCTTTCCTCCCGAACGATAGATAAGGAAGAGAAGTAGACCTGAAAGCGTGGTCCCGAGAGCGAACCCAAATGTCTGCGCGAGGATGTTCGCTTCACGATAGTCCATGGCCGCACGATCCGGAATCGCCTCCGCCCCTTACTCTCCTGCAATTCTTGCAGGAACAGCACAGAAAAGGAATGAGTGCCGGAAATGAAGACGTTAGCGCATGGAATATCGTCTCCAGCGCTTGGACGGCCGCCGGTAATGCCTGTTGGTATGCGGTTTCGGATGAAGTGCAGGTTCTAGCACTTCGCTCAACCGGCGTAAGCCGCGTTCACCATCAAACTCGCTGCGTTTATCTCTTCCGGCTTGGTCGGCCACACTTTGTCGATAAGACTGCAAGCGTAAGGAGGAACACGCCATGAAGATAGCCGCATGCTTGATCTGGATCGCAAGTGTTGCTACATACGCCCAAAGCTCCGATCTATCCCAGCGTTCTGAAACGGCCCCTTCGGTCGTCACCGCAACCAATCCGCCGGTTCGTAGCAGTGGGTCCTATCGGTTTCCTGACCACACGCAACAGTTCAGAAACTACCTGTACTCCACATTTGGCCCCCCAGGCTTAATCAGCTCGGCAGTCGGCGCGGGGATCGATCAGGGAAAACCGGCGCCCCCGGAATGGGACTCGGGTGGTCAAGGGTACGGCGAACGTTATGGATCAAGGTTCACTATGAACCTTACCGCGAAGACCGCTGAGTACTCGCTGGGCGCTCTGATTCACGAAGACGTTGCCTATCATCGGTGCGACTGTACGGGCTTCTTTCCCCGAACCGCGCATGCGTTCAGTTCTGTACTGACAGCAAAGACAAGAAGCGGGCGAACCGTATTCTCTGTTCCGTCCCTGGTATCTCCGTACGCGGGTTCGTTTATGGCGGTAAATGCGTGGTACCCGGGCCGTTATGAACCTGCCGATGCGTTGCGCATAGGAAACATGTCGTTTGTGTTCAAAGCAGGCGGAAATCTGATCGGCGAATTTATAGCTCCGCGGCGTTGATCGGGTATCCCATCGCACTTTGGAGTGGATTGAGGAGGAAACTATGCAGCGCTATCTATCGTTCCTGTGCATCGCAGCAATTGGCTTGATTACATCTGGTCTTGGCCTCGCTTCTCCCGGCCTCGCTTCCTCGGGCCTCGCTTCCGAGTTTGCCTCGCAAGATGGCGCGACTTCAAAACTTACGGTCCAGGTTGCCGGCGCGAGAAACAGCAAAGGGCAGATCGCTATTGCCCTGTTCCAGGATGGGGCGGGCTTTCCCGGAGATAAGTCGAGGGCATTTCGTACGCTCCAGGTCAGGATCGATCCGCAGACCTTACGCGCACAGGTCACGCTGAATGACCTTCCCCCCGGCGTCTATGCCGTGTCGGTCTTTCATGATGAGAACATGAACGGCCAGCTGGATAAGAACGTCTTCGGCGTTCCGAAGGAAGGATATGGTGCCTCAAACAATCCGAAGAGATCTATGGGGCCTCCCAAGTTTGCCGAAGCGAAGTTTCAGTTAGACCAGCCTGAAAAGGTGATCGAGATCTCCTTGCTCTACTAATTCATCTCGAACCGATTACGAAGGAGTTCACTTATGTCTGAAGAGAAGCACGCAGCTCTCGACCGGCGTACGATGCTGGCGATGACCGCAGCCGCAATAACGGGAAGTGTCGCTGGATGCGCCCGCGATGGGTCACCGGCTCACGCTAATGCGGCGCAGGCCAGCTCACGCCGCAGGTTTGCAAGCAAAGTCGTTCTTGTTACGGGAGCAACATCCGGGATCGGGCGAGCCGCCGCGATCGCTTTTGCTACCGAAGGAGCAAAGGTTGCATTCTGCGGACGCCGCGAGCATCTCGGACGGGAAGTAGAAAGTGCGATCAAATCCCAAGGTGGTGAGGCGACCTACATTCGTGCGGACGTACGTGATGAAAACAGCGTACGGTCTTTTGTGGATCAGGCTGTTCAGCGATACGGACGTTTGGACGTAGCGTTCAACAACGCCGGCATCACCCTGGAGAAACCGCTTCACGAATACAGCACCGCCGAATGGGATGATATTCAGAACACGAATGTGCGTGGTGTCTTCCTGGCGATGAAGTATGAGATTCCGCATATGCTCGCGGCCGGCGGTGGAAACATCGTAGTGACCTCATCTTCCAATGCGATCGCTACGACGGAGAAGCGTTCCGCCTACACCGCAAGCAAGCGCGGACTCGTTGGTCTTGTCCAGTCCGCAGCTCTCGACTATGTGGATAAGGGCATCCGTATCAATGCCCTCATTCCTGGAACCACCGATACCGCGCTGGTACGGCGCGTCGATCACATGGAGAACGTCCCGGATGTAGTCTGGAAAGCTGCTGCGGACATGTGGGCCAGGTCCCATGTTCCGATGAAACGGATGGCGACTGCCGAAGAGATCGCATGGTTTGCTCTGGCGCTTGCTTCCGATGAATTTCCCTATATGACCGGAGCGCAGATGGTGATCGACGGCGGTAAAACCACACGGGATGGCTAGAGTTGCTCTAGGTTCCCTCGACGTGCGAGCAGTGGTTGGAAGCGAGCTTCCAGGCGCCGGACTGGTTGATCCAAGTGTCGCTGCAAATCACTGTGCGAGCACGGTGCGTGCCGTTGAAGGTGGCATCGTAGGTGAGCTTATAGTGTGCGACCGCAGTGTTGGGTCCGAAGTTCGTTACCTTCACATCGCTGACCTCGCCTTTAGTGAACTTGATGGACTTGTCCTGTGTTTGCTTGATCGCTTCGTCCTTGGTCGCCCAGTCGCCCCAGCTGTGCCCCTCGACATAGCCGTCAGCCAGGTGTTGCTGATACCACGCGGCATCGCTATTCATTTGCGCGTGGTGCATGTCTTTTTCGAGTTGCTGGATGTTGGCGGACGTGTCGTCGCCGCCCTGCGCCAACATTGTGATGGCCACCGCCAAGCAGCACACTGCCAGGAACGCAAACGTAATTTTCCGATTCATCGCTGTCTCTCCCTCTTCGTTCGAGATATCCCCACAGTCGGCCCGGGATGATGCCATCGCGAACTTTACCGTGCGGCACCGCCTTCTTTGAAAGGTGGGGCTTGCTTTTACCATTTTCCTTGGATTTTGTCAATAGGTCGCCGTGCAGTGACGTCGTTATCAGCGACTCGTAACGCCGGCGACTTCGACAAAAAGCTGGGATCGCGAGATAGCAATTGACATTCAATCGCAATCCACTACCATATGGTTGTGGATTGCTTGGATGCGACATTCGCGGCCCTGTCTGATCCAACCCGGCGGGCGATGGTCGAGAGACTCTCCCGCGGGCCTGCCTCTGTGCATGGCTTGACGGAGCCGTTTGCGCTCTCGCAGCAGATGATCTCAAAACACATTGCGTGCCTGGTGCGGGCGCGGATTGTGGTCAAGACGAAGCGTGGACGAGAGAGTATTTGTACGCTCAGGCCGGAGGCGATCAAGACTGTCAGTGACTGGGCGATCAGCTATCGCCAGTTCTGGGAAGAGAGTTTCGAAAAGCTGGATGCGGTTGTAAATCGAATGAAAGCGGAGATAAGAGATGACAAAAAACACGTTAAACGAGACGGAGCGGATGGTTGTCACCAGGGTTTTTGATGCCCCACGCGAACTGGTTTGGGAAGCGTGGACGAACCCGAAATATGTGATGGAGTGGTGGGGGCCAAAGGGATTTACCGCGCCCTTTTGTGAGATAGATTTTCGCGTGGGAGGGAAATTCCTCTGCTGCATGAGATCGCCAGACGGGCAGGAATTCTGGAACGGTGGTGAATACCATGAGATTGTTCCGCACGAGAAGATCGTCTCCTCCATGTACTTTGCCGACTCGAAGGGAAACAGGGTTGACCCTGCGCATTATGGAATGGAACATGAGGCCATAGACGGCCTGCACGACGTGATTCTTTTTGAGGACATTGGAAACGGCCAGACGAAGCTCACCTTCATCGGAAATGAGACCATGCAGAATGCACTCGAGAGCGGTCAGCTGGAGGGCTGGAATCAGATACTCGATAAGGTTGCTGCAGTTGTTGAGGGGCTGGCGCAGGCGAAATAAGATGCTGAAGCTGTAATGGTCGTCGCGCGGGAGTACTGAGAAAGTAGAGGCAGGCTAGAGCATTTCTCTGTAGGTGTAATGGAGAGCTTCTGCATCCATAGGCGTTTTCCGTAATGAAAGCGCCTATGGATACCCTCGCGGGATACCCAGCAACAGGGAAAATGCTCTATCGCGGAGACTCCGATTGACGGCGGCCGCGGAGGCTCGTTCTAGCCTTCTTCTCTTAGGAAAACCGGTCTTCCGCTTCTTCGAAGCGAAAGACCTTCAATGAGAGCAATACCGGGGTGCGTAAGGATTACTTCTTCTGTTGCCCGCGGCAGATGAGGGTGGCGGTATACGCGGCTCCAAAGCCGTTATCGATGTTGACGACGGTGGTGTTCGGCGAGCAGGAGTTCAGCATCGAAAGCAGCGCCGTGATGCCGTGGAAGGCGACCCCATAACCAACGCTGGTGGGAACGGCGATGACCGGCACGCCGACCATACCGCCGAGAACGCTGGGCAAGGCGCCCTCCATACCGGCGCAGGCGATAACAACGTCGGCTGTCTGCAGCAGGGGGCGCTGCGCGAGTAGGCGGTGAATGCCGGCGACGCCGACGTCGGTGATGCGTAGAACGTTGCCGCCGAAGAGATCCGCGGTGATGGCGGCCTCTTCTGCAACCGGAAGGTCGCTGGTTCCTGCGCAGACGACGGCGATGGTGCCCTCGTGACGTGGCTGCTGGGTCTGCCGCAGGGTAATGCACTGGGCAAGAGCGTGATATTCCGCGTCAGGAACCAGTGTCTGCGCGGCGGCGAAGTGCGCTGCGTCTGCCTTGGTCGCGAGCACGTTCACGCCCGAAGCGGCAATGCGTTGAAAGATCCCAGCGGTCTGTTCCGGCGTCTTGCCGGCAGCATAGATCACTTCAGGAAGGCCCGAGCGCAGGGTGCGATGATGATCGATCTTGGCGAAGCCGGTGTCTTCGAAGGGAAGGTGCGTCAGCGTGTCGGCAGCCTGTTCGCTGGAGATGGCGCCGATGCGGAGCTGTTCGAGAAGTTGCAGCAGAGATTCGCGATGCATGTGTGTTTCCAAGGTGCCTTCAACATTTGCGGCGCACACAGGGCAACCGCATTCATAGAAAAAGGCGTTATCGGTTGCCGTTGAAGTTCGCTGTCAGAGTCTCAATGGGCAAGATGGCGTTCATGCTGCCGCTGCGGTAGCCCTGCGTATCGAGGGTCACATACTGGAAGCCTGTGGCGCGGATAGCAGCGGTGATGCTGTCGAGCGCTTCCATCGATAGGGCGCGTGGAAGTTCTTCGCGGGCGATCTCGACGCGGGCGAGTGTGCCGTGATGCCGTACACGGACCTGCAGGAAGCCAAGGGCATTGAGCGCGTCCTCTGCGGCTTCCACCTGAGCCAGAGCCTCCGGTGTAACTTCGCGGCCGTATTCCAGGCGCGAGGAGAGACAGGCCGAAGCGGGCTTATCCCAGACGGTGAGGTTGGCGTTGCGAGCCAGGGTGCGGATCTCCTGCTTGCCAAGCTGTGCAGCCGCCAGTGGAGCCGTGGCGTGGTGCAGTGTTGCGGCACGCTGGCCCGGGCGGAAATCGCCGTTGTCATCGAGATTGCGGCCGTAAGCGATGGTGGCGATGCCAAGTTCCCGGCTGAGTGCTTCCATTGCATGGAAGAGCTCGTCCTTGCAATGGAAGCAGCGCTGGCTGTCATTGCGAACATAGTCCGGCTTTTCCATCTCGCGGGTGTTGATGACGCGGAGAGGAATGCTGTGCTGCTGTGCGAAGTCGATAGCCGCGGAGAGATGCTTGCGTGGCAGGCTGGGCGAGTCCGCAATGACGGCCTGCATGCGGTCGCCGAGGACCTGGTAGGCCTCCCATGCCAGATAGGCTGAGTCAACGCCGCCGGAGTAGGCCACAAGCAGATGTTCGCTCGTGGCCAGCTCCCGGCGCAGGGTTTCGCGTTTTGTTGCGAGGGTGTCCATTAAAGGTTCTTGCCGTAGTCCAGCCGATTGGGGTTGTGCAGCTTCTCCGCGGTCGCCCACAGGCCTGCCGAAGGTGTGCTGATGTAGAAGACTTCCTCACCATCAGGCATGGTGTTCCAGCCTTCCTTCATGACGGCGGGGTCATAGCGCTTCTGCATCTCAGCGCAGTCGGCGTAGTTGTAGCCAACCTGCTCGATCTCTTCCTTGCTGAGATGGCCAGGAGCGTAGGTGATGGTGAAGCGGTCTTCGCTGGAGCCGTGGATCAGGTGAGCCACGCCGTGCGGAATCTCCTGCATATCGGCCTCGGTCTTGTAGAGCGAGAGCGTGCGCGGCGTGCCCTTGTAGCCATACTTGCGGATCAGGGCATCGACCTCGGGCTGTTCGCCAAAGCGCTCCACGCCGGGGGCGATGATTAGCAGCTCGCCACCGTCGGCGATGGCCATGCGGGTACGGTAGACAGCCTTGTTGGCGACCCAGGTGGCGCGGAACTCGTCGGCCTGCATCACAGCGACAACCTTCTTGATGGGCTTGTCGAAGACAGTGATGTTCTGCTCGCGGCTCTTGCGGGCGGCCTGCAGATAAGTATCGAGATCGTCGCCGACGAAGATACCGCTGGTGACCAGCTTGTTGTTGGCGTCGCGCTGCATCACGATCTGCAGGTAGACATCCGGCAGATGCTTCAGCAGATTCTCTTCCGCCCAGTTATAGGTCGCGCGCAGTGGTGTGATCAGGCAGCCCAGATTGTTCTCAATGCCGTAGACGGCGGCAGCGATATGCGAGGCGCAGATTGTCTCCTTGCCGCCGAGGCCGATGAAGTAGTTCTTGTTGTGGTTGGCGAAGCCCAGCACTTCGTGCGGCACCACGTGGCCGACGTTGATGATGAGGTCCCACTGCTGGTCCATCAGGACAGAGTTCAGGTCGACGGGGATCTCCCAGTCAGCGGCGCCCTGGGTGGTCTCCTTCACCAGCGAGGCGGGGATGGTGCCGATGTGGGTGACGCCGTTGCGCCAGTCATGGGGAAGGATGCGCTCATGCGGAATATCGCCGAACATCCACTTGTTCTCGGCTTCGGTGTGGGGAATGTGCTGGCCGAGAGTGGGAATCACCAGAACATGAGCGTCGGGAAGCGCCTTGTAGAGCAGCTCCGTGATCTTGCCGGCGCCGGAGTGGGCGCGGGTGAGATCCGGGGGAAGCAGCAGAACGCGCTTCAGGTCCTTGTTGATGCGCGTGCGGGCTTCGGTGAGAAGGCGGTCAACGGCGGATTGGATCTGCGCTTCGGTGAGGGCGTCGCCCTCAATGGAAAACCACGGCATGGGTTGTTTCGTCTCCTGTGGGGCGGCGATGCGCCTGCCTCAATGATTTTAAGGATGTCATAGTTGTCTGACCAATTTCAAGAATTGGTCAGGCAGATTTCGAGGAAGTAGACTTTCGGGCTGATTTTTTAGGACGGGCGGTCTTTTCCGGTTGACCGGCGAGGATGTCTTCCACGTGGCGCAGGTGGTTGCGCATGGCGGCACGGGCTGCCTGCGGATCACGTGCTTTGATGGCTGTAAAAATGGCCTGG
>JABFXN010000220.1 GCA_013361705.1 Acidobacteriaceae bacterium
AAATCCGTCGCCCTTCTTGGCGGCCCCGAGAACGCGGGCACTATCGCGCGCAACCGAAGGCGTCTCCGCCAGGACGGCGGTCACTGTGGCACTGCTGTCAGACATCGTTACTTCAAGTATCCCACCCCAAAAGGTCCTGCGCCGTTCCGGATACCCTGCCGCGAGTCACCCCCCTTTGAGGGTGCCTCCAGGCACCTGGGCTGAGCCTCTCTGTGGCTGGCCATACCAGCGATATCGTATGGGGCGTAGTGGGATGGGCGCTTCTGGCTCCAGCACCGTCTTGCGGCGGTTGCGCCCCACACAGCTCCAGTCGTTTGGTACTGAACACGTCGCTCACGTGCATCAGTATCACAACCAGAGCAACGCTTCAGTCCCGCCAGTTGAAAGGCCGCTAGAGCTTCTTCTTCAGGTCGTACGCCATATTCTTGTGGGCCGCAACCTGGGTCTTCCCTTTCAAGACTACTGCACGAAACTTAACATCCTTGGTGTCTTTTGCTTCTGAGGTAAATGCATCGAGCGCTTTGGCGTGGTCCGAAACCATCTGGTCGATATATTCCTTATCGAAATCAGCGCCGGCCAGACCATTCAACTTCTGCCATTCCTTCTGATGATCATCGTCGGCCGCAGCGGGCGAGGTTAGCCCCCAGGAATCAGCGAATGGTTTCATGCTTGCGGTCATCATCTTATGTTCGGTTACCATCTTCTTTGCAAATGCTTTGACGGCCGGATTGGTGGCTTTTTCTATGGCAAGCTCACTTAGCTTGATCTCATTGACGTCAGATTGAGCGGCTTTGGCAAGAAACTTTTTATCGTCGTCATCCGCGGCATGAGCAACTATGGGAACTACGGTAACGACACAAGCAAGAGCGGCAGCCGAAGCAAACTTCTGGAATAGACGTAGCATTTCAATATCTCCCTTCTTGCGGCCTCGTCCGAGGCCATGCATGCCATGAGACTTCAATTCACCCAGCCCAGTTGTCCGTCGGCGAGCGTACCGGGCCGGGCCGGCCGGGCCACGCAGAGGGCGTCAAGCCGTTCCGGAAACAGTCGGTAGCGACGGTTGGCCCCTGCCGGCCACCAAAGCTGAGTGTTCCCGGCTAAGAAATAGTGAATTACTTTTTGCAACCAAGACGAAATTTGCTGCGTCTATCGGGTTAGATCGGGTTTCTCCCGAGAGGTGAATTGCTATGACTGCTTTGAGTATTTTGCAGCCGTTCCGCGAAGTCACTTCTTTGCAGGAACGTATCAATCAGATCTTCCGCGATATCTCGCCCGAGATGGACTTGTTCGAACAATCGCTTCTGGCTCCGATATCGCTTACCCCTAAGACCGACATCTATGAAGAGGATGACAAAGTCGTTCTCGAGATGGAAGCGCCCGGTCTTCGGCAAGAGGAGATCAGCCTTACCGTAGAGGGCAACGCACTGACCATCAGTGGCGAACACAAGCAGCACGAGGAACGCAAAAAAGGGCGCTATCAGCGTGTGGAACGCTCTTATGGCAGTTTCTCACGCACGTTCGTGCTGCCAGCGACGGTCGATGCTAACAGCATTGAAGCCCAATACGAGCATGGCATCCTTCATATCTCGATGGTCAAGAAGATGGACGCGGCGCCGCTGCGGACATGATCGAGTCGCCTCGACAACCCCACGGAGCCGGGGCAGGTCCTGCATCAGGAGGACTCGCCATGAGACTGTGTAAATTTATCGTTTTTGCTCTTGCATTGGCTGTTTTTGGCGGACCGGCCCCGAAGAGTCTCGCAGCAACCGCCAGCACTTCCGGCTACCGCGACATGGATCTGGAGCGTACTCTCCGGGCGGCCCTGAATCGCAACCCTTCTCTTGGGAGTATTGAATCGAACGTTACCCATGGGACGGTCACCCTGACAGGTGAGGTTACTCACTACCAAGACAAGCTCGATGCCGAATCGCTCGCACACCAACTTCCCAGTGTCCGTGCAGTACAAAGCAGAATCACGCTAAACACGGCCGTACTGGACGATGCGGAGTTGGAGGGCCGGCTGGAAGATCGGCTCCGCTATGCTCGCGCGGATATAGGCCTTACCTTCCCCCAGGTCCAAGTCGGGGCCCATAAAGGAATTGTGTCACTCACAGGGCCGGTAAAGGATCCCGTAGAACATGCGTCGGTGCTATCCCTGGTCGCAACCACGGATGGAGTGTTTTCTATCAGAGACGGATTGTCCATCGAACCTAGCCTCGCCAGCGACGAAGTAACCCGTGCTCGAATCAACAAAGCGGTTTACCGAACAGCTCGTGCGATCGGCGTGGCTGGAACCGATGGAACTGCGCCCGTGCAGGCCCATTTCGACAAGGGCAGCGTGACACTGATGGGCTCCGTCGCCGACGCGAAGGCCAAGGAAGAGCTGCTGTCCAGAATCCGCAACGCAGACGGTGCGCTGTCGGTCCAGGATGAGGTGATGGTTCGGAATTCGACGCCAGCCGTACAGGAGGCGACTTCTCGTTCCATGGTTCCCTGTTTACAGAACAAGGATGTCGCCAGCACGACACAATGAGAACTACTCGCAACGGTAGAAGACGAGGAATTGCGGTAGAGCAACGCTGCCGATTCCTTGGCCGTCGTAGTCCAAGAGGCGCAAGTGCGAAAGCTGACCGGGTAGGGCAAAGCAAGATTGACGAAGCAACTTCAGGAGGAATCCAAGTATGCGTATCGCGCAGGTCGCACCACTCCATGAGAGTGTTCCGCCCAAGCTATACGGCGGAACGGAACGTGTCGTTTCATACCTGACCGAGGAACTGGTCCGGCAAGGACACGAGGTAACGCTCTTTGCCAGCGCTGACTCTGAAACAAAGGCTGACCTGCGCGGCATCTGCGAACGAGCTCTCCGGCTGCAAGGCAAGACGATTGTCGATGCCATTGCTCACCATATTCGAATGGTGGAGGCCGTTGCCCAGGAGGCTCCCGAATTCGATATCGTGCATTTTCATATCGACTATCTGCACTTTCCTGTAACGCGCCGGCAACGACTCTCGGCCGTCACAACGCTGCATGGGCGCCTTGATCTCCCCGACATCCACCCACTCTTCCGCGAATTTCCAGATATGAACCTTGTCTCCATTTCAGATGCTCAGCGCAAGCCCATGAAGTGGGCGAACTGGGTCGGGACTGTTCATCACGGTATTCCTGAAAACCTGTATACCGCGAGAGAGCAGCAAGGAAAATATCTCGCATTCCTGGGGCGGATATCGCCGGAAAAACGCGTAGACCGCGCGATCGAAGTCGCCAAGCGCGTCGGCATGCCTATCAAAATCGCTGCCAAGATCGATGCGGCAGATCGCGAGTACTTCGAGACGAAGATACGCCACCTGATAGACGACCCGCTTGTCGAGTTCATTGGAGAGATTGGAGATCACGAAAAAAACGAATTTCTTGGGAACGCCTATGCCCTGTTGTTTCTGATTGACTGGGAGGAACCATTCGGTCTGGTCATGACAGAAGCTATGGCGTGCGGTACGCCAGTAATTGCTTGGCGGAGCGGCTCAATACCGGAAGTAATCGATCGCGAAGTCACTGGGCAGATCGTCGAAAGCGTCGATGAAGCGGTGCGCGCTGTGGAAGAGGTTGGCGGGATGGATCGACGGCTGATCCGCCACGTCTTTGAGGAGCGGTTCAGCGCGGCTCGCATGGCCCATGACTACATCCTGATCTATCGCAAAATCAAGGACAGTGATCCCGATCTTACCGCCGGCGAATTGCTGTCTTCCGCAGCATAACTTTCGGAGATACCATGCCTCTTGATCACCAGCAGCACGCGGACGTCGTTAAACTCGGAGAGCGATTCTATATTCGCGCAGACTCGTCTCTCGCTGATGGCAGAATTTTGCCTCTACTCCATAAGGATACCTTTGCTGTCTTCGACCGGTATGGCGACATCCAGCCCGTCGGTCTTGGACAGCAGGGGCTCTTTCATGAAGAGACGCGCTACGTGTCCCGCTTCGAAATGCACATTATGGGACATAAGCCGCTTCTGCTGAGTTCTTCCGTGCAGGAAGACAATGTCATGCTATCGGTTGACCTGACGAACCCCGATATCAAGCTGCCATCGGGCGACCTGCTTGCTCACGGCACCTTACACATTCATCGCAACAAATTCCTCGCCGACGGCGCCTGCTTCGACCAGATTACCGTCCGCAATTTCGGCGCCGAGGCACTCGAGATGGAATTGTCATTTGCATTTGCTGCAGATTTTGCCGACATCTTTGAAGTGCGCGGGCAGAAGCGGGAGCGGCGAGGAAGCAGTCTTCCCCACGAGACAGGTCATGGGTGGGTGGTTCTTTCATATGAGGGACTCGACCAAATCATCCGCCGGAGTCGTATCCGGTGCCGGGGAGTCCCAAGCAGAACGGAATCGGGAACAATCTTTGTTCCCGTTCGTCTTGAAGCTCATCAAGAATTGGTTTTCTCCGTCGATCTGATCTGTGAGGTCGATAGCATGCACGCGGCGGTGCTTTCCCGGGAGGAGGCTCTTCATGGAATCCAGAAGCTGCGGCAGCATTCACCGCTCGCCCATATCAATATCCATACCTCGAACGAGCAGTTTAACGACTGGCTAAACCGTTCGCGAGCCGATCTTAATATGCTGCTGGCGCATACGAACTTTGGATCGTATCCGTATGCGGGCGTGCCATGGTTCAGCACCGTATTCGGGCGTGACGGCATCATCACCGCGCTAGAACTTCTTTGGATTGCCCCTGATATTGCACGCGGCGTTCTTTCTTATCTCGCCGCACTCCAGGCGACCGAGGTCGATGCTGAACGGGATGCTGAGCCAGGCAAGATTCTCCATGAACTGCGCAAGGGTGAGATGGCTCGCCTACGCGAAGTGCCTTTTGGCCGCTATTACGGCAGTGTGGATTCCACTCCCCTCTTCCTGCTGCTGGCGGGTGCCTATTATGAACGCACTGCGGACAAAGAATTCCTGCAGAGCATCTGGCCTAATCTGACGGCCGCGCTGAAGTGGATCGATCTTTATGGGGACCTGGACGGAGACGGGTTTGTGGAGTACGCGCGCAAAACGGAATCGGGCCTCTTACAACAAGGTTGGAAAGATTCGCAGGATTCGATCTTCCATAAAGACGGCACGCTTGCCGAAGGCCCCCTCGCGCTCGCCGAGGTGCAAGCATATGTGTATGCCGCAAAGCTCGGGATTTCGCTTGTGGCGGAGGATCTCGGGCAGCATGATCTGGCGGACAAGCTCCGGGCTGAAGCGGGAACACTGCGGCACCGCTTTTCTGAATTTTTCTGGTCCGATGAACTGGGTATGTTCGCCCTCGCGCTCGACGGGGAGAAACGTCAGTGCCGCGTGCGCAGTTCCAACGCCGGCCAGTGCTTGTTTACGGGGATCGCTTCGGCTACGCAAGCGTCGCAAATTATGGAATCATTTCTTGCGCCGGAGCTTTCATCAGGATGGGGTATACGAACGATTGCATCGGATGAGAAACGCTACAATCCCATGTCTTACCATAACGGTTCGATATGGCCACATGACAATGCACTGATCGCATTTGGTTGCAAAGATATGCCCGAAAAAGAGCTGGCCTTGCGGACACTCACCAGTCTTTTGGACATGTCGCTGTTTGTCGATCAACATCGTCTGCCCGAACTGATCTGCGGCTTTCCTCGCCTACCAGGCAAGGGGCCAACACTCTATCCGGTGGCTTGCGCACCACAAGCATGGGCTGCCGGCGCGGTCTTTATGGCTCTGCAGGCGTGTCTTGGGCTTTCGATAGACGCCCGCGCATCGAAGATGCGGCTGCATCACACGGCTTTACCGGCATCACTGCAGCGTGTCGAAATCCATAATCTCAGGGTGGGTGCGGCATCCCTCGACCTTGCATTCGAAAGATATTCGGAATCTGTGGGAGTCAACATTCTCCGCCGGGCAGGTAACGTCGAGATCCTTGCGCAGAGATGACTCCGGGATAGAAGAGTCTGACAAGCTATTCAGGAAGAATTCGCAATGCGAACTAAAACCTTACCTGGCTACGAACATTGGGTTGCTGCGGCGAGGCTTACCAACCAAGAAACAGAACTGGGCATCTTTTTATATATGAACGATGTCCACCGTCAAATCAAGAGCCTAATGAAACGAGTGGAGCCGACGATTGAAGTGATCGAGGTTTTGCCACCGCAGATGCTGGCCAGTGAAGGAACTCCTGCTGCGATCGATCCGGCGACGGATTCGGCAGCGACGAATAATCAAGAAGAGCTTCGATCTAACTGATCGTTCTTCTGGTGGTAACGGTATTCGTGAAAGAGAGAAATGGACGATGTTTGCGCCCCCGACAAATGGGTATCGAATCCTGATCTATGGCAGGGATCCAGCGCTGCTGGAGACCCGTAGGATGATACTCGCGAGCGCAGGGTTCGAAGCGAGCACCGTTTCCAGCATTCAGCAATTGCGCCAAAGCCTCCGGAGTGCTGAACCGTCTTACGATCTCATCATCCTCTGCCACACGGTGCCAACAGATGAGAGGATCGAGACCCGCAAGCTCGCAGAAAAGATCGGAATTGGGTTATACCAACTGGAGTTTTTAGAGACGCCGCCCAGATTCATAAGCACTGTTTTAGAGATGACTCCAGGAAGCCAAGGGGAAACTGACATTCCTCTCCGGAAGGTAGGACATTCTGATGTCCGCGCTTTCTCTGGCACAGGCGATTGCAGTCGCTAGCCAATTCCGCTGTCCGCGCCGGTGATGATCGCGACACGTGCCGACGGCTTTCCAGCTGGTTTGCGGAGGATTGAGCTTTCGTAGGTCCGGGCGGATCGCGCCCGAGCTTCCATTACTCCGATCAATCGCGATCGTATGGTCCGCCTAACTGCGGTGTGCAATTGCGCACATACTTTACCGAGAGCGAGTAACGAAAGTAACGCACTCATAAGCAGGTCACTGTAATAGCGAGTGGACAGTCGTATACGGATGTTTACCCCCGAATCAGGAAAATCGATGGTTCGGTTCGATTACATCTTTTTATTATTAGTGACCTGATCCCTGTTTTAGTACGTCCCCCAATGCCTTCGCGAACATCAATGTGCGAGCGTCGAAACGGCTAATTTGTTAGCCAAACTCGGCAACTCAGTAAATTCCGCGGCAGGTTCCTGCCTGTTGCCAAAGTCTTCTATTAAGAGTCCTGCCAATGCGGAAAGGCCGCTCTCGCGATCTTGACCTGGCCACCTATGGCGATCGGAATGCTTCCGTTCGGAACTGTCAGCGTTGTGTGATCCCACGCCGGCCAGGATACGTCTGTGATGAAAGCACGTCCCTTTGTTTTATTGCTCTCTTTTCTCCTGATTTGTGTACTCAGCCTGCGGGCTGCCGCCTATCAGATTCCAAGCGGTACGTGGCGAGTCGGCGCATCCCTTTCCGCTCCGCGCACCGGTGCTACAGCGACCCTGATGAATGACGGTCGCGTTTTGATCGTTGGCGGCAAGGATGGAAGCGGGAACGCGCTGGCCACCACGGATGTACTCCAGCCCGATGGGACCACCGTGGCTGCACCACCGATGCTCACCGCCCGATACGGCCACGGCGCAGTCCTATTGCAGGATGGCCGTGTT
Source organism: Acidobacteriaceae bacterium (assembly GCA_013361705.1). Taxonomy (GTDB): domain Bacteria; phylum Acidobacteriota; class Terriglobia; order Terriglobales; family Acidobacteriaceae; genus Terriglobus. Next base: position 7,598 of record JABFXN010000220.1, read on the forward strand.
TTCGTGGCTGGGGGCTACACCAATGGAGGGGCTGTTTCGAACAGCGCGGAGCTTTTCGATCCCAATACAAATACCTGGGCGTCCGTGCCGTATTCAATGGTTGAACCGAGGGCGCAGTTTACGTTGTCCCAGTTGAAGGGGGGAGATGTTCTGCTGGTCGGTGGGATTCGTGAAACGGGCCCCATCGCAAGCATTGAGAGATTTATTCCGGGGACTGAGGCATTTCAATATCAGACTTACCTGACGACCGCGCGGAAGTTTCACAGCGCCTCTGTGCTGCATGATGGCCGCGTGCTGATCTCCGGCGGCAACAGTGTCGCGAACGATGGGTCGACGATTGCGATTGGTTCCACCGAGATCTACGATCCCACGGCCAACTCTGTAAGCCCGGGTCCCGCGCTCAATGTCGCCCGCTATTCCCATTCATCGACGACGCTCGTTGATGGGACGGTGCTGGTGGCCGGCGGAAACAATGGTGCTGTCGATCTATCGTCCCTGGAGATCTTCGATCCAGCAGCGAATACCCTGACGGTTGCTCCAGCGCATTTGGCCACCGCTCGAAGCGGGCATGTTGCTTTGCTATTACCCAATAACAATAGTGTGTTGATAGCGGGCGGGACTGTATCCTCCTCTCCTCTCTCTTCGGGCGAGCTCTATCAATCCTGGAACTCTACGGTCGTCGCAACATCTGCGATGAATTCTCCCAGACAGGATGCGGCTGCCAGTGTGCTCCAAGCCGATGGTGCGGTTGTAGTTGTAGGGGGAAGCAATCTGGACAGTACGGAATTCTACGGATTCACGACAGTAAAGACGGATGCTTCAGACTATCCGCCTGGCACCCCCGTCCATATCTTCGGTTCAGGCTGGGTGCCCGGAGAAACGGTATCGCTCACTCTGCTCGAGTCGCCGTTGATTGATACTCATGGGCCATATTCCGCTATAGCGGACGCGAATGGAAACATCTCGGATGACAGCTTCGCTACCGACAACCTCGATCTCGACATATCGTTCGGATTGACTGCAGTGGGTTCGAAGGCACAGGCGTTCAACTGGTTCACGGACTCGAACCCACAGACCTTTACGGTTGGGGCTCAAACACCAAACCCCGTGGTTGTGGGAAGCATTGCGACGTATGCCGTAAGTCTCACGTTCAATGGCAATAGCAATGCTTGCTCTTTCAACTTTGCCGTCTCGGGATTACCGGTTGGAGCAAGTGGTGGATTCAGTCCGGCCTCTGCATCTTCCACTGGTAGTACAGTGACCGCAACACTGACGATTGCCACAGCTACCGGCCTTACGCCCAGCACATATCCGTTTACCGCATCCATCACAAACACAAGCGCGGGGTGTCAAGGCGGCCGTCCGACCGCCACGGCTAACCTGGTAGTAGCTAAGACCGGCACGACGACTACGATCACAAATACAAGCGCTCTTGCGACGGCAACCGTTGTGGGTCAAGCGTACCCGGTGACCTATAGCGTTACGGCCGGATCCGGAACGCCGACCGGAACCGTCACGGTGAGCGATGGATTTGTGAGCTGTTCTGCCAGTGTGAGTGCGGGAACCTGTAACCTCGCGTCGACGAGCTCGGGCACCAAGAACATCACAGCGACTTACTCCGGCGACGCGAACTTCGCCGCCAGTACGTCAAGTGGAACATCGCACCTGGTAAATGCAGCGACCACTACCACCGCTTTGAGTTCCTCGCTCACCCCATCCATCTCCGGGCAATCCGTTACATTTACGGCCACTGTGACTGTTCCTTCACCCGGCGTGGGGCCCGTACCGCTCGGATCGGTAATCACCTTCAAAGATGGATCGGCCACGTTAGGCACCGGAACGACTGATAGTACGGGAGTCGCGTCGTACTCGACGACGGCGCTCACCGATGGAAACCATTCCATCACCGCGGTGTTCCCAGGCAACACAAACTTCACGACAAGTACATCCAGTACAGTGGCACAGTTGGTCAAGGGAACTTCTGTATTCAGCTCTCTCGTTCCGCCATCTGCTTCCATAACCTACGGCCAGGCGAGCATTGCAATTTCCGGCCAAGTAGCAAATGCGACAAAGACAGTGTTTGCAGCGAGCGGGGAGACGGTTACAGTCACGATCAACGGCACATCCCTTCCTATGAGTATCGTTGGAAGCAACGGGAGCTTTAGCGGGACCTTCGACACTCACACGATTCCTGCGTCTGGAAGCCCGTATACGATCAGCTACTCCTATCCCGGAGACACCAATCTTACCGCGGGTTCGGACACCAGTACCAAACTCACCATAAGCAAAGCGACGTTGACCGTGACTGCCAACGATCTAAGCACGGTGTACGGGGCCGCGGTTCCTGCCTACACGAGCACCATCGCGGGCTTTGTCAACGGAGAACCTCAGAGCGTAGTCACAGGCAGTGCATCGCTGACTACCAGTCCGGCAGTTCCTATCAACGCTGGCACCTATACCATCAGCGCAGCGGCCGGTACGCTTGCCGCCACAAATTACACCTTCAACTTTGTAAATGGAACGTTGACCATCAATAGGGCCGTAGCCTCAGTAACTCCGAACGCTGCCAGCAAGACCTACGGAACGGCGGACCCAGCCCTGACCGGCACCCTAACCGGCTTCCTGGCTACCGACAGCGTGACGGCAACCTACAGTCGTGCCGCGGGAGAGACCGTTGCCGGAGGACCGTACAGCATTACTGCGGTGGTGGGCCCGGCTGCGGTGCTGAGTAACTACACCATCACCTACAACACCGCAGAGTTCACCATCAACAAGGCGGCAGCCTCAGTAACGCCGAACGCTGCTAGCAAAACCTATGGAACAACAGATCCAGCCCTGACGGGAACGCTCAGCGGCTTCCTGGCTACCGACAGCGTGACGGCGACCTACAGCCGTGCCGCGGGCGAGACCGTCGCCGGTGGACCGTACAGCATCACTGCCCTGCTGAGCCCGGCTGCTGTGCTGGGTAACTACACCATCACCTACAACACGGCGGAGTTCGCTATCAACAAGGCCGTAGCCTCGGTAAGTCCGAACGCTGCCAGCAAAACCTACGGAACAACTGACCCGGCGCTGACCGGAACCCTAACCGGCTTCCTGGCTGCCGACAAAGTCACAG
>JABFXN010000125.1 GCA_013361705.1 Acidobacteriaceae bacterium
TAAGCTCTTCGAGGTGGAACGTTACTCGACACTGCACCAGATGACCTCAACTATCCATGGCGACCTGAGCCCCGGAATCAGTTATGCCGATATCTTCCGGGCACTCTTCCCTTCCGGTTCCATCGTCGGCGCTCCTAAGATCAAGACCATGGAACTGATTCACTCTCTGGAAGAAGAGCCGCGGAGTGCTTATACCGGCTGTATCGGTTTTATCGCGCCTGGCGGCGAAGCATGTTTCTCCGTGGCAATCCGCACCATCACACTGGAAGGCGGTCACGCGACGATGGGGATCGGCGCTGGGATTACGTATGATTCCGACGCCGCCGCAGAATACGAAGAGACGCGGCTCAAGGGAGCCTTCCTGCAGCAGGACGCGCAGCCCTTCCAGTTGATTGAGACCATGCTGTGGGATGGCAAACGTCTTCACTTTCTCGAGGAACACCTCGCCCGTCTGCAGCAATCGGCCGCCTACTTCAATTTCGCCTGCAATCTCGATGAGCTGCGTCATACTCTCCAGCAAACGGTCCAGACGCTCGCAGGCACACACCGTATCCGAGTGCTCAGTCATCGCTCTGGCGACTTCACCATCGAGTCTGTGCCGGTACAGCTCGAAGATCGCCCACTGAGAGTGAAGCTCTCCAACATCCGGACACGCTCGGGAGATCTATTTCTTCAGCACAAGACCACCCGCCGCAAGCTCTACGACGAACAACTCCGTCGCGCGCGCGAGCATGGCTTCGATGAGGTTCTTTTTCTCAACGAAGATGGCAACATCACCGAAGGATCGATCACGAACTTCTTTCTCGGACGCAACGGAAAGCTGTTTACGCCTCCGTTGGCTGACGGAGTGCTGCCAGGTGTGCTGCGCGCCCATCTCCACCCTGAGGAGCTCTCCTTGAAGCTGGAAGACCTGTTACCGACAGATCGTCTGTACCTTGGGAATTCCGTCCGAGGGATGCTTCCCATCGGGTACCTGGAGCGGTAACCCTTCACTGTTTACAGGGTTTTCACGAAAGCTTCACCTGCCCGCAGTGGGATGCAACACATGCTTGAGCATGGACGTCGTGTGCTCGCCATCCGAACTGACCATCGTAATTCCTGCCAAGAATGAAGCCGCCTACCTGCCGCGCTTGCTGGACTCCCTGTCCAGACAAGATCTGCCGGCAATGCGCTCCGTACCGATCTTTGTTGCGGACGCCGGCTCGACGGACGGAACCGTCGAATTGGCCACGAACTTTGCCGACCGGCTCAATGTAACGGTTATCGCCGGTGGGCTTCCCTCCGTTGGTCGAAATGCCGGCGCTCGGGTGGCCTCAACCCCATATCTTCTCTTTCTCGACGCCGATATTGAACTGGACGATGACACGCTGATCCGTCGCGCTGTCCGTCTGTTGCGCCGCAGGAGACTTCACTGCCTGACGACCTCGATCCGCTGTATGAGCCGCAACCCCTTCGACCATGCGCTCTACCTGGCAAACAACCTGATGCAGCGCATCGGCTCATTCACCAAGCCATTCGGAACGGGAATGTTCCTCCTGTTCGATGCTGCCGCATTCAATCGCCTGGGTGGCTTCGATGAATCGGCGCTCTTCGCCGAGGACTATCACCTCACGCGCCAGATCTCTCCACGGCGGTTCGGCATTCTACGCGGCCATATCCTTACATCGAACCGACGCTTCCTCCGCACCGGTCGGCTGCGCATGGTCTTCCTCTTCTTCCGCACCATGCTGAACACCTGGAATGACTCTTACTTTGCGAACGACCATCGCTACTGGGAGACGCCGAGCGAAGCTGAGCAACAGTAAGGCCTTTGAAGTTTGCGACAAATAACAAGGGCGGCCGTTTGGCCGCCCTTCCTGTTGTTGTTGCGATTTGGTTAGAAGATCAGCTTGGCAGCGAGCTGAAGCTGACGCGCCGGATACGCCGAAGTGATCTGACCGAAGGTCGAGTTGCTCCAGTTGGTATCGGGCGTCTGATAGTTGGCGTGGTTGAACAGGTTGAAGGCTTCAGCACGGAAGTCGAACGAGGTGCCTTCGCGCCACAAGGCAAAGGCCTTATGCATACCGAGATCCAACTGGTAGAAGGACGGACCACGAACACTGTTACGCGAGCTGTTACCGAACGGATTAGGGTTCGAAGCAGAAGCAGGATTACTGTATGCGGTCGAAGTCAGGAAATTGTAGGCGCCGCCCGAGACCTTCGTTTTAGTCGAAAGGACCGGGTTGACGCCTGCAACTTTATTCGGGCGGTAGTTCACAAGTCCGCTGACGGTGTAGCTCGAGCTGACGGTGTAGATTACGTTCATCGGCAGACCGGAGGTCATGCTGTTGATTGCAGTTGCCTGCCATCCACCGAGCACGCTCTTCGTCCATCCACCCTTCTTGAAGAAAGGAAGATCGTACACAACACTGGTCGTATTGTTGATCGGCTGGTCATAGCTCGATGGACCGTAGTCACCACGGGAGTTGGCGTAGTTAACACGTGAGGTGTCGTTGCTGGAGGTCTCGAGGTGACCCGATGCGAGATCGTAGCCACGGCTCCAGGTAAACGAGTTCAACAAGTACAGGCCACCGCCGTAACGCTTTTCAAACTTCAACTGCAGTGCGTTGTAGTTCGAGCTTCCACCGCCGTAGGCAACTTCGATGGTATTGAAGTTCGATACCGGACGGCGAGCCTGCAGGCTGGGAACGGTTCCGGTAGCTTCTGCGGCCGTAACCTGACGGGCCTGGTTGTAGTCCGCCAGCAGCATGATGTGAACACCATGGTTGCCGACGTACGAGAGATCAACCAGCATATCTTTGCCGAACTGACGCTGAATGCCGGCATGATAGCTCTCAACGTAGCCAGTCTTGTTGTTCTTGGGAATGTAGCGAGCCTGCGCCTTGATTGGATCGAACGCCGCCGGCAAAACCAGGTTGGTCGAGTAGCCCATCTGGGTAGGACGGAAGCACTTGGTCTGATCCTGCGTATCGTTCTGGCAGAGGTTCGCACCATAGGTGGGAGTCGCGCTGGTGCCACCTATCGGCGTCTGATCGATGCTGGCATTGACGATGTAGGGTCCGTTATATACGAGCAGATTTTCGCCGCCGGCGCGGTTGAACTGGGTGTAGCTGATACCAAAACCACCGCGGATTACCGTCTTCTCATCAGCGCTATAGCTGAGTCCGAGACGAGGTCCGAGATTGGTCTTCGGCATGTTGACCAGACCACGGTTGTAGGTCGAACCCGAAGAAGCCTGGATCAGGCTGTTCGAGGTCGGATCAAAGTTTGCGAGATGGTTATCCTTCTCATACTGCGGCGTTACCAGCTCATAGCGGAGACCGGCATTGACAGTCAGCTTCGAGGTAACCTTCACGTCATCCTGCACGTACATGAAGTTCATCTTCTGGCGCAGGCCGACGATACGGAAGTTGTTCAACTGATAGTTGTTGCGAGCGCCGAAGATGAAGTCAGCCAGGTTATGCAGGTTGCTCGCAGTTGCACCGCTGCCAACAGCACTGAACTTGCCGCTGTAGGTGTCCTGTCCATAGCTAGGGTTGAAGTCATTGATGTCGGTTGCAATCGACTGGAACTCATAGCCGAACTTCAAGCTGTGAAGTCCACGCAGCCAGGTGTAGTTGACTTTCGGGTTGATGACGAACGGATTCTGGAACTGGGGATTGCTGGTCTGGGCGCCGAGCTGAGTGAAACCAGTAATAACCTGGCCATTCAACGGACGAACGATCTGAGGGTCAGTCGGAACTCCGTTGGTAATGCCAGCTTCAGCCAGAAGGCTGCTCTCGCCAACACCGATCGGAGACTTTCCGCCCTCGTTCCAGCCGATACCGACGCGAGCGTCCAGGATCTGCTTTGCAGTTACCGTGTAAGTCACACCAGCAGCAATCTGACGGTTGAAGAGGTGAACGTTGCCGTTGGCATTGCCACCCGCCCGGCCGGTGATCGCCGGAGGATCAAAGATCGAGCCGCGATGCTCGCTGTAACGGCCAAACAGAACAGTCTTCGCCGTAGGAATGTAGTCCAGACGAAGGTCGCCCTTGTCATCCTGGATGAAACCGCGTGGAAGAGTCGCAAGATTGTTGGAAGGAAGCGAACCAACAGCAGCTGCGGCAACCGTCGGAATGGCTGCAAAAACCTTCGAGGCCAGCGGACTGAAGGCGGATGTGGGGATGACACCATTAGAGTACTTAGTGCCGTTGAGAGGATTTACCAGAGCCACACCGATCTGACCGGCGCGCTGCTCCATCGTAGGAACGGTTGCAGTGGTGTAGATCTTTGAAACCTGGCGCATTCCTTCATAGTCGCCAAAGAAGAAGAACTTATCCTTCAGAATCGGACCGCCGAAGGTGCCGCCGAATTGATTACGGATCAGAACAGGTTTCACATTGCCCGCGGGTTTGAAGGGTCCGATCGCGTTCAGGTTGGTGTTGCGGTTGTACTCCCAGGCGCGTCCATGGAAGCCGTTCGTACCACGACGAACACTGGCATTGATGACAGCGCCCGAAGCGCGTCCGTACTCAGCGGAGTAGTTGTTGGTTTCCACCCGGAACTCACCGACAGCGTCCGGCGAAGGAGGAATGTTCTCGTTTGCGAAGCCCTGGTTGGAGGTGCCGTAGGAGTTGTTATCGAGACCATCGAGTAGGAAGTTGTTGAAGGCGCTGCGCTGGCCATTGACGTTATAGCTAGCTTCACGGCCGCTGGTGCTCTGATTTTCGAGAAGAGACTTGCGAACGCCAGGGACCAGAAGAGCCAGATCAGCGTAGCTGCGTCCATTCAGAGGAAGATTTTCGATTTCGTGTTCCGCGATGACCTGACCGCGGGAGCTGGTTTCGGTTTCGAGCAGAGTGGCAGCCGCCGACACATTGACTGTTTCAGAAGTCGAACCAGTTTTGAGGCTGACATCGACACGCTGGCGTGCATTAACTGTGACTCGGAAGCCATCAGTTTGCGTGCGATCGAAGCCTGTAGCTTCGGCAGCAATCTGATAACTGCCTACAGGGACACTGACAAACTCGTATCTGCCATCGCCGTCAGTTTTCGTGGTTTGAACAACTCCCGTAGCCTGGTTGGTGAGGGTTACTGCACTTCCAGCAACTGCGGCGCCGGTCCCGTCATGGACATAGCCGAGTACCGATGCGTTTTCGAATTGCGCCCAACCAACAACTGGACTGAGCATCACGAGGCCAACAACAAGAAGCAGGTAGAAGCACATCAACCGCGCGGATTGAATCCGTCTGCGCATGAGAGAACACTCCTTTTGTGTTTCTATTAGCGTCATCGTTTACGGTTTCAGTCCGGTTGCTGGCATATGAACGCCACGTGAAAACGCTAAAATTTCCCAAGAATCCAGGGCATAATTCCGTCGGCTGGAAGATCGGGCTCAAGGTTTACACGCTCCGTAATCGATGACGCAGCCAACAACCCGCTGCGGACAGCGCCCTCCATCGTAGAGGGCCAACCTGTCTTCGTCCAGTCCCCAGCAAGAAAAATTCCAGGGTGTCCGCTCTCGGCCTGAGAGGGGCGATGGCGGTCCAGCCCCGGAAGCACCGAAAAGGTGGCCCGGGCCTCTTTCAGCACCCCCGTTTTGACCAACCGGGTCGTCTTGGCCTTTGGGAAAAATAGCGCTAACTCGTTGATTGCATTTTGGATAATCTCATCCCGCTCCTGCTTGAGCTGCCGGTGGGAAGCACTGATGACGAGTTCCGTATAGCTGCCACGCGAGGCGTCATATCCCCGGATACGGGACTTATGGAAGATCCATTCGATCGTGGTATCGAGCAGGACGGCGTGGTCCAGGTCCGTGATCTCGTTCTCCCACCAGAGATGGATCGTCGTGATGGGCGCATGAACGAAGTGCGTAATCGTTGACGTAAGCTCTGGAAGCAACTTGACCGCCTGCTCAAACGGCAGAGCGATGATTACCTGTCTGGCTTGAAAGACCCCGGCGGTGGTTTGCAATGTAAAACCAGTCGTGGCGTCTCCGGAGATGCTCTCAACGCTCGCCCGCAGCACGAACTCCGCGCCCTGCTCTTCCGCCGCCCGTGCTACCTCGCCATAGAACTCGCTCAGCGGCATCATGGGAATACCGAGTCGCCCGGCAGTGGAAGCCTTCAGAAAGGATTCATGGAAGACCTGTCCGGCGTACTTCAACGAACAGTTCTCGAAACGGTCGTTCAACGCGCCGATGATAACCGGGGCCCAGAAGTGCTTGATAGCCCGCTCCGTCTGCCCCGTTCGCTTCAACCAGCTCGCGAAGCTCTCCGTATCGTTCGTTGGATACCCTCGTAGGAACTGGAGGAGTCCCCGCACGATGGCTGCCTTATCGGCAAAGCCGAGCATTGGCGCCTTCAGAAAGCTCAGGCTGTTGTGCCCCGGCGCCGGCAGACCGCTGGGACCAATGCGGCTGGCGCGTCCGCCCGGCTCCAGGAAAGTCAGATCGTCATACCAGCGAATCTTGTCTCCCAGGCCTGCCGCCTTGCAGAGAGCGACAAGGTTCGTACAGCAACCGAGCATGACATGCTGACAATCAATGACCTCGTTCAGCGCGGGATGCTCGTAGGAGTACGCCCGTCCACCGATGTAAGGACGACGCTCCAGCACCTGTACGGCGATTCCCTGCTTTGCGAGCGCGTGCGCAGCCGTCAGGCCGGCGAGTCCTCCGCCGACAATAATGACGTCTTTCATCGCGCAACCACCCGGTTCCACAGGGTCATTCCCATGCCCTGTCCCAGCACACGAAGCTTTGTGACCGTCGGCACAGAGACACGTTCGGAGAAGACATCGAACTCCATCATCTCGATACGTTCCAGCAGCATGCGATAGATCTTTGCCAATACCCACATCGCTGCCCTGCTGTCACGATCAAGCATCGGAATCAAACGATCCGAAGCCAGATACATAGCCCTTGCCTTTGCTGCAAGACTCAGCAACACGGGACGCAGACGCTGCGGATCGCCCTGAACAACATCAGCAGGCGCAAGTCCCGCCGCCTGCAGCTCATCCAGAGGAAGATAGATGCGGCCCCGCTCGCCATCTTCTTTCACATCGCGCAGGATATTTGTTAGCTGGAAGGCCAGTCCTGTCTCTTCGGCAAGCTTCTCGGCCTCCGTCCCGTGATACCCGAAGATGCGGATGCATACCAGACCAACGACACTGGCCACGAGGTAGCAGTAGTCATACAACGCTGCGATTGACTCATATACCTCATACGGTTTGCCGTCGATCTCGAGAATGCGTACACCGGGCTTTGTCTCCTGAATGTCCAGGGTGGTGCCCTGCACCAGTTTCTCCAGCAAATCGTCAGGAATCTGAAAGCGGCGCTGTGCATCATTCAAAGCAACAAAAATCGCATCGTCCGTCGGTGCGCCGGCACGGGCATGACGCCAGTCATCAAGCCAGTGAGCCATCCGCTGCCGGCGTTCCGGAATGCTCAGGCTTTCATCGTCCGCCAGATCGTCTGCTTTACGCATGAAGGCATACACCGCGCACATGGCGTTGGATTTGTGCGGCGGCAGCGCAACGAAGGAATAGTAGAAGTTCTTCGCCTCACGTTTTGCGATGGCCCGGCACTGCGTATAGGCCTGCTCTACAGAGATACTCACGCGACCATCTTCTCCACAAATGCGCGGCCCAACAGCTTTACCTTGGCCGCCTTGGTCACCACCGGACGCTGTGTGAGCGTGTCATATCCCAGAGATGCAATCGCGTTCAGGATGCTCTCTCCTCCACGCCGGAAGAGACGCAAGGTCACAGCCAATTGCTTCTCGACGCCGCACTCCAAAGCTGCACCCTCGTTAAACATCGCGCGTGTCTCAGCGACAAGACCGTGCATCATCTCCCGGAACTGCGGTGTGATGCGGCGAGCCGCGATCTGTTCTTCCGTCACGCCGAAGCGGGCCATCCAGTCCTGCGGCAGGTAGACACGTCCACGTTCCCAGTCTTCGCCGACATCCTGCCAGAAGTTCGCCAACTGCAGCGCCGTACAGATCTTGTCCGAGAGCAGATTGAGGGACTCGTCGTGATAACCGCAGGTATGCAGGATCATGCGGCCGACGGGGTTCGCGGAGTACACCGAGTACTCCTCCAGTTCAGCGATCGAGGCATGCCGGGTTTTGGTCTGATCTGCCTTGAAGGCCGCCAGAAGATCCAGGAACGGCTGCATCGGAATCTTTCGCTCGCGTATGGTCTCGGTCAGCGCAACGAAGATGGGATGCTTCGTCCGCTCGGGAGCGTCATAGCACTCGCGCAGCAGTACGCCCCACTCTTCGAGCAGGCGCATGCCGATCTCCGGCGTGGCAACCTCATCTCCAAGGTCATCCGAGGCGCGGCAATAGGAGTACAGCGCCTCGAAGTCAGTCTTGAACTCCTTCGGCAGGAACCACGTCACGACGTGAAAGTTCTCGTAGTGGCTGGTCGCCAGGTTATGGCACCACGCATGTGCTTCTTCCACTGTTGGGCGCGCTGCGGGCATAACGTACTGGGCTGGAGCGCCTTCTAACATGACACTCCTTCTGGAAAGACGGCCGTCTTGATGTCTTTCACTCCCTCAGCAGAACGCACCATCATCTTGCGGAAGATCTCCGGAACGTCTGCCAAACCGGCGCGGCCCGTAATGTATTCAGCACACTTGAAACGTCCACTCTTGATCAGCTCGAAGGCGGTCCGCGACGTGGCCGGAGTGTGATGAAAACTCGCCTTCAGCGTGATGTCGCCATAGTGCAGGCGGTTTGTGTCGAGCTGAACCTTTGTTCCGCTGGGAGGACCACCGAAAAAGTTGACGATGCCGCCCTTGCGAACCATGTCAACGGCCCACTCCCAGGTCATCGGCGTCGCTACCGCTTCAATGGCAATGTCCACGCCACGGTTTCCCGGCGTCAGCTTGCGGACTTCGGCGATGGCATCGATCCCGTCAGCGATCTGGATCACGTGCCGTGCTCCGAAGACCTTTGCGGTTTCGATCTGATCATCGCGTTTGACGACAGCAATCACCTCAACGCCGGCAATGTCCGCCGCATGCATAAACATCAGACCAATGGGACCGGCGCCGATCACCACCATGGAGTCGCCCAGCTTTGCATGTGACTCTTCCAGCCCGCGGATCACACAGGCCAGAGGCTCAGTCAACGCAGCGTACTCAAACGGCACACTCTCCGGAACCGGAAGAGTATTTTTCGCAACGATGCGGGCCGGAATGCGGATGTATTCTGCATAGGCTCCGTTGTTGAAGAGCAGGTCCTCGCAAAGGTTCTGCTGCCCCTTCATGCACGAGTAACACCGGTCGCACGGAGCCGAGTTCAAAGCCACGACCCGGTCGCCGATCTTGAACTTCGCGCCATCTCCGGCCTCGACCACGGTTCCGGCAAGCTCGTGCCCGAACGGGATAGGCGGCTTCAGCATCATGGCGTGGTAGCCACGACGATAGACCTTGAGGTCCGTACCGCAGGTTAAGGCAGCTCCAACACGAACAACAATCTCTCCCGGGCCAGCCGTAGGGCGGTCTACCGTTTCGAGACGCAAATCTTCCTTGCCGTACAGCACGGCAGCTTGCATTGTGTCAGCCATCTCCTTATTTTCTCATCCTGCGCCCAAGGGTGTATCACCCTAGGCACAATCCCTAAGCCAAATCGTATCGAGCTGCATCTAAACGACAGCAGCAGTACGAGATAATTCCAGCAAGAGCATGTCAATTCCGCTACCGTCTCCCACTGCGTGGGTCAAATCCAAACTCCTGGCGCTCCAGGAGTACTCTCTGCTGGCCGGACGCTCCTTCCGTTCGCTGTTGACGCCGCCTATCTACTGGGGAGACATCTTCCAGCAGATGGACTTGATCGGTGTTGGCTCCTTGCCGATTGTTGTCTTGACCGGCTTCTTCACGGGTTGCGTGCTGGCTCTGCAGGCGGCGACTGCGTTGCAGGAGTTCGGCGCGGTCAGTAAGACCGGTAACCTCGTCGCTCTTTCCATGGTGAAGGAACTCGGCCCTGTACTGACCGGACTGATGGTCTCTGGCCGTAACGCCTCCGGCATGGCCTCTGAGCTTGGTTCCATGCGTGTGACGGAGCAGATCGATGCCATGCGCGCGCTGGGTGTAGATCCTGTACGCAAGCTGGTTGCTCCGCGCATCCTGGCGACGGTCTTCATGCTCTTCTGGCTTTCCATCCTGTCCATGTGCATGGGCATCCTGGGCGGCGGTCTGGTAGCAGTCTTTCTTCTTGGCCTGGACGGACACGCGTACTTCACTTCGACCTACTCGGCCCTGGTATGGGCCGACCTATGGCAGGGGCTCACGAAACCGGTCTTCTTCGGTTTCATCATCTCGTCCATTGGCTGCTACTTCGGCATGCAGACCAAAGGCGGCACACAAGGCGTGGGACGCGCCACGACTGAGGCAGTGGTCGCCTCCTCCATTCTGATCATCGTTTCAGACTTTATTCTGACCCGGTTCTTGATCGGGATCCTGGGACGCTAGATGCCATCTATCAAAGAGACCGCGCTCAAGCACGGATTGTCTCCTGACGCTCCGGTTGTCTCCTTCGAAGACGTCTCCATCAGCTTCGAAGGCAACGAGGTATTGCGCAATGTCTCCTTTACCGTCATGCCCGGTGAGACCCGCATGCTGTTGGGCCCGGCGGGAGGTGGCAAATCTGTCCTGCTGAAGCTGGTTGATGGTCTTCTCAAGCCGGATTCGGGCCGCATCTTCGTCTTTGGAGAAGAGATCT
>JABFXN010000387.1 GCA_013361705.1 Acidobacteriaceae bacterium
GCCCAGGTCCCAAACGCGGGACCCGGGGCACCCGGATTTGTTGCTCGCGAGAGGTTGCACAATGCATGGTGCAACCTGATTTGAGGCCTAATCCCCATTTGCACCTGACCCCAAAGTGGGGTAAACTTTCTAAGTTTGGCGATGCGGCCGTTTGTCCTGGGGCTGGAGTCCTGAAGACTGGACTTGGTGAAGGATAGAAGGCGGCTTGGAAGCAGGCCTGTTTCGCCCCTTGCAATACCAATGAGATTTCCGGGCAGAGTGCCGTAGGGTGCGACTGTCTGTGGAGGGTTTGACCATGTACGCAGTGATTCGCACCGGCGGTAAGCAGTACCGCGTTGCTCCCGGCGAGACCGTAAAGATCGAAAAGCTGGCCGTTGACGGCGCAGTTGAGTTTTCTGACGTTCTGGCCGTGAGCCCGGAAGAGGGCAAGTTCGAGAAGCTGGACGGCGCCAAGGTACTGGCTGAGGTTGTCAGCGAAGGTCGCGGCGACAAGATTCTGGTCTTCCACTACAAGCGCAAGAAGCAATACAAGAAGCTGCAGGGTCACCGCCAGAGCTTCGTTGAGGTCAAGATCAACGAGATTCAGGTGAACGGTAAGAGCTTCAAGGCTTAAGATTTGATTTCGGCCGGGAACGCCCGGCCCATGAACGAGGGTTCAAGGCAATGGCACATAAAAAAGGTGGCGGTAGTTCTTCTAACGGACGCGATTCAAACGCACAGCGGCTTGGCGTCAAGGCGTTTGCCGGTCAGGTTGTGACGGGCGGCAGCATCATCGTGCGTCAGCGCGGTACACCGCTGAAGGCCGGTCTGAACGTCGGCCGCGGCAGCGATGACACGTTGTTCGCCAAGGTCGACGGCCGCGTCAAGTTCACCGACCGTGGCCGCATGGGACGCTTCGTCTCGATTGAGACTGTCTCGGCCTAAGCAGGTTTGTAGTCGAGCAAAAGCCCCGCTCTGCGGGGCTTTTGCTGTTTAAGGATTTTTCGTCGTGGCAACCTTCTCCGCTACATCAAGTGGCGGGGATGTACTGCGGTTCCTGAGCCATTCCACGGTGACGCCCTTGGCGGAGCGTTTTTCCGGCGGCAGGTTTTTCAAATCTGGCATGTATACCTCGATACCGGCCTTTTCTGTCATGCGGGTGGTTCCATAGACGAGCTGCGCCTGGTAGTTGGTCAGATCGAGATCGAACCATGGATCGTCGGACGCGTCGACCATGGTCAGGTCAGCCTGTCGCATGGTGAGTTTGCCGAAGTCGAGTGAACCGCCTACCAGCCGCAGAAAGTTATGCCACTGCGCCAGTTTCTCCTCGTCCATGTTGGCGTTGCCGTAGACGACCTTCAGCTCGTCGCCCGAAGGGGTGACACTGGTGATCTGTCCATGAATGTGCGGTGGAGGAAGGAAGCGTCGCGTATCGAGATAAAGATCATTTTCCGCGACCTGCACGCCCGCCACACCGGCCTTGGGTACGAGGTCATCGGCGTTGACATGAAAGACACCGAGTAGACCCTTCATCGGAATCTTGAGGACACTGATCTTGTTCAGATGGAACTTGAGGCGTCCATCCGGGAGAGGAGACAGCGCCCCCTGGAGTTGCACTGGCAGTGGCATCAGTTTGTGCAGCGTTCCATGGACCTGAATCTCACCGTTCTTGTTCTCGCCATCCTTGTTCTCGATGGAGATGTTGGTCAGCGGCGGTTTTCCGGTCTCTCCTGAGTTGAGGTAGTCAGCAATATCCGCCAGCTTGACGTTGATGACGCCTTTCTCGATCTCCAACAGGAACGACTCCGGCAGATCGAAGGAAGGGTTCTGGCCTGTACGGGTAGAGCGCATTTGTCCACGGATCCAGCGGACGTAGACGCGGAAGTGTGGACCTTTGCGAAGGATGAGGTTATGCGCATAGAGGCGCGTAGGCTCGTGCCGGTCTGTAGCGGGCATCGTGCCGGAGGGCTGCTCTGAGTCCGGGGAAAGGACGTAAGCCCGGCTTTGCCGCCCCAGCCAAAAGATGAGGGCAAATGCCGTCAGAGCGAGCAGACTCCACGCGACTGTACGTGGGAGAGAGTGCAGCATCATGCGTAGGTAGATGCGGAACGATGAATTTTCTTTTTGTGTCACCCGCATGAAAAAATAACGAACCTGTCCGTCTCGCTCTGTCGCCTGGTGGTCATTGCGGCGAGCGCTCCTGTACCCTGCTGGGCATGGCGATAAAGACGTTTGTGGCGGCACTGGCCGCCCTGCTCCCCCTGTCTGCGACGGTGTATGCCCAGAATGAACGTAACCCGGCAACTCCTCTCATTGCGTTTGATCCTTACTTCAGCGTCTGGTCGATGGCCGACCATCTCACTGACCAGAACACCAGGCATTGGACCGGAACGGAGATGCCAATACGGGGCTATCTCCGCGTCGACGGTACCGCGTATCGCTGGATGGGTCGGAGTCCGGGATCGGTTGCGGCAATGGAGCAGAAGGCTCTGCACGTGACACCGACGCGGACGGAGTACACCTTTGAGGGTGGCGGAGTCCGGTTGCAGGCGACCTTTCTTTCTCCGAGCCTGCCAAATGATCTGGAGTTGCTGGCACGGCCGGTCACCTATCTGACCTGGCAGATTTCTGCTACCGATAGCAAACCCCATACGGTTGAGCTCTATCTGGGTG
This sequence comes from Acidobacteriaceae bacterium, assembly GCA_013361705.1. GTDB lineage: Bacteria > Acidobacteriota > Terriglobia > Terriglobales > Acidobacteriaceae > Terriglobus. The sequence goes on from JABFXN010000387.1 coordinate 2,653, forward strand.
TAGATACGCGTATCGCGGTCGACACGCCCGATCAGCAGGTGACGTGGCAGCGGGCTCGGGTAAGCGGGATGGACGTATTGAGCACGGGGTCCGTCGAACAAAGAGCCCTGGCGCGTGCAGGCGATAATCTGCGCGCCGACTGGGGATACTTTCATCTTGCGGTTCCTGCGGAGACGCAGACGGCGACCTCAATCGGCGCCGACAGCGCATCGCAGTTCCTCAAGTCAGGAAACCTACCGCAGGATGACGACCTGGATCAGCCGCGTGCAGCCGGTCGTTCTCCCCAGCTTGCCGTGGAGATGAAGGTGCAGGTTTCCGCATCGCAGACGGTGGAGCGTCACGTTGGCCTGGCCTTCACCCAGCCTCTGGCGATCGAGTATCTGAACCGCCGCCTCAAGCCCTATTGGGCACGCGATGGGAAGACCCCGCAGGCAATGTTGACCCAGGCGATGCAGGAGTATGCGTCGGTGGTCACGCGGTCAAAGGAGTTCGACGAGAAGCTGACGGCGAAGCTGGTAAAGGATGGCGGCCCGGTGTATGCGCGCCTGGCCACGCTTGCCTTCCGTCAGACCTTGGCGGCCAATGGCCTGGCAGCTGATCTGGATGGTTCGCCGCTGCAATTCCCGAAGGAGAACTTCTCCAACGGCTGCATTGCAACGGTGGATGTGCTATATCCATCCTCGCCGTTCTTCCTGTACTTCAATCCGGCGCTGCTGGAAGCTCAGCTTAAGCCCGTAATGGAGTATGCCGCTTTGTCGCGTTGGAAGTTCCCCTTCGCGCCGCATGACCTGGGAACGTATCCGCTGGCGAACGGACAGGTCTATGGAGGCGGAGAGCGCACCGAGGATGACCAGATGCCGGTGGAAGAGAGCGGCAACATGCTGCTGATGATTGCGGCCATGGGCCGCGCTCAGGGCGACTGGCACTTCGCCAAACAGTACTGGCCGCTGCTGGTGAAGTGGGCGGCGTATCTCAAGGACAAGGGTTTGGACCCGGAGAATCAACTCTCGACCGATGACTTCGCCGGCCACCTGGCGCACAACGCCAATCTGTCGATCAAGGCGATCGATGCTCTGGGAGCGTTTGCGGAGATGGCCAAAGGCGTGGGTGACGACAAGCTGGCAAAGGAGTACGCCGGCGTGGCCGCGGAGATGGCGAAGAAATGGAGCGACCTTGCCCGCGAAGGCGACCACTACAAGCTGGCCTTTGATGCGGCCAATACGTGGAGCCAGAAGTACAACCTGGTATGGGACGACCTGCTGGGGCTGAAGCTCTTCCCGGCTTCGGTGAAGAATACCGAGCTGGCGTTTTACAAGACGAAGCTGAACCAGTACGGTCTTCCGCTCGACAGCCGCAGAGACTACACCAAGCTGGACTGGGAGCTGTGGACCGCCACGTTGGCCGATGACGATGCGACCTTCCACACGCTTGTCGATCCGCTGGGGAAGTGGCTGGATGAGACACCGACCCGTGTTCCGCTGACCGATTGGTATGACACGAAAACCGGCAAGCAGGAGGGCTTCCAGGCCAGATCGGTAGTTGGTGGAATCTTTATCAAGTCGCTTCGCCAGAGCGGGTTAGGGCATAGGTAGACGATTTGTTACGAGCATGACAAAAGCCCCGCGCTGAGCGGGGCTTTTGTGTGGGTATCAAATCTTTGTTTGTCATTTCGTAGCGGAGCGGAGAAATCTGCTTCTCTACCAACGCTTTCAAGCAGCCAGTCGGAAGCTGGCTTAAAGCAGATCCCTTCGGGACGACAACCAAAAAGGCGATTTGCTTAATTGACCTTCAGGTTGATCTGGAACGCATTCTTGCTGTCGAAGGAGCTAACTGTCTTGGTGTTGCTCTTTTTCCCCTCGTGCACAGCCCAGAGCTCATAGTCGGTGTTCTGGGAGAGCTGGCCGAAGCGGTAGGCTCCGTCTTCACTGGTAATAAAGCTCTTCACGGACTGGGTGCGGGTGTCCTTCAGATAGACCACGGCGCCTTTCAGAGCGCCGTCAGAGCCGTCGATGACCTTGCCTTCCACGGTGCGCTGCTTCTGCTGTGCTACGGCAGCGGTCGGCGTTGCAATCGGCAGAGCAGCCGCGGCGGTGAGGCCGGCGGCGACGACAAGGCGAATTAGGGACAGACGACGCATATCACTGAGTATAAACACCCGGTTAAGCCGGAAGATGCGGTCAATCGTGCCGGAGGGCCAGCCGGCAGAAAAGCCGAATGGGTAGCCCGGGACGGCGGCTAGGTCGCTGTGATGAAATGGAGTGCATGCGCAGCACCGGACCCATCACGCTGAACCTTCCACACTTTTCCGGCGCGACCCGCAAGCTTATCCTCGTCCACCTGGCGTCCTTCTTCGGCTTCCTTGTGCTGGAGTGGGCAGCCCGGGATATCGCGCACCTGCTGACCGGATATGTAGTCCTGGTGCCGCAGAGCGTCTTCCACGGCCACGTCTGGCAACTGCTGACCTTCATCTTCTACCCGATTGGCCTTCTGGGGATGATCTTCGCCCTGCTCTCGTTGTGGTTTCTCGGGGTGTGGATGGAAGGAACCTTCGGGAGCCGGCGTCTGGTTGAGCTCTATCTATTCACCGCCGTCGGAGCAGGTCTGCTGGCTTCGGCGATCTGCTACACGCGTATCTTCGGATTGCGCCCGGATCTTGTCGCCGCCGGTCCATGGCCCGCGGTCATGGGGCTGATGACGGCGTTTGCTGCGCTGATGGGCGAAAGCGAGATGTAGGTCTTCTTCGTCATCCGCTTGTAGGCGAAGTCTGCGGTCTCGATCTTTATCCTGTTGCAACTGGCAACGGTGATTCAGGGTGGCGATCGTCTCGGTGCTTTGGCAGAGCTCTGTGGAGCTCTGTGCGGTTGGCTCTACTTCAAGTTTGCGCCGACGCGTGGATTTGTCTTTGGCGCCAGCGAGCGTTACTTCGGTCTGCGCAATGGCTACTATCGCTGGAAGCGTCGCCGGGCCGCGCGCAAGTTTGAGGTCTACATGCGCAAGCAGAATCGCGTAGTGAAGTTCGATGAAGAGGGCCGTTACATCGCGCCCGATGACGAGCGCCGCGATCCTCGCGACAGAAAGTGGATGAACTGAGGAGAACGTTGGGATGGAGAAGAAGCAGCTTGGCCGCTCGGGCCTGATGGTTTCACCGATCTGCCTGGGTGGAAATGTGTTCGGTTGGACGATCGATGAACAGAAGTCCTTCACTATCCTGGATGCATTTGTCGATCGCGGCTTCAACTTCATCGATACGGCTGATGTCTATTCGCGCTGGGCTCCGGGCAACAAGGGCGGTGAAAGCGAGACGATCCTCGGCAACTGGTTTGCCCGCACCGGCAAACGCGACAAGGTCGTGTTGGCCACCAAGGTCGGCATGGAGGTCGCCGAGGGAAAGGGCCTGCGTAAGGCGCACATCGTGAAAGCCGTGGAGCAATCGCTGCACCGGTTGCAAACGAGCTATATCGACCTGTACCAAGCGCATACGGATGATGCCGAGACCCCGCTCGAGGAGACGCTCGGAGCTTTTGCGTCACTGGTGCAAGCCGGGAAGGTGCGTGCGATCGGCGCCTCGAACTACACCGGCAAACGCCTTGCTGTCGCTCTGGATATTGCCAAGCAGAATGGCTTTCCGAGATACGAGTCGATCCAGCCCCACTACAACCTGGTCGTTCGTCAGGAGGACGAAGAAGGCGTGGAGCCGGTGGTGGATAAGCACAACATCGGTGTCATTCCTTACTTCTCGCTGGCTGCCGGATTTCTTACAGGGAAGTACAAGTCGAAGGCAGATGCGGAAGGCGCAGCACGTGCAGGCTATGTGACCAAGTACTTCGACGAACGTGGAGAGCGCATTCTGAAGGCGCTTGCTGAAGTGTCCGCATCGACTGGAGCAAAGCAAGCAACGGTTGCGTTGGCGTGGTTATTGAGCCGCCGTACTGTCACTGCTCCCATCGCGAGTGCAACGAGCCTTGAGCAGTTGAATGAAGTGCTGGCTGCAGGCGAGTTGAAGCTGCATCGTGATGACACGGTGAAGCTGTGTAAGGCGAGCGCGTTGTAGAGCTAGTTGAATCGTTCAATGGTTAGGTGCATCGGTAGAGAAGCAGATTTCTCCGCTACCCTTCACCCCAACCAGCAAAGCTCACCCCAACCAGCAAAGCTGGTCGGGGACCCCGAGCGCTTCGCAATGACAAACAAAAGGACCATCGCTTGATCTAACGAAAGCTTCCTCCATTTCCGAAATGAGCTTGCGCGATTTTTCCAGAAGTGCATAATAGACAACTAAGCAGTACAACGGAGCAGGCGTTTTGAAGACCTATCTTCACAACAACGCGATGAGTGCAGGGCGCAACGCAATGTTCGCGGCGACAGCGCGCGTTCTCTCTGTTGCGGCCGCGCTCTGTGGTTGTTGCCGCTCACGATAGCTTTCCCGGTCAACGGGGTGTGTGAGCCGCGCAGGCGCTGCTTCGTACTTCATACCGTTGACCACCCTCTGACAATCTGAAGCGATTTCGTTGCGGAGCCTTGTACTTCGCGAGGTCGCATCGTCTTCCGGTGTTGTGTGCACGTTGTCGTGCGCGCAGCCCAGGAAAGGTCCTGGACCATGAAGGTCGTAGAGATGGCACGTCTGCGTCTGCCTGTTGTGGTGGTGTTGTTGTCGGCTGTGTTATTCGCCGTAAAGCTTCGCGGGCAGATTGCCGTGAAGCGCCAGGGATATATTCCCTACACCGACGCGCCGATCCGTTATCTGCAGGATGAGCTGCACGACCCCGTGGCCGAGCTCGAGAAGAAGCTTGAAGCGGGAACGGTAAAGTTCGCGTATGACGATCGCCTGGGCTATCTGCCTGCGGTGCTGAAGGCGCTGCACATTTCCGAGGACTCGCAGACACTTGTCTTCTCCAAGACCAGTTTTCAGTACAAGAAGATCTCGCCCGAACATCCGCGCGCGCTTTACTTCAACGACGATGTGTATGTCGGCTTCGTGCATGACGGCAAGGCGCTGGAGATTGTCTCATTCGATCCCAACCAGGGCGCCGCCTTCTATCTGCTCGACGCCAATAAGGCAGAGCATCCGAAGTTTGAGCGCGCCGAGCTGGACTGCACGCAGTGCCACATCGCACCCGGTACGCGCAATGTTCCAGGTGTGCTTGTGCGTTCGATCTATCCCTCTCCGACAGGTACGCTGGCGAACTCGACAGAGTCGTTTGTTACCGGTCAGGAGACGCCGATCGCAAAGCGCTGGGGTGGATGGTATGTTACCGGCTCGGTGGGCAGCGAACGTACGATGGGTAATTCCATCATGCCGGCGGGATACGGCACCGCCAATGGCCCGCATGGCGATCCCGATCAAAGCCTGCAGCCGCTGGAACAGAAGTTTCTCAATGCGGACTATCTGAATCCGCAGAGCGACATCGTGGCGCATCTGGTGCTCGCGCATCAGACGCAGATGCACAACCTCATCACGCTGACGAACTTCAAGACACGCATTGCTTTCTTTGAGCATACAAAGAAGAACAACGGCGTCGAGGGTCCGCTCACACCCGAAGAACGTGCGACGTTTGAGAAGCCGGCCGAAGAGCTGGTGCAGTATCTGTTGTTTGCCAACGAAGCTCCGCTGCCCGGGCCGGTAACGGGAAACAACAGCTTTGCGCGGACGTTCGCGGCGGGAGGATTGCGCGATCGCAAAGGGCGTTCCCTGCGCGATTTCGATCTGAAGACACGGGTCTTCAGATATCCCGTCAGCTATCTCATCTACTCGGATCAGTTTGATCAGTTGCCGCAAGAGGCGAAGATGTATGTCTATCGCCGTCTCTATGAGGTGCTGAGCGGAGCGGACCAATCGCCCGCATTCCAGAAGATCTCCGCGGCCGATCGTACTGCCGCGTACCAGATTCTGCTCGCGACCAAGCCACATCTACCGGAGGAGTGGCGACAGTCGGCTGCTGCAGCAGCACGGGCAGAAAGGCTATCCCGCCGAAGGGCGGGATAGCCAATGACCAATCGCCCGTACCACTGCAGTTCACCGCCAACCTTTCGCAACAGAACTTCCTTCGCAACTGAAATTCAGGAGAAGCTTGCCATGACATTCCGCAATCGAACTATCGCACTCGCTGCCGTGGTCCTCAGCAGCTCTGCCGTCTTCGCGCAGAACTCACTCGCAGGACGATGGGACGCGGCCTTCACGCTCAATGGAACGGAGATTCCGTTTCGTCTCGACATCTCCGAAGACGGCCAGCAGATCAAAGGCACACTCTTCAACGGAGATAAGGAGACCGAGACCACAACCACAGCGAAGCGCAACAACAACGAAGTCGTACTCGACTTCGAGCATTACCTGACGACGATCTCGGCGAACGCCAACGGGGAAACGCTCACAGGCAAACTGCGTGGACGCTTTGAACGCGAGAAGTACATCGCCGACTATCCCTTCCATGCCACCCGTCATACCGATGCCACGGCAGCGGCATCCGCGCAGGCGCCGAATATCGCGGGCAACTGGGAGATCCCGCATGAGACCGCAAAGGGAGAGAAGGCGTGGCGCTTTATCGTGAAGCAGAACGGCGCGGAAGCACAAGCGTCGATTCTGCGTATCGATGGCGACACCGGAGCGTTGACCGGAACTTATAAGAACGGAAGCTGGCTGCTGAGCCACTTCGATGGAGCACGTCCTCTGCTGGTGCGGGTAACACCAAAGGAGGACGGTACGCTGGAGGTGAAGACCGAGGGCGCATACACGCCAACAGAACCGTTGATTGCATATCGCTCTGACGTAGCACGCAGCAAGGGCTTCGCTGAGCCGGAGGACTATCGCAAGCACACTACGGTGCGCGATGCGAATGAACGGTTCGCCTTCAAGTTCCCGGATGTGAACGGCAAGCTGGTTTCCAGCGACGACACCCGCTTCAAGAACAAAGTGGTTCTCGCGATTGTGACTGGAACCTGGTGCCCGAATTGCCACGATGAGGCGCGCTACCTGGTCGAGCTCGACAAGAAGTATCGCGACAAGGGACTGGAGATCGTTGCCCTGGACTTCGAAGAGCCTGAGCAGCAGGACTCTCTCGCACGCGAGAAGGCCTTCATCAACCACTACGGCGTGAAGTACACCTATCTGCTGGCCGGAGCTCCGGCGGAGATGTGGGAGAAGGTGCCGCAGGCGGTGAACCTGAATACCTGGCCGGCGACGTTGTTCGTCGGTAAGGATGGCCGCGTACGCTTGGTCCACTCCGGATTCGCCTCGCCTTCAAGCGGAGCCTTCAACGATCAGCTCAAACAGGAATTCACTGCGGAGATAGAAGCGCTCCTCGCAGAGAAGGACGTCAAGAACCTCGCGGACAACGGGACTGCACCGTTGACTTCGCACACGACGGCGTCGACAAACCATAACGCTTCTTACTAGACCCCTCACACCGGCAGCGGAGGCCGCGACACTTCCGCTGCCGATTTTTATTGGGGATTGAATGATTGAAGAATTGAAGGATTGAATAAGAAAGACACTGAGGCTCGCTGCGCGGAGTTTTTGCATATCGTAGGATGAGGTCGTGCGGAAGTCGGTGCTGGTGATTGGAAGTCTCAACCTCGATCTCGTTGTGCATGCGGAGCGCATTCCGCTTGCCGGTGAGACGGTTCGTGGCAGCGGATACGATTCGCTGCTGGGTGGTAAAGGCGCGAACCAGGCGGTCGCTGCGGCCAGGCTGGGGGCGCAGGTGCGCATGGCGGGCCGTGTCGGTAGCGACAGCTATGGTGGTGCACTGCTTGAGGGTCTGGATGATGCCGAGGTGGATGTGGCCGGTGTACAGGTGACCGACGGGCCGTCGGGACTGGCGGTCATTACTCACTCCTCCGATGGGCAGAATGCGATTGTCGTACAGCCAGGTGCGAATGGTTTAGTCACAGCAGCGGATATCAGAGCTCTGGAGTTTTCGGATGCAGGTGTGGTCTTACTGCAACTCGAGATTCCGATGGATGCGGTGGTTGCTGCGGCGCAGGTTGCACACAAGGCCGGCATTGCAGTCATCCTCGATCCCGCTCCAGTTACAGCACTGCCGGATGAGTTGTTGCGTGCGGTGACCTGGCTGACTCCGAACGAGACGGAGGCGGCACAGTTGGTTGAAGGGTCGATGGAGCCGCAGCAGACGGCTGAGCGATTGTTGGCGATGGGATGCCGCAATGTGGCGCTGAAGCTAGGCGAGTGTGGAGCGTTTCTGATGGGCGCCGAGTGTGAGCCGACGCTGGTGCCTGCGTTTGCGGTGAAGGCTGTGGATACGACCGCTGCGGGGGACTGCTTCAACGGAGCATTTGCAGTGCGGTTGCTGAGGGGGGATTCGCCGGAGGCAGCGGCGCGATATGCGAATGCCGCTGCGGCGATCTCAGTGACACGGTTGGGGGCGCAGGTGTCGATGCCTTCGCGGGATGAAGTGGAGGCGTTGTTGGGACGTAGCGTCCTCTAAGGCTATCTACAGACTGAAGAAAACGCATGCACTGGGTGCCCCATCCATCGCAACGCGATGGGTGGGACATTCGAGCGAAGCTCGAATCGTCTTTTTGTTTGTCATTTCGCAGCGGAGCGGAGAAATCTGCTTCTCTACCAACGCTTCTCATCAGGCCAAAAGATAAAAGTAGATCCCTTCGGGATGACAAAAAAAGGTTCGCGCGTAGCGCGAATACCCAGGTCCCCTGGGGACCCGGGGCACCCGGTCGGTGGTTACCAAAAGAAACCCGCCCAGCGAGGGGCGGGTTTCTTCTTCGTCTTTGGTTGATTTAGTTGCGCACCGTAGGCCGGAGGTGGAGCTCCTTGAGTTGCATTTCGGTTGCGTGGCTGGGAGCGTCGACCATCAGGTCGATGGCCTTTGCTGTCTTGGGGAAGGCGATGACCTCGCGCAGGCTCTGAGCTCCGGCCAGCAGCATGACTATACGGTCGATGCCGAGAGCAATGCCGCCGTGCGGAGGCGTGCCGTACTCCAGCGCATCGAGGAAGAAGCCGAAGCGCTCCTTGGCCTCTTCATCGCTCATGCCCAGTGAACGGAAGATCTCCGCCTGCACGTCTTTGCGATGGATACGAATCGAGCCCGAACCTAGCTCCAGACCGTTGAGCACCACGTCGTAGGCCGAGGCCCGTACGGCACCCTTGTCGTTGAAGAGAGCGCCGGAGATGATGTCCTCTTCATGCGGCGAGGTAAACGGGTGATGCGCCGCGTCCCAGATCTTCTTCTCCTCGTTCCACTCATACATGGGGAAGTCGGTGACCCAGAGGAACTTGTAGTCGTCGGGCGTACCCTTCTTTTCAAAGAGGCCGTGCTTGTCGGCATACTTCTTCGCCAGCTCCAGGCGAAGCTGGCCGACACGCTTCCAGATCCACTGGCGGTCGAAGTTCCACATCTCGGGCGTTTCGAGCTTGGGTGTGACGACCACTGCCAGATCGTTGGACGTAAGGCTCGATCCGTTGAAGGCAACGAGCTCGGCGTTCAGCTTCTCAGAGATGGCATCAGCCAGCGGAACGAACTGCTCGGCAGTGCGCAGGCGGACGAGGTCGAGCAGATCGAGGCCGCTGTCGCCAAACGAAGCGCGAACCTCGCTGAGCAGCGACTTACGGGCAGTGCTGGAGAGCTCGCCGACCGAAGGAATCACAAAGCCGAGCACCGGCAGCTTCTGCTCGATCTTGAGGGTGGTGCGCAGCTCGGGCGTCAGCACGTCGGTCAGATCGGCCATCGCCGGCAGGCGCATGTCGGGCTTGTCGATACCGTACTTGCGGATGGCTTCGTCGTAGCTCATACGCAGGAAGGGGGTATTGATGGTTTCGCCTACGGCTGCGAAGGAGGCGGTGAGGAAGCGCTCGACGACGGCAAAGACCTGATCCTGCGTGGGGAAGGTCATCTCCAGGTCGATCTGGGTGAACTCCGGCTGGCGGTCGGCGCGGAGGTCTTCGTCGCGGAAGCAGCGGGCGATCTGGAAGTAGCGGTCGAAGCCCGAGATCATCAGGATCTGCTTGAAGATCTGCGGCGACTGCGGCAGCGCATAGAAGGTGCCGGGATGGACGCGAGAGGGAACCAGGTAGTCACGTGCGCCCTCCGGAGTGGAGCGCGTCATGAACGGAGTCTCGATCTCGAGGAAGCCCTCGTCAGAGAGAGTCTGGCGGATGGCCTGGTTGACCTTGTGGCGCACGAGGAAGTTCTGCTGCATCTCGGCGCGGCGCAGGTCGATGTAGCGGTACTTCAACCTCATCTCTTCGTTCTGAATGGCGTCATCGGCCGGCGAGAAGGGCGGAGTCTTGGCGTCGTTCAGAATCAACAGTTCGGTGGCCAGCACCTCGATCTCGCCGGTCGGCATCTTAGGATTGACCAGCGATTCGTCGCGCAGGCGAACCTTGCCGAGGGCGGCGATAACGTACTCAGGACGCGCGGCTTCGGCCTTGGCCAGAGCGTCATGGCCGGAGAGCGACTTGTCGAGCACCACCTGGGTAATGCCGGTACGGTCGCGCAGGTCCAGAAAGATCAGGTCGCCGTGGTCACGGCGGCGGTTGATCCAGCCCATCAGGACTACGGGTTTGCCGGCATCTGCGGCGCGAAGTTCTCCGCACCGGTGTGTGCGGGTAGTGGAACCTAGAAAATCCAGTGTCACGATAGTGTCTATTGTACGAATTCGCGGCTGTTAAATCGAAATGGCCCGCAGGTTCGCGGGCCATTTTGGGGTAATAGACAGAATTACTTCGGTTCTTTGTCGAACTCCAGCGATGCGGAATTGATGCAGTAGCGAAGACCGGTCGGGCGAGGACCGTCGGGGAAGACGTGACCAAGGTGGCCGCCGCAGCGTGCGCAGGTCACCTCGATCCGGCGCATGCCGTAGCTGCTGTCCTCATGCGCCTCAATTACATCAGCCGAGATAGGCTGCCAAAAGCTGGGCCAGCCGGAACCTGAGTCGAACTTCTTGTCTGAGGTAAACAGCTCGGCGCCGCACCCTGCACAACAATAGGTTCCATCTTGGTGATTCTGGTACAGAGCACCGGTAAATGCCGGCTCTGTGCCTTTCCGGCGCAGGATATGGAACTGCTCCGGTGTGAGTTGCTGACGCCACTCCTCTTCGGTCTTGTGGATCTTGCCTCTGGTCGTCGTCTGCTCATCGAGCATAGGTGTTTCGGCCATTGGAATCTCCTTTTGCCTGTTAGACGCCTGGAGGGCTTAAGCGGATTCCTTGGGGCGGCGATCCACTTTGGGAATGCAATCCTACGCAACAGCCTCAACCTTCTCGGCTGAATAGCTGAATAGCCTTTTCAGCTTCAGGAAATGACGCTCATACAGCTCGTAGCTGAGGACAGCGGCGGTGATCGACAGAACAAAGGCCTCTATAAAGAAGGCGATAGATCCCAACGGCTTCGAATGAAGCTTCGTCTGGAAGAACTGCAGAACCATCTGCTGATTGACGAGGCGGTGGTACACGTAGATTCCGTAGGAATACTTGCCAAAGAACTGGAGAATCTTCGAACTGCCAATGTGATAGGCCCAGGTGTCTTTCTGAAGGGCGACAAGCAGAAGCTTTGCGAAGATCCAGCCCAGGCAGGGGTAGAGGAACAGGCTTACCGCCGGAAAGTGGAAGTCCACACTCCCGTCATACGCATAGATGCAGATGGCGATGACCGCTGAGATCCATGCTGGCCACCGTAATAATTTGTTTGCGCGCTCCAGGGTTCCCTGGCGCAGCAGGATGGCGGCCAAAGCGCCAGTCAGCAGACCGTCGCAGCGCATGGGAAGCACATGGTAGTTCCATTCGATCGCGGCTGAGGTACCCAGGATCAGATGGAGCGCCACGCGGGCGGCAAACGCAAATCCCATTCCGGCGAGGACCAGCTTCAGAAGAGTCTCCTTCCGCGGAACCCAGGAAACCACAAAGGGCCAGACAAGGTAGAACTGCTCCTCAACAGCAAGGGACCACATAATGCCCAGCGAAAACCAGGGGCGGATCCATTGGCTGGCGTCGTTCGCTACCAGGGCTATATTCCCTAAATAAAGCGGGTAGAGGAGATGTGCCGGCATCCATTGCAGATGAAGCAATGGCGTAAGCAACAGCATCAACGCAAAGATTCCGTAATACAGGGGAAAGATGCGGAGCGTTCGGCGTGCGTAGAAGTTACGGAAGTAGTGCTTGTGCTCCCGTGTGTCGAGAAGAATTCCGGTAATCAGAAACCCGGAGAGCACGAAGAAGAGGTCTACACCGACCCAACCGCCTGAGCAGAGCCAGGAGATTTTTTGCACCAGAGGCTGCGACGATTGGGTCGTGACGGTGTAATGGCGGAAAAAGACCGCGAGAATTGCCACACCGCGCCAGCCATCGAGACTTGCCATTCGCCGTTCCACAAGAACGGGCTCTTTTTCAGATGACGGGTCCGCTGTCTGGACGGTATAGGTCTGCATCAGAGCAATTCTCCTAACACTGTAGCTTTGGATAAATCTGCGAATGCCGTTTTCTTTGCAGGAAAACGGCGCATACAGCCGAAACTCTGCTCTAAACCTTTAGGAAAAATGCTCTAGCCCTCTGTAGATTCTTTGGCGATTACTTCAATCTCAACAATCGCCCCTTTAGGGAGGGCGGAGACCTGGATGGTGGATCGAGCCGGGGGGACAACACCTTCCGGCGCGAGATAACGACCGTAAATCTCATTCATGGCAGCGAAATCGGCCATGTTGGTCAAAAATACTGTCGTCTTCACAACATGTACCATGTCCAGCCCTGCTGCGGCTAGAACAGCCTTGATGTTCTCAAGAACGCGGGTCGTCTGCTCCTGAATGCCACCATGGATCAGGTTACCGGTGGCGGGGTCGAGCGCGACCTGGCCGGAGCAGAAGAGCGTGTCGCCCACGCGTACAGCCTGCGAGTAAGGGCCGATTGCGGCGGGAGCTTCTTTGGGAGAGATAGCAGTCTTGTTGGTGTCGCTCATGAGGGCAGTTTACTGTGCCCCGGCAGGTCCGGCCCAGTAACTCTGGCGGGCGCGGAGTTTGGCGTCTGGATAGTCGGGGATGGAGATGGTAATGCGGTGCAGCCCTGGTTCGACGTTGGCCGGAGGCTGGAAGCTGAGCAGGTAGTAGTCGTGGATGTGGTTTGACAACCGCAACATGCCGTTATCGAAGCCCTTCTGAGTGGTGAAGTTGATGTACTCTCCGCCGGAGAGCTCTGACAGGGTTTTGGGGACGTTCTTCTTCAGGGCATTGACCGCCATGACGAGGAGGCCGAGAGGCCCGGAGCCCATCTGGCCGTGGAAGAGGCTATTCACGATCTCGGTCTTGCCGGGGTTAAAGCTCACGGAATCAACGACGACATTGGAGCGGCCGAGCTCTTCGACGACGGCTTCGGGTTTGACCTTGCTGCCGTGGTCGCGGGTCTCCCCAACGAGGAGGATGGCGCGCCGGTAGCGGCTGGGACGCTGGGACAGAGCTTCGGCGGCGTATTTCACGGCATCGAGCGTGTTGGCTCCCCCATCTTCGCAGGGCTTGAGGGCGTTCAGCGTCATCGTGGTTTTTTCCATGTTGCCGGTGAAGTCCTGCAACAGCTCCGGGCCGGAGGCGTAACGAGCCACGGCGATAAGCTTGGGTGCACCGCCGACGATGCTTTCCACCATGGTGGCCAGGCCGCTGATGTTGCCAAACTGCATCATGGACTCGCGGCCACACTCCACCAGAACAAAGAGCGCGATTCCTTGTTGGTCGGCGTCTTCATCGAGACGGATCTTCTGCTCGACACCGTTATCCTGCACCACAAATTGTTCAGGTTTCAGACCGTAGAGCCGCCCGCCCTTGTAATCGACTGAGACCGGTACCTGCACCAGGTTGGTGTTGACGCGGATGGTCGGGGTTTCCTGCGCGAAGGAGATGCTGGAGACAAGGAGGAGAAGCGCGGCGAAGAGGCTCTTCTTCATGGATCTTCAGGATAACTCGATCCGCATTTTGCCGTTATTTTCGTGGCATAATGTTTATATGAATACGGCGATGGTCCAGATCGGCGATTGGCTTGGCCTCGGTGCTCCGGTGACCGAGGCGGCGGTGCTGAAGATCATTGAAGCGCGGCTCGCGCCCTCGGTGGTTGGGCGCCTCTCGGATCTCGGTCTGGAGCGGGCGGAGATCGATGAGGTCGTGATTCCGTCGCGCACCCTGCAGCATCGCAAAGCGAAGCGGGAGAAGCTGACGCTGGAGGAGTCTGACCGGGTGCTGCGGGTGATCCGTGTGCTTTCGGCTGCGGAAGCAACGTACGGCTCACGCGAGCGTGCACTGGCATGGCTTCGGCGGCCTCATACGCGCCTGGATGGTCGTAGTCCGTTGTCGCTGCTGAAGACTGATACCGGCAGCCGCATTGTTGAAGAGATGCTGGTGCAGATCGACGAAGGCTTCTTCGTCTAGTGATCCTCTGGCGCATCAGCCGTTTCAAGGATCTGAAAGGTGTCGGTGGACAGCGTGCGCCCGGGCGCTGGCATTTTGCCGGCCAGCCGGTTGTCTATCTGGCGGAGCACCCGGCGGCTGCGCTGCTCGAAGTCTGTGCGCATACCGCAGCGAACGATGTTCCGCCGGAATTCACTTTGCTGCGCATCGTTGGGCCGACGGTGAAGCTTGATGAGATTCGCGCATCACAGCTTGGCGCGGGATGGCAGCATGATCTCGAACGTACACAGCATCTCGGAACAGAGTGGTTACGCAAGGCGGAGACGGTGCTGCTAAAGGTGCCGAGCGCGATTGTGCCGGAGACTGCGAATTACCTCTTCAATCCACTGCATCGCTCGGCGAAGCGATTCCGGATTGCGCAGAGCTATGCGTATCCATTCGATGAGCGGTTGAAACGGTAGGAACTCTTTCAGGCGGGGTGCCCGCCCTCGCCACGGAAGTCAAAACTTTGCGGGTACCCACCCCACGTTGTTAGGGTGGGTACCCGTGTGGGGACAAGTTGGAAAAGCAGGTCCTTCGCTTTCTGCCCCAGCGAACAAGTTCGCCGGGGACCCCGTTTGCTCAGGACGACAACAGGAGAGCAGGACCGTCGCTAGATCTTGTTCACGCGCTGAACGTCGCGGACGCCGTGGACACGGCGGAGATCGTTGACTAGTTTGTTCAGGTGTTTCAGGTCGACGGTCTCGACGACGAACTCGACAGTAGCGGTGCCATCATCATTTGAGCGTGATTCCACGCTGCGGATGTTGGTGTCGTCGTCAGAGATGATGGCGGTGAACTCCTTCAACATACCGGTGCGGTCGTCGCAGGTGAGGATGAGTTTCACCGGATAAGTGGTCTGGCGGGCGTTCGCCGATGGTGTAGCCGACCACTCCACATTGATGCGACGGTCGCTCTCGTAGAGCAGATTCTGTACGTTTGGACAGCTTCGTGCGTGGACAGCCACGCCTTTACCGCGGGTAACATAGCCCACGATCTCTTCACCGCGGATGGGATTACAACATCGTGCGCGGTAGACAAGCAGGTCGTCCTGACCTTCCACCTGCAGCGAATCCGATCCTTTGCCGAAGAAGACGCGCTTGACCGCCTCGGACATCTGTCCGGGTGTGGGAAGGCTTGGCTCCGTGTCGGTTTCAACCGGCATGGTGCTGCCGGGTTCGAGTTTATTGAGCACCTGGCGTGCTGACAGCTTGCCGAAGCCGAGGCCGGCGAAGAGATCCTCTCCATTGCCGAGACCGTACTCGTTGGCTACGCGGGTGAAATCGGTTTCGGTCAGCTTGGTGATGGCGACCTTGAACTTGCGGCCTTCGCGGTCGAGGAGCTTGCGGCCGATCTCGATAGCGCGCTCGCGCTGGTGCACGTTGATCCAGTGCTTGATCTTGTTGCGGGCGCGGGAGCTCTTGACGAAGCTGAGCCAGTCACGGCTCGGAGTATGACCGGTCTGGGTGGAGATCTCGACGATGTCGCCGTTGTGCAGCTTGGTGCGGAGAGGAACGATGCGCCCGTTCACACGGGCGGCGACGGTCGTGTTACCGACGTCGGTGTGAATCGTATACGCGAAGTCGATCGGCGTGGCGTCCTTTGGCAGCACCACTACCTTGCCCTTGGGGGTGAAGGTATAGACCTCCTCGGGGTAGAGGTCGATCTTGAGCGTCGACATGAACTCGTTGGGGTCGGTCATCTCGCGCTGCCATTCCATGATCTGGCGTACCCAGGCGAGGCGCTGTTCGTCCTTGTCGGTGACGGATTCGTTGGCCTTGTACTTCCAGTGCGCGGCGATACCTTCTTCGGCGATGCGGTGCATCTCCTCGGTCCGGATCTGCACCTCGAACTGGTGGCCGCCGTCGGCGATGAGGGTGGTATGCAGCGACTGGTACATATTTGGCCGCGGCATGGCGATGAAGTCCTTGATACGGCCAGGGACAGGCCGCCAGGTGGAGTGCAGCAGGCCGAGCATGGCGTAGCACTCGCCGACGGTCTGGGTGATGACGCGAACGGCCAGAAGGTCGTAGACCTGGTTCAGCGGCAGCGTCCCATCCTGCAGCTTCTGCTGGATGGAGTAGAGACGCTTGATGCGGTACTCGACGCGCCCGTGGATGTGGTGGGAGGCGAGTTTCTCTTCCAGGACCTTAACGATGCCCTGCAGGAAGCGCTCGCCCTCGTCGCGGACCTGGTCGACCTCTTTCTCGACCTGCTGGTAGGCGACGGGATCGACGTAGCGGAAGGCAAGATCTTCGAGCTCGCCGCGAAGCTTACCCATACCCAGGCGGTGGGCGAGGGGGGCGTAGACGTCGAGCGTCTCTCTGGCGATTTTCTGCTGCTTCTCGGGCTTCAGGTGCTCCAGCGTCCGCATGTTGTGCAGGCGGTCGGCCAGCTTGATGAGCACGACTCGGACATCGGTGACCATCGCGAGAAGCATCTTGCGGATGTTTTCCGCCTGGTGGTCTTCGCGGTTGGCGAACTTGATCTTGTCGAGCTTGGTGACGCCCTCGACGATGTGGGCGACCTGGTCACTGAAGCGGGTCGAAATCTCGTCGGCGGTAACGTCGGTATCTTCCACGGCATCGTGGAGCAGGCCGGCGGCGATCGCCGTGGCGTCCAGCTTCATCTCCGCCAGTAACTGGGCGACCTCGAGCGGATGGATGACGTAGGGCTCGCCGGAGGCACGTTTCTGGTCGGCGTGGTTCTCCAGGCAGAAGATCCAGGCTTTGCGGATGACCTCCAGGTCGTCGCCGGGGCGGAAGATCCGGACGGTTTCAAGCAGGTGAGCAAACTTTACGTCAATGCGCTGAGCCGAGGCGCTGTCCAGCCAGGTCAGGTAGGGTGTGACGGAGGTCGGTTTGGCGGGGGGGGCTAAGGGTTTTTCCGCCAGAATGCCGCTGGGAGAGGCCAACGAATCGTGGACCGAGGCATCTTCCGGAGCCTTGGGCACAGAAATCGGCTGCTCCAGATCAACGCCATTGGCGGCGGAGACAGTGCTGGAGTTGATCTCGGGAGGCGTCAATCCGGACCCAGCCTGCGTGGTCGCAGGCCGTGCGATGGCCATAACTGATTCTATCCTCTTAAATAAAAGAGCGGAGAGCCGTTTCCGGCCCTCCGCAAGGTTGGTTACTCGTGCTTCGGTTACTGTCGAGGGGACAGGCCGATGGTGAAGGAGACCATAAAGCTGCGTCCGGGCAGGAGGCCCAGGGTGTCTCCTGAGGCTGGTGTGAAGGCATAGCCGACGCGGTTGAGAGGCACCGAGCCAGATGGGTTCACGCTGGTGATGTTGTGCTGGTCGAAGAGATTGTTGACGCTGAAGCGGAGTTTGGTCTGGTCGAAGATGGAGCCACGGCGCATTGTGAAGTTCACGTACATGTTGGTGACGTTGAACGGATCGATCGGCACTGCCTGGTTGGCATTGGTGCCCAGCACCGGGTTCAGGCTCAGACCGCTGGAGGCGGACGGCGTAGCGTATTTGCCGTCGTTCCACATAGGACCGATGCGCTTGTTGAAGATGCCTAGGTTGAGGTACTTGTCCTGGAAGGTCATGCCCAGGCTTTCGGTGTTCGAGGGCGTGCTGGCAACCCACAGGTCGTAGTTCGGGTTCGAGGCCCCTCCGACCGTCTGGCTGACATACTTGGCCGTGCCGGCGGTTCCGTTGGCGAAGAGGCTGAGGCCCTTACCGAAGTAGACATTGGTCTCACCTTCAAAACCCTTGGTGACCGAGTCACCCTGCGAGGTGTAGTTCACAAAGTTTGGGTCGCTGGGCGCAGAGTAGGCGTTGCCGAAACGGACATAGTAGACATCGGCGTTGAGGGTAACCCGGTGCAGTTTGAGGACGGAACCGGTCTGGTAGCTCTTGGCATAGCTGGGATCGGGCAGCGTCTTGAGAACGGCGGCAGTGGAGGTGCCGGTGGAAGTCTGGTTGATATCGAAGACGCTGCTCGGCGGAATCACGCTGCCGGTGGCGAACTGGCCATAGACCGACCAGTTCGGACGGATGCGGTAGTTGGCATCGACGGACGGCAGTACCGAGTTGTAGCTGGCGTTGTTCCGTACGTACGGGGCGCCGCTCAGATTGCCGACCGTAGATCCGTTGTCGGCGTACTGCTTCAGATCCATGGTGTAGTGCGCGAACTTCAAGCCGCCGGTCAGGGTGAGCTTATTGGTGGCGTGGTACTCGTACTCGGCGTAGGGCTGATAGGAGTTGGTCCAGAACTGCTCATGGAAATTCGGCAGTGCGCTGTCGACCTGCGTGATGGGATCCTGTGGGATCTGGAAACGGTCGGTTGCTGCCCACTCGTACCACATGCCCACGCGGAAGATGCCGAAGCGGGAGACCTGGCTCAGGCTGGTGATCTCACCATATTTGCGGTAGCTGTTCAGCTTATCGGTGCCGCATGGCAGGGCTCCGCTGACAGCGGTGGAACAGTTAGGTTCGCTGACGGTACCCTTCTTCGGCGTAACGGCGTAGTTCTGCTTGTTGTTGTAGCTGTAGGCGTAGGGCTTGGTATCAAGCGACCAACCGTGGCCGAGCTGCTGCTTATAACCGATGTACTCGAAGTCCGTAGGCACATGGTAGAAGTTGTACTTGTAGTAGTTGGCCTGTGTTGAATCGGTGTTCTGCAGCAGGTAGTTATCGCCGAACTGGGCAACCTGCGCGCGTGTCGGTCCCTTGATGTTGGGTGTGTTGGAGTCAAGCCAGAGCACGCTGGCAAAGCCCGTCAGAATCTTGTTTTCAGAGAACTTGAATTGATACTTCAGAGCGCCGGCATTACGCGTCTGGTAGTTGAAAGTCTGGTATCCGTCGGAGTCCATATGGTGGACATCGATGAAGAGATTATTCCGTTTGGACACGCCGCCGAAGTTGCCGGTGTCGTAGTTCACATCGATCAGCTTCGTGTTGAACGAACCGTAGCTGATGCCGCCGCGAATGTTCTGGACATCTGGCATCTCCTTGGAGAGCAGATTGATCGACCCGCCGAAGGGTGTCGGTCCAACCGTTGAGGCGGAGCCGGGTGAGCGGTCAAAGTCGACGCCACCGAGGAACTGCGACGGGAAGAAGGCCCAGGAGTGGTGGGAGGGCGTGTTGGTATCGTTCCACGGAATACCGTCGAAGGTGATGTCGTAGTTGCCGTCAGAGAAGCCGCGGAAGAACATCTTCGCATCGCCCAGACCTACGCCATTCGCATTCAGGCTGTACGTTCCGGGTGCGTTCTGCAGAACTTCGGTGTAGTCTGCGGTCGGCGCAACGTAATTCTGGATATAGGTGGAATTGATCTCGGTGCGGGCGCTGCGGGCGTCAAGCACGCCATCCATCACGGCGTAGGCGGCAGCGATGGAATTGGCGTTAGCAGCGTCAACGGTGATCTGCTCGTTGGCGCCGCCGACCTTCAGAGTCAATGTGACGTCCTGGGTGTTGCTGGCACTAAGCTGTACACCCTGGCGTGTCGTGAGGGCGAAGCCGGGCGCGGAGGCCTCGACGGTGTACGTTCCCGCGGGCAGACCGCTGGCGTTGAAGTGACCTTCGGCATCGCCGCGTACGTTACGGACAACCTTGGTCGCTTCATTCCGCAGCACGATGGTCGCGTTGGGAATGGAGGCGCCGATGGCGTCTTTCAAGGTTCCAGAGAGAGTTCCGGTCTGCTGCGCGATTGCAGGCAAACCAAGGGAAACGGCAACAAGCGCCACAGCAAAGACAGCGCGCGTTCTGGCTAAGAGAGAAGGTCGAAGCACGAGAGTATCTCCTAATCTTTTTCGTTATTACTTGGGCCGGAAGGTGCAGGGTGCAGAGTTAGTGCGTGTTGCCCGAGACGGTGCGCAGCTCCTCGCGTGCAGCGGCGAGATCGGTCTGAAACTTTGGATTGGCAAGCATGTTGCCGAAGGCGGCATACGCGATACGCCGGCTGGCTTCGGTATCGGCGCGATAATGAACGCCGCATACCACGCGGTTGTGCGCATACTCATCGGCGCGCGCCAGAATGGCATCGCGTTTTTCGGGAGCCAGCTCCGCGAGGGTGAGCGCCAGCATGTAGCCGGAGAGCGAGTGGCCGCTCGGATAGGAGTTATGTACGTCGGTCAGTTTGCAAACAGGATGCAGCGTCTTATCCGACTGGTAAGGGCGCGGACGCTGGAACAGCGCTTTCAGCTCTCCGCCAAGAACGGATTGGTCGCCTTTGACGTGGTTGGAAAGCTCCGCGATCAGCGGCAGCTTTGCCGCCGTAAACGATGGCCCCATAACGGTGCGGAAGACGAAGATATCCTCTTCCTCATCGTCCGCTTTGGCGGCTGCGGCCTGTGCCGGCGTACGTGATGTTTCAATGCGATGAACTTCGGCGAGTTCGGTGCGGGTCTGCGGATCGTTGTCCGACGGTGGCGCCGGAATCAGATCGGCGATGTGCAGCACCTGCGTGTTGACGTAATAGGCGGTATGCTTCGCCGGCGCGGGTGCCGATTGCGCACCTCCACCTGCCTCCAAAGACAGCAAAATTGCCAGAGACGAGACAACTATTCTGTTGTTCACAATGGGCTGAAAGTAGCCAAGAAATGTGAATAGCAGATATGGCGTCTATGAATGGAAGGTTGATTTTCCTGGTTTTGGCTTGATTTCTGTGGAAGTTAAGGATGGCTTAAGTTTGACCGTAAGGAAGCTAGAGCATTTCTCCTGTTGCTGGGTAGCCCGGCAGGGGAGTGCAGCGGCGTTTTCATTGCGGAAAACGCCCATAGATACGGAATCCCTACACTACACCTACAGGAGAAATGCTCTAACGCAGCAGGCCTGCCTGGGGGATCTTTTTCTGGTGAACCCATAGCAGCAGTTGATCGAAGGCTCGGCCAACTTCGTCGGCACTCATGGTGCAGTGACCTTCGCGATGAACGTAGGTTTGCACATAGTTGTTGCCGAATCCTGCCTCCTCCACCATGCGGCCATACAGTGTCATGGAAGTTGCCGGGACGAGGGGGTCAAAGACCGTGTGCAGCGCCAGCATGGGGCGGGTGAGCTTTCCTGTTGGTGTGTACCAGGTGGCGACCCACTTGCGCGCCTTATCGTCGGCGGCATAGCGGTGAACACCGTCGTTAAGGGCGTAGTCGGTATGGGGGTCTTCGCTGGAGCGGGTATAGATGTAGTTGCGGTTGTCGAAAGGATTGCCGCCGGCCTTCCTTTGGAAGTCAGCCATCTGCCAGGTGATGTACATCATCAGGTTGGCCACCTGCAGATCGGTGTGTTCGTAGGTGATATCCCGCATACTCGCGGCCGCCGCGGGCTTTGCCTTCAGGGCGGCGAGGATCTTCTGGCGCAGGCCGTCATTCTCGATAAAGTCCTGCGGTGTCGGCACCAGCGGAGGGAAGATGCCGGGGAAGAAGTAGTCGAAAGCAGCGCGCCAGGCGAATCGCCGCGAGGCCCACTCGTAGGTGGGTTCCACGGCTCCGCAGAGATCGAGACCCGCGACATATGGCTTGGGATTCAGCTCCAGCGTCATCATGGTCAGGGCTCCGCCCATGGAGCCGCCGGCGACGTAGGTCTCTTTCGGCTGACCATACTTCTTGGTGAAGTACTTCCGCAGGTGTTCGGTCTCGGGATAGGCGGCCTGCAGGGCCCACCCGGTCTGGGAGTAACCGCTCTGGATCACGGCGAAGCCGCGTTGGAACATCGGTCGGGCCTGGTCGTGCAGTTGCGCGTCGGAGCGATAGTGAAATGACCGCTCGCTGTAGCCGTGGTAGAAGACGACCAGGGAGTGGTTCCAGTTTGCCGGAACATCGATGCGATAGGCTGCATTGCCCATGGAACCGGTCTCAACGATGCCGGACTGGGTTTTCAGGATGTTCGGTGGCGCGCTCGGACCCTCGTCGGTCTCAGGATTGTGCTGGGCAAACCCTGTGGTTGCCAGCCAGAGGCTGGAGATGAGGAGCAAAGCAACTGGGCGCATGGGTGAAGCCATTGTAAGTCGAAGATACGTCGTGCTGCGATCAGGTTAGAGCATTTTCCCCGTTGCTGCGTATCCCGGAAGGAGCGTGTAGCGGCGTTTTCATTGCGGAAAACGCCCATAGATGCTGAACCCTCACGCTACGCCCGCAGGGAAAATGCTCTATCCCTTTTCCTGGTGATCCAGCAGGAACCCGGTCAGTTCCGGCAAGAACATGGGCCGGGCCAGCAAAAAGCCCTGGGCGGCATCGCAACGCAGATGGCGCAGCAGGTCGAGCTGCTCCGGTAGTTCGACACCCTCCGCCACGACCTTCAGACCGAGTTGATGGGCCATGCGCAGGATGGACTCTGCCAGGGCTGCGCTGTCTTTATCCACCTGGATGTCGGTGACGAAGGCGCGATCCATCTTGAGCTTGTCGATCGGGAAGCGCCGCAGATAGCTGAGCGAAGAGTACCCTGTGCCGAAGTCGTCGATGGCGGTGGCGATACCGTGCTGGCGCAGCCGGTGGAGAGAGAACGCTGCTTTCTCGGGGTCATCCATCAGGGAGCCTTCCGTGATCTCCAGCTCCAGGTTGCCGGGAGGGACCTGGTATTTCTCCAGGGTGGAGATGATCATCTCCACGAGATTGTCCTGCTGAAACTGGCGGGGAGAGAGATTGACGGCAAAGCGAGGGCTGTACTCGAGGGAGGAGCGCAGGTCGTTGAGCTCGCGACAGGCAGTTTCAAGAACCCACTGGCTGAGGGGGACAATAACGCCCGTCTCCTCGGCGACAGGAATGAACTTAGCCGGAGAGATAAACTCCCCCGTCGGCCTACGCCAGCGAAGAAGGGCTTCCATGCTGACGACTTCACCTGTCTGCAGATCGAACTCCGGCTGATAGGCCAGCAGGAACTCGTTGCGGCCGAGCGCGTGGCGCAGATCGTTTTCAAGCGCCAGCCGCTCCAGCAGGGCTTTGTCGACTTCTGGATTGAAGATGCGGAAGTCACCTCGTCCCCCGGCTTTGGCGCGGTCGAGCGCGGTGTCGACCTTGCGAAGCAGGGTGGAGACGTCGGCGCCGTCATCGGGATAGACGGCTACGCCGATGCTTGAGGTGATGTGGATCTTGTGGCTGCCGACGGTGAGCGGCTCCGAGACTGCGTGCAGGATCCTGCGGCAGATCGCGGGAAGAGCGCCTTCCTGCTCGATCTTTGGCAATACAGCGAGGAATTCATCGCTGCTGATGCGGGCCAGGGTCTCGCGTTGACCGACGACGGTACGCAGACGCTGCGCTGTCTGCCGCAGGATCAGGTCGCCTACTTCGTGTCCGAGCGTATCGTTGACGCCTTTGAACCGGTCCAGATCGACCAGGGCTACGGCAAACCTTCCATCCGGGCCGCAGCGACGGATGCTGTTGCGGATACTGATCTCCAGTTGCGACCGTGTCTGCAGACCGGTCAGGGCATCGATCCCGCTGGAAGCTTTGCTGCTGGCCTGCTTATCTATCAGCAGGGCGACATTGCCTACGGCGACCCCGCAGCCCACCATAGCGACAACCAGCGAGACTCCCAGCATGATGTCCGGGTGCCGTGTGCCGAAGCCGCCGGCGGGAGTAAAGGATGTCAGATGGTAGAGCGACCATATGGCGCAGGCAAGCAAGGCGCCGCCAATTGTAGCCAGAAACTGACGTCTCCGCGGAGTCAGATCGGCGCGGCGCGCGCTCACGCGCAGCAGCCAGCAGGCAAGCAGCAGGGTGGCGAGCACCAGTACAGCCCAGAACAACATGGTTGCTGTCGATGGGCTTTCAGGCATTCAGGCTCATCCGTTTTTGGTCTCCACATCGAAACTGCATTGGCACATTTGGACCACGCGGCTTAGGCTCTGCAGGATACGGAAAAGGCGATTGCCTACCAGATAGATTGCCCGCCGGAAAGATCCGATCAGGCGAGCGGTTCTCATCATATGTTATTTCCGAACCAAGAGAAGCTGAGTACCAAATCGGTTTCCATGGAAGCGGATTACCAAACTGGTACTGGAGTCAAGGCCTTCTGCATTGCTACAATCTCGCTGTCCGCGACCTGCGGCCTCACCATCAGGCCAATTTCTCTGGGGTGGCCGCTCCTGCCATGAATACGTACAACCTCTTGCTGATCAATGCGCTTACCATGCTGGTTTATGCTGCGGGGCTCTGCTCGCTGCATATCAGCTACCGGCGGGCGCGCGGCATCTGGTGGTTCATGGTGTCGTGTGTTGCCGCAGGCGCCTCCAACGCCCTGATTGCCGGACACAACCTTTTTCCGAGGAATCTCCATCTGGGCCTCAGCATGCTGCTGTTGCCGGTAAGTCTCTGGCTGCGCCATACGGGCTTCGCCGAGTTCCTGCATGTCAAATCCCGTCATCTATGGACGAATGCTGTCCTGGTCGCTCTTTACGCCGGTTTTCTGATGTGGTTTGTCGTACTGCGGAATGAGCCGCTCCACGGCTTTCAAGTGCTCTCGGTGATTCTGGCGATTCAAACAGCACTGAGTGTCGAAGTACTGCTGCGATTCGGTATTGAAGAAAACCGCCTGCTACGCATCGTCACAAGTGTCGTGATCTCCCTGGTAGCCCTCCTCAGGCTGCTCTGGCAGGTGGTTGAGATCCGCTCCAATGTTCTGGGGGTCTCTGGCGAATCCATCGCTCATGCGCAGTGGCCGGTCAATATGCTCTTCAATGCGGCGACTATCTTTTGCTTCGTAGGGATCTTCGTCAGCCAGATGGGGCTGGACCTGCGTGAGATTGCCAGCACCGATGCGCTGACCGGGGCTTTGAACCGCCGTGCTCTGGAATCCCAAGCCGCGCGCGAGATGGCGCGCTGCCGCCGTTACGGCTTTCCGCTGTCGGTCGTGGTTCTGGATCTGGACCACTTCAAGCAGTTGAATGATACTCACGGCCACAACGCCGGTGATGCCGCTCTGTGCCTGGTGGTGCGTGATCTGCAATCGGCGCTGCGTGGGACCGACCTGTTATGCCGCTCAGGTGGTGAAGAGTTTCTGATTCTGCTGCCGCATACGGACCACGCCACGGCGTTGCATCTGGCCGAGCGCTTGCGCAAGCGTATCGCGCAGATTGTTGTGCCGGTAGAAAACAAGAAGGTCGGCGTGACCGCCAGCCTGGGAGTGGCAAGCTGGAACGGAGCCGCCGAAAGCTGGACGACGATGGTGAAGCGTGCTGATGCCGCGCTCTATATGGCGAAGAATGCCGGGCGGAACCGGGTCGTCACCGGAGAAGAGCATGCTTCGTCCGCGGAGACGAGCGAACAGTTAGCTTAGTTCATACATCCGTTTCCGGAACCTGTCTTATCCATAGTGGGGGTACTCCTGAGAGATGAGGCGGCGAGCGGTGGAGTCGGAGAGCATCGCCTCGATTGGCTACGACGCGAGCCGGAACCTGTTAGAGATCGAGTTTCGCCAAAACGGGTCGGTGTATCGGTATTTCGGGGTGTCACCCGAGGTGTACATCGAATTTATGGCAGCCGAATCAAAGGGAACCTATCTCAACCAGGTGTTTAAACCCAGAGAGCATCGGTATATCGTGGTGCGCGAAAGTCGCCAAAGGTAGGTGGGCCACCTCTGGGCGTCTGGACAATTTGATCGCCTTGAGATGGCCCGGAGTATGGCTGAACGGGTGGGAGCAGCGGGCTTCAGTCCGCTGATAAAGAAGTAAAAGTAAACTCGCTGGATCCACGATGCGTGCATCGTTGTGCCACTGCCGCAGTTCATCATTCCTATCAAGTTGTGGTGATATATTTTTGCCGAGTTCGACATTAGATTCAGGCGACGGACCGAAATATTCCGCCGACTCATGCGTGGGGTAAAGAGCCGGCAAATTACAGGCCCTGCGTTGTGTAGATCGAATTCGATCGTTGGAACAATCGTGAGGTTGCCGCTTTAGCGCAAGGGCGAAAAACAAATATCTCGTTCTCTTGCGGGATGTAAACAGTTGAAGAGGAGATTCGATGGAATTCGCAAGGCATCGGCAAGTTGGCGTTCTGGCTGTTTCTTTACTCCTGGGTTCAGCGTCTTCCTTCGGTCAAGCGGCCCCTGCGCAGACAGGGAGTCCCGATTTCAACACCGCGGCGCCGAAGGATGAGGCGGTTTCGGCCGGAACGGTTATGGCTTCGGGACATGGGGCAACATCCCAATCAGGCGGTCCGAACCGAACCGTGGGACTGCAGCAGGATGGTTCGATCGTCGCATCGGACAACCAGACGCTGACCCCGGCCGGCAAGATTGTTGAACTCGGCTCGCCCGTACGTGCCAAGGCGGTTGCGCTCAATCCAAATCGAGCGATTCACAGCGCCGCTGTGCTGCTTATGGGCTCGCCGCAGCCAATCATCGTGTTCGACACCGTAACCGGAAAGGTTCTGCAGCGCTTCATTCCCGCGGACGCGGCCGCCTCCCCAAAAGAACTGACAGCGGGTTCTTTCACAGGCGTCACCTACTCCGCCGACGGCACGAAGCTGCTTTTCAGTCAGGACAACAACTTCGTCGTCATCGCGAATGTAAACCGGCAGACAGGGCTGCTGACCAATGTGCAGAGGGTCAATCTGCCAGCACCGCCTGCCGATGGCCGTCCTTATCACAACGCAAAATCCATCAACCCTGGCGGCATTGCCTTTTCTGAAGACAATAAGCGCGCCTATGTGGCGTTGAATGTCACGAACACGCTCGGTGTCATCGACCTGACGGCGTCTCCTGCCAGGCTTATCAGCCAGATCCCTGTCGGCAATGTTCCGAACAGCGTTGTAGTTCGGGGGAACTACGCCTACGTCAGCAACGAGGGTGGCCGGCCGGCAACCAGTGCTGACTTCACAAACTACTCTGACGGCACGCCGATTGTGGTCGACCGTAAGGATGCCTTCACTCTCACCGGTACTGACTCCGTCGTAAATCTCACGCAGGGCAAGGAAGAGAAAACGATCTCCGTTGGTCTGCATCCGGCCGGCATGACGATCTTCGGCTCCAATCTGTATGTCGCCAATGCCTATAGCGACAGCCTCTCGGTGATTGATCTCAAGACCGATAAGGTCGTCCGCACCATTGATCTCAGTGTTCCGATCGCCGGTGGCGTATTTGGCTCTGGGCCCAATGGTGTTGCCGTAACCGGCGAAGGGAAGGCCTATGTGACGCTGGGCCAGGCGAATGCCGTGGCGGTTATCAATCTCCAGACCCGTGATGCGCACCCAGTCATCGGTTACATCCCGACTGCCTATTTCCCAACGTCCATCTCTTACGACACAGCGCAGAAGCAACTTGTGGTGGCTGACGACAAGGGGCTGGGAGCGCGGGAGATCACGAGCACCAAAGACGGCGTTCCCCACTACAACACCCATTCCGACCTGGGCGTCGTGAACCTGATTCCGGAGCCAAACGCCGGCGAGTTAGCGAAGCTCAGCAAACAGGTCTTTGAGAACAATCACTGGAACCTGACCACAAACATCGAAGTCGGAAAAGAGTTTATCGATCCTCATGCCGTGGCGGTAGCGGTTCCCAAACACATCGGCGAGCCCTCACTCATCAAGCATGTCTTTCTCATCATTAAAGA
>JABFXN010000383.1 GCA_013361705.1 Acidobacteriaceae bacterium
AATCGGGCGTCCTGTCGCTCACTATCAGAGCGTATTGCAGCAAGTACAGTCGACGTTTGCCGAGCTGGATAAAGAGGGCCGCGGTCTGCAGACCTTCGATCTCCGCACCACCGTGCACGCGGTCACCGCGATTGAAGCATCCATGCTGGACCTGCTGGGCCAGTTTGTCGGCCTGCCGGTAGCGGCTCTGCTTGGCGAAGGGCAACAGCGTGACAAAGTCGAGGCCTTGGGCTACCTGTTCTTTATCGGTGACCGCAAGCGTAGCGATGCCGGCTACCGCGGCGAAGAGAAGGCCGACGATGCATGGTTCCGTCTGCGCAACGAAGAAGCACTTACTCCGGAGTCAATCGTGCGGCTGGCCGAGGCTGCTCATGCACGCTATGGCTTCAACGACTTCAAGCTGAAAGGCGGGGTGCTTGCGGGCGGGGCAGAGATGGAAGCGATCGAGGCGTTGGCCGCGCGTTTCCCAAAGGCTCGCATCACGCTCGATCCAAACGGCGCATGGTCACTGGATGAGGCGGTGCGGCTCTGCACCGGCAAGCATGGCGTGTTGGCTTATGCGGAAGATCCCTGTGGCGCTGAAAAAGGTTTCTCGGGCCGCGAAATCATGGCGGAGTTTCGTACCGCCACCGGCCTGCCCACAGCTACCAATATGATCGCTACTGACTGGCGGCAGCTTCGGCATGCGGCACAGCTCAAGTCTGTGGATATCCCGCTGGCGGATCCGCACTTCTGGACGATGCAGGGATCGGTGCGGGTGGCGCAGTTCTGCCGCGACTGGGACCTGACGTGGGGTTCGCACTCGAACAACCACTTCGATGTCTCGCTGGCTATGTTCACCCACGTAGCGGCCGCAGCTCCTGGGCGCGTGACGGCGATTGATACCCACTGGATCTGGCAGGATGGCCAGCGGCTGACGAAGGATCCCTTCCGGATTGTGAATGGCGAAATAAAATTGCCGTCGACACCAGGCCTGGGCGTCGTGCTGGACTGGGAGCAGGTGGAAGCCGCGCATGCGACTTATAAGAGTCTGGGACTGGGCGGGCGCGACGACGCCCTGGGTATGCAATGCCTGATGCCCGGCTGGACTTTCGACCCGAAACTCCCCTGTATGCTGCCTCGCGTGGCACGATAAGAGAGACGGGAGAACTGAATGCAGATTACAGGCGAGATTCTGATCGGCGGAAAAGCGGTTGCAGGCAAGGGTGAGTCCTTCACAGGCTGGAACCCATCAACGGGCCAGGCCCTGGAGCCGACTTTTTACGGTGCGACCACGGAACAGGTGGACGAGGCCTGCGCCTTAGCGGCAGAGGCCTTCGATGCATTCCGTCGCACCACGCTGGAAGAGCGCGCGAAGTTTCTCGAGGCCGTTGCCCAGGCGATTCTCGATCTGGGCGATGAACTGATCGAGCGGACCATGGCGGAGAGCGGCCTACCGCGTCCCCGGATTGAAGGCGAACGCGGCCGGACGGTTGGGCAATTGCGCCTGTTTGCGCAGGTGGTGCGGCAGGGCCTATGGCTTTCCCCGGTTCTGGACTCAGCGCTGCCGGATCGTACCCCCCTTCCGCGGCCTGATCTGCGGCTGCGCAAGATTCCGATCGGCCCGGTCGTGGTCTTTGGCGCAAGCAATTTCCCGCTGGCGTTTTCAGTCGCCGGTGGCGATACCGCCTCGGCCTTTGCGGCCGGTTGTCCGGTCGTTGCCAAGGCGCATCCATCGCATCCAGGCACGTCGGAGTTGGTCGGCCGCGCGATTCAAAAGGCCGTTGCCGCCAGCAATCTGCCTGCCGGTGTCTTCGCGATGGTCGGAGGACGCGACAACGGCGTCGGTGGCGCCCTTGCATCACATCCTGCGATAGCTGCCATTGCTTTTACCGGTAGCCGCGCTGGAGGCCTGGCGCTCGCTGGAATTGCCGCGAAGCGCCCGGTGCCAGTGCCGGTGTATGCCGAGATGAGCAGTGTGAACCCGGTCTTTCTACTTCCGGGCGCGCTGCAGGGGGATGTAGCTGCTCTCGCTCAAGGCTTTGCGGACTCCGCCACCCTGGGCACGGGACAGTTCTGCACCCAACCAGGCTTGGTCATGGGCTTGGCCGGACCAGATTTTGACAGCTTTGCCCAGGTTGCCGCGGAGAAGATGTGCGCCAAGTCGGCGACAACGATGTTGAACAAGGGAATTCACGAAGCCTATGAAAAAGGTGTGAAAACAGTCGAAGCCCATGCTTCTGTACAGACAGTAGCTCGCGGTCAGGCGGGAAGCTCGGCCTGGGGCGGGGTACCTGCGCTCTTCCAGACCAAGGCAAGCGAGATTCTAAAGGATCGCCATCTTTCGGAAGAGGTCTTCGGTCCATCGTCCATTCTGATCGCGTGCGAGAGCAAGGAAGAGATGCTGACGATTGCCGCATCGCTCGAAGGCCAGCTCACGGCAACGCTGCATATGACGGCATCGGACACCGAACTCGCGAGGGAGCTTGTTCCCGTTCTCGAGAAGAAGGCTGGCCGCATCCTTGTGAACGGATTCCCGACAGGTGTTGAGGTCTCCTATGCCATGGTGCATGGCGGACCGTTCCCGGCGACCAGCAACGATCACTACACTTCGGTAGGCGCCACGGCGATCGATCGTTTCCTTCGCCCGGTCTGCTACCAGAACTTCCCGGCGGCGCTTCTGCCGGCGGAACTGGACGATGCCAACTCGCTCGGCCTGTGGCGGCTGCGCGATGGCAAGGTGGAACAAAGATGAGCACAGAAAACGAACCTCGGTATATCCAGGTTCATCCTCAGGACAACGTCGCCATCATCGTGAATCCTGGCGGTCTGCCTGCTGGAACGCAGTTTCCCTCAGGGCTTGTCCTGCAGGAGGCAGTTCCCGAAGCGCATAAGGTTGCCCTGGTGGCGCTTCAACCCGGCGATGCCGTGATCCGTTATGGTTCGATAATCGGTTATGCCGAGCGTGCTATTCCGCAAGGGGGATGGGTGGCCGAGGATGCATTAAGCTCGCCACCTCCTCCGGCACTCGACGCTTTGCCGTTAGCGACCGAGACGCCGGCTCAACTTCCGCCGCTCGAGGGCTATACCTTCCAGGGCTACCGGAATTCCGACGGTACAGTAGGTACGCGCAACATCCTGGGCATCAGCACGACGGTGCAGTGCGTCGCGGGTACGGTAGACTACGCCGTTCGCCGCATCAAGCAGGAGCTCCTGCCGAAGTATCCGAACGTCGATGATGTCATCGCAATTACGCACAACTACGGTTGCGGTGTCGCGATCAACGCGCCTGGCGCCGAGATCCCTATCCGCACGCTGCGGAACCTCAGCCTAAATCCCAATCTCGGCGGCGCGCCGATGGTGGTCAGCCTTGGCTGCGAGAAGATGCAGCCCTCGCAGATGTTGCCTGTCAGCACGCTCCCCGTCCTGAGCGAAGAGCCCTACGTGGTTCGTCTGCAGGACGAGGAACACTACGGCTTTGAAGAGATGGTCGCAGCCCTGATGGAGATGGCCGAAAAGCGTCTGGAGCGTCTGAATCAGCGTAAGCGCGTTACCTGTCCGGCCTCTGATCTTGTTGTCGGCCTTCAGTGCGGTGGAAGCGATGCCTTCTCCGGCGTTACTGCGAATCCTGCCGTGGGCTTCGCCGCCGATCTACTGGTTCGTGCAGGTGCGACGGTCATGTTCTCTGAAGTGACAGAGGTGCGCGATGCCGTTCACCTCCTGACGGCGCGTGCCGCGAACGAGCAGGTGGCTCGTGATCTGGTGCGTGAGATGGCCTGGTACGACGAGTATCTCGCGCACGATAACGTCGACCGCAGCGCGAATCCTTCGCCCGGCAACAAGAAGGGCGGCTTGGCCAACATCGTAGAGAAGGCTCTGGGTTCTGTCGCGAAGGCTGGCACAAGTCCGCTTGCCGCTGTCACCGGTCCGGGTGAACGTGTCACAGCCAAGGGGCTCGTCTTCGCCGCTACACCCGCTAGTGATTTCATCTGCGGCACATTACAGCTCGCCGCTGCGATGAATATGCATGTCTTTACCACCGGCCGCGGAACACCGTATGGTCTTGCGATGGCGCCCGTCATCAAGGTGGCCACACGCAGCTCTCTTGCAAAGCGGTGGTTCGACCTCATCGATGTGGATGCCGGAAAGATCGCTACCGGGGAAGCAACCATTGAAGATATCGGTTGGGCGATCTTTCGGCTTATCCTTAAGGTCGCGAGCGGTGAGCAGCAGACATGGGCAGACCGTTGGGGTCTGCACAACGAATATGCCCTCTTCAATCCGGGGCCCGTCACCTAAGCAGCACCGCCACGCAGATCGCGAGGAACGATGCAGCAGCAGCACTCGACTGAGATTCCGACGACGAACCGTCACCTTATCCGTTGGGTAGAGAAGATGGCGGATTTATGCCAGCCGTCGGCGATTCACTGGGTAGATGGCTCGCAGGAAGAGTACGACCGGTTGTGCGACCAACTAGTGGCAGCCGGAACCTTCCAGCGTCTCGATCCGAAGCTGTGGCCCGGTTGCTTCTACGCCCGCTCCAGTCCGAGCGATGTCGCCCGGGTCGAGGACCGCACCTTCATCTGCTCGCTATCGAAGGACAACGCCGGTCCGACCAACAACTGGGAAGACCCGTTCGTAATGCGCAAGAAGCTGAAGAGCCTGTTCCGCGGATCGATGAAGGGAAGAACCATGTATGTTCTCCCGTTCTCGATGGGGCCGATCGGATCACCGTTCTCGCAGATTGGTGTGCAGTTAACCGACTCGCCCTATGTCGTCGTGAACATGCGCATCATGGCGCGGATCGGTAAGGCCGTCTTCGCCGAGATCGATAAGGATACCCGTCGAGTTGTGCCCTGCATGCACACAGTCGGAGCCCCGCTGGCGCCCGGGGAACAGGACGTCGCCTGGCCGCAGAATGAGACCAAGTACATCGTGCACTTCCCGGAGACGCGTGAGATCTGGAGCTACGGCTCCGGCTACGGCGGCAACGCGCTGCTGGGCAAGAAGTGCTTCGCGCTGCGCATTGCCTCTAACATCGCCCGCGACGAGGGCTGGATGGCCGAGCACATGTTGATTCTGGGCGTGGAGTCTCCCCAGGGCGAGAAGACATACGTCGCCGCCGC
Source organism: Acidobacteriaceae bacterium (assembly GCA_013361705.1). Taxonomy (GTDB): domain Bacteria; phylum Acidobacteriota; class Terriglobia; order Terriglobales; family Acidobacteriaceae; genus Terriglobus. The sequence goes on from JABFXN010000383.1 coordinate 5,106, forward strand.
CTTCCCGTCGGCCTGTGGCAAGACTAACTTCGCCATGATGATCCCTCCCAAGGGCTTCGAGGGCTGGAAGGTGTGGACGGTCGGCGACGACATCGCCTGGATCCGGCCGGACGCCACCGGACATCTCAGAGCTATCAACCCCGAGGCGGGCTTCTTCGGCGTAGCTCCCGGCACCAGCGCGAAGACCAACCCGAACGCGATGGCGACGTTGGCCAAAAACAGTATCTTCACCAATGTTGCCCTGGTGACGAAGAATGGCGTACCGACGGGCGATATCTGGTGGGAGGGAATGACGGACGAGCCGCCTGCCGAGGCTCTGGACTGGCAGGGCAGGCCCTGGACTCCCGCATCATCGACACCGGCGGCGCATCCCAACGGACGCTTCACAGCGCCGGCAGCGCAGTGTCCTTCGATTGACCCGGCATGGGAAGATCCGGAGGGCGTTCCTATCTCAGCACTGATCTTCGGCGGACGCCGAGCGACGACGATGCCGTTGGTCTACCAGGCCTTCAACTGGTCCAGCGGTGTTTATACCGGGGCGACGATGGGCTCGGAGATGACAGCAGCCGCGGCAGGCAAGCTGGGCGCGGTACGCCGCGATCCGATGGCGATGCTGCCGTTCTGCGGCTATCACATGGGCGACTACTTCCGCCACTGGCTGAAGATGCAACGAAAACTGAAGCGCACACCGCGTATCTTCCATGTGAACTGGTTCCGCAAGGATGGCGAAGGGAAGTTCCTGTGGCCGGGCTACAGCCAGAACATGCGCGTGCTGAAGTGGATCGTCGATCGGGCAACCGGCAAGGTGGGCAGTGACGAGACACCGATCGGATGGACGCCGCGCTATGAGGACATGCACTGGAAAGGGCTAAAGTTCACCCGCGAACAATTCCTGGAGCTGCAGCAGGTCGATCATGCCGCCTGGAGAAAAGAGGTGATGGACCATGAGGAACTCTTCCTTCTGCTCCACGCTCACCTGCCACCGGAGATGATCTACGAACGAGAACTGCTCATCTGCAGACTTTAGGCATGCGCTAACTATTCCGCCGGCGGATTGTGATCCATGCGGAAGCGGTAGGTCAGGCCAACGTAAACCAGCGTCTCGGGAAGCCCCTTGCTGTTGTCTTTGAGCAACTGGCCAGGGAAGAGATGGCTTACGCCCAGATTCGCTACGACCGACTCGTGGTAAACGTACTTGGCTGAGAGGTCGAGAGAGTTTCCGAGATTGGTATTGGCAAAGCCGGCGGTAGGAGCCTTGACGAGGACAGATCCGGCGCTGTTATAGAGGCTATCCATCTTCGTGGCCAGGGTCTGATGGCTTGCCTGGAAGAGCAGCGTAAGGTTGGTTGTTGGACGCAGATCGAGATTGAACCGGCGCTGCTTGATGTTCTGGAACCCAAACAGGTCCATCAACTGAAAAGCGTTGTGGTTGCTGGGATAAAGCTGGTCGTAGGTGCTGACGCGGTTTAGGTTGCGATGAGGGTTGCCGGTGGCGTAGTCGTACTCGATCCCCGCCCGGGGCTGTAAAGGCAGCTTCGCTGCACTGTAGTAGACCTTCGCAAAGCCCGCACCCGCATGGATCGCATTGTTGGAGAAGCTGCCGCGCTGCAGGTTTCCCATCGCCTGATAGCTGAAGTGCGCAGGCAGAACGCCTTCGACCTCGGTGCCGAAGGTCGTCTCCAACTCGCTGCCGGCGATCTTTTGCTGGCTGGTTACGGAGCGCATGGCTTTGATATAGACAAAAGGTTGCACATTGGCATTGGGAACGATCGAACGCAGGGAAGCATAGGCTCCATGAAAGTTCAGACCGGCGCCATGCGTGTCCAGGGAGGTGGGATGCACTGCAACTACAGAGCTGGTGAATAGATCCAGGTGGTTCCTGCGTCCTCCCATACTCAGGCGGAAAGCATCGAAGGTACGGCTGTTGTTCGCCCAGTCGCTGATACCGATAAGGCGCTCGCTGCCGAACTTCAGCTCCTGTCGCCCGGCGATGAGCTGAAGATAACGATGGTGCAGCTCAAGATAGCCCTGACGCAGATCGAAGCCATCGCGCATGTTACTGGCAACCAGCCCGATGGACTGACCAAGAGCATGGGTGTCATGGAACTGCATATAAGCCGACATGAAGCTTGTCGGACGAATCGTCATACCGCCACGCACACGCGTCAGACTGTAAATGCGTTGACCTTTGGTGTAGTTGTAAGCCGTTTGAAGTTCACCGCGGTCTCGCACTTCCATGTCAAAGGAAAGCCAGCGTGGCAGGGGAGCAACCTTGATCGGCTGAACCTTACCCTTCTTCTGCGGATAATCGGCATAGACCGGCGTCGAAGCAATCTTCTTGGCGGGCGCTTTTTTATCTTTAGGCGCGGGCTGTGCCTGGATGGACGGAACAACCATGCCTGCAGAAACGGCAGCGGCTAAGAAGAGTCGGGATAGACGGACAGTCATAGGGTTACTCGCAAAGGAAGCAGGAATTTCTTTTTACCGTTCGTTTGGATGGTCCCAGCCGGTGGAGACACGGACAACATCTTCTCCAACCATGAAGATCCCGCTGAAGTTGTCGTGAGCCAATTCCGGACGGTCGGCCTGTATATCGCCGACGACTGGCATAGACAGCAGTGCGTCGGTCTTGCCCCGCAGCGCCTTTACCTTACCTGCGATGATGTTCACGATCTCTCCGATGGCGTCATTTCTCATCTCGACGTCATCGACTTCGCTGGGATCATCGAAACCGAGCATGGTAGCGCTCAGGCGATCGGCTGTTGCCTGGCTCAGCTCCAGGCGGATCATGCCCGATGGCGTACCGTTGAAATCGACAACGGCATGTAACTCTACTGGGAAGCTCTCGCAGCCAGTCTGCGACATCTGTACCTCACAGCCTGTAAGTGCACTCAGCGCATCCTGAATTGTGTTTGATACGTTCATGAAAACGTCCTCCTAAATTCGGCCTAGTAGACTCCCAGCACGGAGACAAGGCCGCAGTCCTTTCCAGAGATAACAACTTTGTAGTTAATGGCTGATCCAGACTTTTTCAGGAGCTCTGAAGCAGGGTGAAGGATCTTCATCTTATTCGTGGTCATCATGCGAAGCAGCACACGCTCATCACCGCTGAGGCAGGTCGAGCAGATATTCAACGCCTCATAGATGGGGTCGCGTACGCTGTCTTCCATGGGTTCGGTCTGCGCTCGTTCGAGCGCGATATTTGCCGGCATTCCGATCAGGAGTCCGGCAATAGCCGCAATAAAGGGAAGATCCGCCTGGACGATGATGGGCCGCCCCGCCGGTAACGTCTCGTAAACGGCATAGACCTTTTTTGCCTCTGCTGCCGGCAGGGTCTTTGCTTCTGAGAAGTTGACGGGGCGGTCCACCAGGTCAGTGAATAAGTGGGAGAGCGCAAATGCAGTGGGTCCAGACATAGCTACTTGCTCATATGCGGCGCAAGAGCCGCGTCGATATTTTCGGGGGTAAAGGGTTTCGTGATGAAAAAGCTGGCGCCTTCTTTCATCGCGGTCTCGCGGATGTCTTCCGAAGATTCCGAGGTGATAAAGCCGAAGGGCACCTGGCAATTTTGTCCACGAACCCGTTTCAACAGATCGATGCCAAGCATTTCCGGCATATTCCAGTCCGAAAGAACAAGTTTCGGCTGTTCAGCCTGCACCATGCTGAGCGCCTCGGCGCCGTTGCCGGCCTCGCCGATCTGCAGATTTTCGTAGCCGGCCTGGCGTAGCGCTCGTTTAACCAGCTGGCGCATTGTCTTGCTGTCGTCTACCAAGAGGATGTCCATATTTCGCTCGCTTGTCGTCGCGGGATGCGACTGGTGAGCTTATCGGCGGCCTCTTCCGAAAGATGAGGGCATATGGGCGAAGTTTCGCCCAAAAGGTCGGCTCATGTTGGCCTCTGCTGGGCCGATAAGAAGGGTGAATGATGTTGAAACACTTTTGGGCGGTACCGTGACATTGACAAGCAGATCTCTCATGACCGTAGGCATCAGCGATTGCGCCGTGACCGCTGATCCGCAGGGTGTGCTGGCGACACACGCTCTTGGTTCATGCATCGCTGTAGTTATCCATGACCCGGTTGCAGGGGTCGCCGGTCTGTTGCACTTCATGCTTCCGGACTCCTCAACCGATCCGGAACGAGCCCGGAGCAAGCCATTTATGTTTGCGGACAGTGGTATTCCCGCCTTCTTCCGCAAGTCCTATGAGCTTGGAGCATTGAAGCAGCGGCTCAAGGTTTCGCTGATCGGTGGTGCCCAGGTTCTCGGTTCGAACGATGTATTTCAGATTGGGAAACGAAACCATGTGGCCGCGCGCAAGATCCTGTGGAAGGCCGGCGTCATGGTGCACCACGAAGAGGTTGGCGGTGATGAGCCGCGGACGGTCCACATGGATGCGAGCTCAGGAAGAGTGGTGATCTCGCACGGTGGTAAAGAACGAGAATTAGTGCCTGCAGCAGAGGAAAGGAAACGCAACGTATGACACGGAATGTATTGATCGTCGATGATTCCCCGGCGATGCGTAAGGTGATCCGGAAAGTGCTCATGCTCTCGAACTTCGAGACACAGGAGTGCTTCGAGGCCAACGATGGCCTGGAAGCATTGGATATCCTGCGCATCGAGGCGGTGGACGTGGTCCTGACGGACATCAACATGCCGCGTATGACTGGGGAAGAGCTATTGGAACAGATGTCGCAGGATGACATTCTGTCGCAACTGCCGGTGATGGTGATCTCCACCGACCGCAGTGAGGAACGCGTGCGGCGCATGAATGCGCTGGGCGCCAAAGGATATGTCACCAAACCCTTTGCTCCGGAGACGCTTGGAGTGGCGTTGAACGAGCTATTCGTGGAGGCTTAACAATGTCAGTCGAACAGATATCGGCAACTCTTCAAACAGCGATGACCGAAGTGCTGGAGTCGATGTGCTTCATCCTGCCGGGAGAACCGGTCGATATGGCAGCCTTTGCGGGTGAGCCCTGGATGGAACACACCCTCACCTTCCACGGTCCGGAAGAGGGCCGCTTTGGAATCCGCGCGCCGCGGCCGGTAGCGGTTCGCATTGCCTCTGACTTCCTTGGAGAAGACCCCGTTGATCTGAGCGAGCAGCAGGTCGGTGAGGTGATGAACGAGCTGGCCAACATGGTATGCGGCAACGTGCTCGGTCACTGCTATCACGATCACGCTTTCGCTCTGACCTCGCCCACGATGATGAACCCCGTCACGCAGGAGCAGGGAGCCCAGTTCGATTGGGAAGAGGGCGTGCTGGTCGCGTGGGTGAAGACATACTAGATTTTGTACGAATGGGAAAGCCCTCTCGACGGAGAGGGCTTTTGTTTTCGCTGCATCGGCTTCTATTTTAAGGCGTGCTGGAAGTCTGCTGAGGGCTGAGCACCGTGAAGAACCGATGGATAGACTGATCCATACCGGTGCGGCCGGAAGAGGTAAGACCGGC
>JABFXN010000117.1 GCA_013361705.1 Acidobacteriaceae bacterium
CTTCGCCCATCAGCGTGGTGAAGATCTCTTCCGTACCGGCGATGTCTTCGAGCTTCACTTCGAGCAGCGTACGGCGATCGGGATCCATGGTGGTCTCCCAGAGCTGTTCGGCAGTCATCTCGCCGAGGCCCTTGTAGCGCTGTACGTCGTATTCCTTGCGGCCCTGCTCGATGACAAACTCGAAGAGGTCACGTGCAGACTTCTTCTCGACCGGATCCTGCGGCAGCTTGGAAGCGCGCTTGGCGCCTTTGTTCTGCACAGCGGTGCCCGGAGCGGAAGCGGCCTCGGCAACACCTTCGGTCTGCTGCTCTTCGACGATGTCATCCGGATCGGCCTTGGCGCCCTTCTGCACGTACTCAATCATGAACGGCGGCTGGAGCTGTTCCTTGATCTGTGCGTGCTTGCCGAAGAGCTGACGGATCTCAGGCGTGGAGGCGAGCGTCCAGTCGAGCTTGCGCTCAGCGCCATTCGAGTCCGTAAAGGTCACCGACCAGGTCTGGTGCTCTTCGTCGAGGATAGGATCGGAGACGCCCTTGAACTTGGCTTCCTTACCGATCTCGATCAGGGTCTTGCGAAGGTCCTTGATCTTGTCCTGCGTCTCGAAGTCGGAGCGCTTCGACGGATCCTTGCCTTCGTGTGCGAAGAGGTTGGCGAAGGCCGCCGTTACCGCTTCGTTGCGCAGGCGCTTGTTGGCCTTGTCGAAGAAGCCGATGTAGTCGTTCAGCTTACCCATGAAGTCGGTCAGGGCACGGCCTTCCAGCGCGGCGGCGTTCTCGCCATAGCGGATCACCATGCCGTCAGAGGCGCGCTTGACCATCACTTTCACGAACTCGCGGTCGTCTTTGATGTACTGCTCGAACTTGCCCTTCTTGATCTTGTAGAGCGGCGGCTGCGCGATGTAGACATGGCTGCGCTGGATCAACTCCGTCATGTGACGGAAGAAGAAGGTCAGCAACAGCGTACGGATGTGCGATCCGTCGACGTCTGCATCGGTCATCAGGATGATCTTGCCGTAGCGCAGCTTGGCGGCATCGAAGTCGTCCTTACCGATACCGGCGCCCAGCGCCGTGATCATGGCACGGATTTCTTCGTGACCCAGCATCTTGTCGTAGCGGGCCTTCTCGACGTTGAGGATCTTACCCTTCAGCGGGAGAATGGCCTGGAACTTACGATCGCGTCCCTGCTTTGCGGTTCCGCCTGCGCTCTCACCCTCGACGAGGTAGAGCTCGCAACGGTCAGGCTGCTTTTCGCTGCAATCGGCCAGCTTACCTGGCAGACCACCGCCGTCCAAAGCTCCCTTACGGCGGGTGAGATCGCGAGCTTTACGGGCTGCCTCACGGGCGCGTGCTGCTTCGATGGCCTTGTTGATGATGCGCTTGGCCACCTGCGGGTTCTGCTCGAAGAAGGCGCCGAGACGCTCATTGACGAAGCTCTGCACCTGGCCCGAGATATCGGAGTTCAGCTTGCCCTTGGTCTGGCCTTCGAACTGCGGCTGCGGAATCTTGACCGAGATCACGGCGACCAAGCCTTCGCGGACGTCGTCACCCGAGAGTGATTCCTTCATGTCTTTGAAGAGACCGAGCGACTGGCCAGCGGCGTTGATGGTACGCGTCAGCGCCGTACGGAAGCCGGAGAGGTGCGTTCCACCGTCAACCGTGTTGATGTTGTTGGCAAACGAGAAGACCGTCTCCGAGTAGGAGTCGTTGTATTGCAGCGCTGCCTCGACGACGAGCGTGCCCTTCTCGGCTTCCATGTAGAACGGCTTGTCGTGGAGCACCTGCTTGCCCTTGTTGAGGTGCTTGATGAACTCGGCGATACCGCCGTTGTACTTGAAGGTCGTCGTCTTGGAATCACCGGTCTTGGCATCACTGGTGCGCTCGTCGGTCAGTGTGATCTCGATGCCCTTGTTCAGGAAGGCGAGCTGACGCAGACGGTTAGCCAGCGTGTCGTAGTTGTACTCAGTGACCGTGAAGATGGACTTGTCAGGCAGGAAGTGCACCTTGGTGCCGCGCCGTTTGGTCACGCCGGTCTGACGAACAGTGCTGGTGGGATCGCCCTTGGAGTAGGTCTGCTCGTAGGTCTGGCCATTAAGCCAGATCTCGACATCGAACTCTTCCGAGAGAGCGTTGACGCAGCTTACGCCTACGCCGTGCAGACCGCCGGAGACCTTGTAGGTGCTGGCGTCGAACTTACCGCCGGCGTGCAGCTTGGTGAGCACCACCTGTACGGCGGGCATACGCTCGCCGTTGGGCAGCGTCTTCTCATCCACGGGAATACCACGGCCGTCGTCGATGACGGTGATGGAGTTGTCGACGTGGATGATGACATCGATCTTCGATGCATAGCCGGCCAAAGCCTCATCGACTGAGTTGTCGACAACCTCATAGACCAAATGGTGCAGCCCCTGCTCGGAGGTGGAACCGATGTACATGGCAGGGCGCAGACGGACGGCCTCAAGGCCTTCCAGCACCTTGATATTTTCGCTGGTATACGACGCACTCGGCTGTGTATCGGGTATTGCTTCGGGAAGAACGTTCAGAGTGGACATCAGGCTCCGTAAATTACTGAATTTGAGTGCCTTAGCGTGGCCGTTCGAGATTTCTTGGACATGCTTATTTTAGCACGTTTGGGGGGTCTTCTGCTGGGGCACCGGGCTGCCAGAACATGGCGTTTTTCGCGGGAAATGGCACACTTTTTTCATGGAATACACACTGCGGACAGCACGAGCCGAGGATGTCCCTTACTTGCAACAGTTGCTGGCGCTCTCGGTCCGGTCACTACAGGCCGGAGACTACGGTCCGGCAGAGATTAATGCCGCCGTCCGCACCATCTTTACGGTCGATACCCGCTTGGTCGCCGACGGCACCTACTTCGTTGTAGAGGCGCCGGACGGCACGTTTGTCGCCTGCGGAGGCTGGAGCCGTCGCAAAACGCTCTACGGAGGCGATGCGCAGGTCGAAGCCAAAGAACCAGAGTTGCTTGATCCGGCAAAGGATGCGGCCAAGATCCGGGCGATCTTTGTGCATCCGGGCCATGCCCGTAAAGGCTTAGGCAGCCTGGTGCTGCGTACTGCCGAAGAGGCCGCCGCGGCCGAAGGGTTCAGGGAGTTAGAGATGGGTGCGACTCTGACCGGGTATCCGGTGTATCTGAAGCATGGGTATGTCGAGCTGGAGCGTCACCATGCGCCGGTTGGTGATGGGTTGACGGTTGAGGTGGTCCGGATGCGGAAGACGATTTAGCGGCGTGCCGGGCCCTCTGAATCAGTGCCAGGGATGGTAAGGCCGGGCCCATGTCCGGGGTCCCCAGCGAACTTGCTTCGCTGGGGTGGTATCCCCGAGGGACATGGGCACCCGGTGTATGGGTTATTCGAACTTGGCGATCATCCCGATCCGACTCTATTTCTTTGCCAACTCCTCCCGCACAGCCTTCGCTGCCGCCACCATGTTCCTCAAAGAAGCCTCCGTCTCGGGCCACTGGCGAGTCTTCAGGCCGCAGTCAGGGTTGACCCACAACTGCTCCGTCCGCAGCGACTCCAGAGCCATGTCCAGCAGGCTGTGGACCTCGTCCTGCGAAGGCACGCGGGTGGCGTGAATGTCCCAGACACCTGGACCGATCTCGTTGGGATAGCCCTGTGCCTTGAAGTCCCGCAGCAAGGCCATCTTCGACCGTGCCGACTCCATCGAGATGACATCGGCATCCAGCGCTGCAATGGCAGGCAGGATAGTCTCGAACTCGGCGTAGCACATGTGGGTATGCACCTGGGTCTCCGGCTTCACCGAGCTGGTGGCCAGACGGAAGGCCTTCACCGCCCAGTCGAGGTAAGCCGCATACTCGCTCTTCCGCAGCGGCAGCCCCTCGCGCAGAGCCGGCTCATCGACCTGGATTACTCCGATACCGGCACGCTCAAGGTCTTCGATCTCTTCGCGCAGGGCAAGGGCGATCTGGAAGGTGGTCTCGCTCTCAGGGATGTCATTGCGGACGAACGACCACTGCAAAATCGTGACCGGTCCGGTGAGCATGCCCTTCATTGGTTTCGAGGTCCGCGATTGCGCAAACTTCGACCAGCGCACCGTCATCGGCTCCGGGCGATGCACGTCAGCGTAGATGACAGGCGGCTTCACGCAGCGGGAGCCGTAGCTCTGCACCCACCCGTTCCTCGTGAAGGCGAAGCCGTCGAGCTGCTCGCCAAAGTATTCGACCATGTCATTGCGCTCGAACTCGCCGTGCACCAGTACATCGAGCCCCAGCTCTTCCTGGCGGCGGATGCAGTCGGCCGTGGCCTCTTCGAGGAACTTCTCGTACGCCGCATCGTCGATCTGTCCCTTCCGCCAGGCGGCACGGCGGCTGCGGACCTCCTGTGTCTGTGGGAAGCTGCCGATGGTGGTCGTCGGCAACAACGGCAGATGCAGCGCTGCACGTTGCAGCGGAGCTCGCTCCGCGTACGCCTGTGGACGCGAGAAATCCGTCTCACTGAGCCTTGCCAGCTTTTCGCGGACCAGGCTTGGCTCCGCGGCAAGGCGGCGCTGTTCGTCAAAGTACGCGGCGTTGGCGGCGAAAGCCTGAGCGTCCGCCGTAGCCAGATAGCGCACCTCGTCGAGCTTCTGTACGGCAAAGCTGAGCCGTTCGAAAAGTCCTTTGGGGAGCTTGTCTTCTCCGGTCTTATCGACCGGCACATGCAGCAGGCTGCACGACGGAGCCACAACTACCCTCTGCGAACCCAGCACACCCACGGCGCGATCGATCAGAGACTTTGCCACGGCATACTCGGTGCGCCAGATATTGCGGCCGTCGACAATGCCAAGGGACAGCGTCTTCTCCGGCGGAAGCGCAGCGAGCATCGCGTCCAGTTGCTCCGGCGCACGCACGAGATCGATGTGCAGACCGCTGACAGGAAGAGTTGCCGCGACCTCCAGATTGTCCCCCAGCGTGCCGAAGTACGTGGCCACGGTGATCTGCAGCGGCTGCATCGCCAGCACAGCGTAGGCCGTGTCGTAGACCCGCTTCCACTCCGGAGCGAGATCGGTCACCAGCATGGGCTCATCGAGTTGGACCTGGGTCGCCCCAGCCTCTACCAGCGCGCGCAGGACGGCTTCATACGCGGTTAGCAGCTTCGGCAACAGGCTCAGCGGCTCGATCCCGTCAACGCTCTTGCCGAGCAGAAGCAGCGTGATGGGACCGATGAGCACGGGCCGTGTGGTGATACCGAGGGACCGTGCTGCTTCGAATGCTTCGACGACGCTAGTGGGGTCGGCCTGAAAGTGCAGCCCGGCGGACCACTCGGGAACGAGGTAGTGGTAGTTGGTGTCGAACCACTTGGTCATCTCCAGCGCCGGCTGCTCGGCGCTGTTGCGAGCCATATCGAAGTACCGGCGCAAGCCGGCCCTGACTCCGCCGACATGGCTGTCACCGTAGCGGGCGGGCGTGGCTCCGACGAGCACCATGGCGTCGAGCAGCTGGTCGTAGAGGCTGAAATCGTTGGAGGGGATGATGCTGATGCCTGCCTGCTGCTGCAGCAGCCAGTGCCTGCGGCGAAGATCGCGGGCGACGGCAAGCAGGTCGTCTTCTCCGGTCTTGCCGCTCCAGAAGGACTCAAGGGCGAACTTCAGCTCTCGATGGAGCCCCATGCGGGGAAAGCCCAAATTTGCGGTAGTCAAAACGGACATATGCAGGTTCCTTGTCGGCGGTTCTTCCGCCGGGAACCACCCGTGCGCAGTCTCCATGTCTCTACCTAAACGGCAGAAGACAAAAGAGATCGTCTGCACGGTCCAATCCACGAGACCAGCATCCACAAGCGCACGCCGTGGTGGGAGAAGGCCGTGCCGGCTCCTCCACGGTGGTGGCGGCAGGCCGGTCTTCGGACTTTGGGCTGCCTACAAGATGCCGCTTCCCAGCTCCGCAAAGAGCCAGTGCGATGGTGCATCCTTCGTTCCCATTACCGCTGCGGGACAGCGCCGGATTCACACCGGCTTCCCGTTTAACCACCGCCCGTGAGCGGCAGCACCTGCACGGCTCTAGTCTATCGGACCGGACGGGACACTGCTGCAGCCATGGTGCAACCCGGTGGAAGCGGGCCAGGCCCAGCAAAATCTGGGGTATACTGAAAAACGTTGTTCAACGCAGTAACTCCGTAAGGGAAACCATGCCTAAGCTCAAGACACACTCAGGTGCGGCCAAGCGCTTCAAGAAGACTGGGACCGGCAAGATCAAGCGCGGTCAGTCGAAGATGCGCCACATCCTCACCTCGAAGGAGAAAAAGACGAAGCGCAAGCTCGGCAAGTCGTCTTACGTCTCCGACGGCGACCACGCAAAGGTCAGCCGCATGATTCCCTACGCGTGAGCGTAGGCAGAATCTGAACCATTTCAGGTTGAGCCGCTGGAGACAGCAACGGGCCAAGAAAAGCGTACCGGCCCCTCGGTGAGCACAAGGGTGCAACACCGACACCAGACCTGAAGCAGCAAGCGCGTGAAGAGGTACTCTCACCTCCAGCCGCCAAAACGAAGTACGCAAAAGGAGAAACACGATGCCTCGCGTAAAACGTGGCACAAAACGCAGTGACCGGCGCAAAAAGATCCTTAAGCGCGCAAGTGGTTACTTCCTCACAAAATCGAAGCTCTACCAGGCAGCGCAAGAAGCGGTTGAACGCGGTCTGAAGTTTGCCTACACCGGCCGTAAGCAGAAGAAGCGTCAGTTCCGCTCTCTGTGGATCGTCCGTATCGGCGCGGCCGCCAAGCTGAATGGCCTGAGCTACTCGCAGTTCATCAGCGGCCTGAAGAAGGCTGGCATTGAGCTGGACCGCAAGGTTCTGGCCGACATCGCCGTGAACGACGCCGCAGGCTTTACCGCCCTGGCCCAGCAGGCCAAGGACGCCAACGCCGCCGCCAAGCAGGCCGCGTAAAGTAACCGCTGCAAAGTTTCAAACGAACGGCGCGACTTCGGTCGCGCCCGTTGTGTTTGTCGGCTACCATCGCAGCTATAACGTGAGAATGGTAAGATTTCCTTGTTTCCTTACGGAGGATCCTGTGCTGGCAAAGAAAACCGTAAAAAACCAGATCACTCTTCCGAAGACGGTTGTATCCAAATTCGGCAATGTCGAGTACTTCGACGTGAGCACCGATGGCGAGACCATTGTTTTGCGTCCTCTGCGTCCCAGTCGTGCCGATGAGGTACGTGCCCGGCTGGAGCAGCTTGGCATAAAAGAACAGGATGTATACGACGCCGTCACGTGGGCTCGGAAAACCGAGTGACGGATCGGGTTGTGTTCGATACGACTACAGTCGTGTCAGCGCTCTTATTCCCGAGCGGCCGCTTGGCTTGGCTGCGCCAGCACTGGTCTGTTGGCGGTTGTGTTCCCCTCCTCTCTGCGGCAACAGCAGCGGAACTCACGCGGGTTCTCAGATACCCGAAGTTCCGACTCTCCGAGCAGGATGTTGTGGAATTACTAGCTGAATATCTGCCGTTCTGCGAGATTGTCGATCGGACAACGAAGTTTAGCGTGGCTTGCCGAGATGCGAAAGATCAACCATTCCTGGATCTCGCACATAGCGGCAAGGCCCAACTTCTTGTAAGTGGGGATAGCGATTTACTTGCCCTCGCAGAACAAACGGATTTCATCATCGAAACGCCTGAAGCCTATCGCATTCGAATTGAGAAACAGCGAGACTAGCGCGTGGCCGGACGGATTTGGCGGTAGTTTTTCAATGTCCGTAAAACTCCATCAGCTATGCTGTACCTATGGCCACTGCCGCCGGATCCCCTCAAAGAACCTTGAGCGTACCTGACCAGAGCGACGACCAGATGACCGGAAAGCCTCCTTTTGAACCGTGGGGCCGCTACCCGAAATACAACGCGAATGTGGTTCCCCTGCAGTGGCAAAGTGACTTTCCCGCGATCGTCTCCAGGTATGGCGGCATGCATAACGGAGCGCTTGCCGTGGGCATGGGACGCAGCTATGGCGACGTCTGCCTGCTGAAAGACGGCAATCTGATGGTCACCACCGGGATGAACCGCATCCTGGCCTGGGATCAGGAAACAGGCATGCTGACCGCGGAGGCCGGCATGACGCTGGCGCAGATTCTGGACTTCTGTGTTCCGCGCGGCTACTTCCTGCCCGTCACACCTGGCACGAAGTACGTAACCCTGGGCGGCGCCATCGCCAATGACATTCACGGCAAGAACCATCACGTAGCCGGCACCTTCGGCTGCCACGTGCCGGAGTTTGAGCTGGTGCGCTCGGACGGAACCCATCTGCGCTGCTCCGCTACGGAAAACTCTGACTGGTATGCGGCCACCATCGGCGGCCTGGGCCTCACCGGCGTCATCACCTGGGCGAAGCTGAAGATGAAGCCTATCGTCAGCCGCAAGATTGACTACGAGGGAATCCAGTTCCACGGCGTCGACGAATTCCTCGCGCTGACTGAAGCCAGCAAGCACGTGGAATACACGGTCAGCTGGATCGATTGCTCCTCGACCGGAAAGAACTTTGCACGAGGCGTCTTCATGCAGGGTGACCACACCCGCAATCCGGGTGAGCTGAAGCCTTCACCGGAGCCGAAGCTGATCTTCCCGATCGAAGCTCCGAGCTTTATGTTGAACTCGGCCTCGGTCGCCGCATTCAATACAGTCTTCTTCCATAAGCAAATGAAGAAGCGCGTCACCGCGCTGCAGGACTACGAGCCCTTCTTCTACCCGCTGGATAAGGTGCTGAAGTGGAACCGTATGTATGGCGCCAGTGGCCTGCTGCAGTTCCAGTACGCCATTCCGTGGGAGTATGCGCGCGAGGGCACCATCGCCATCCTGAACGAAGTTGCGAAGAGTGGCCTCGCTTCCTTCCTGGCTGTACTGAAGGCCTTCGGCGATGTTCCGTCGCCGGGCCTGCTCAGCTTCCCCCAGCCCGGCATTACGCTGGCGCTGGACTTCCCCATCAAGCCTGGCAAGAGCTTCCCGCTCTTCGACCGGCTGGCGCAAATGACGCTGGAGTTCGGCGGCAAGCTGTATCCGGCCAAAGATGCCCGCATGACCGCTGTGCAGTACCAGAAGAGTTATCCAGAGTGGCAGCAGTTCCTACGCTACAAAGACCCGCTGCTCTCCTCCAGCTTCTGGGAGCGCGTGACACGAGAGGAATAGAACAACACCAATGAGCGAACGAGTTCTTGTACTGGGGGCAACCTCCGGCATTGCCGAAGCTACGTGCCGCGTATGGGCGAAACAGGGCGCAAGCCTGGTGCTGGTAGGACGCAGCGCCGAGAAGCTGGCCGCCGTTGCCGCCGATCTGCGCGCGCGCGGAGCCAGGCTTGTGGAGACCGCAGTCGCCGATCTGGATGACACGGCGCGGCATCCGCAGCTATTAGCCGACTGCATCAACGCGCTAGGCGGACTGGACGTTGCCTATCTTGCCCACGGCATCATGGGCGAACAGCAGCAATCGGAAGAAGACTTCAACGCAGCCGCACAGGTGCTGTACACCAACTTCCTGTCGCCGGTCTCGCTGTGCACCTGGCTGTCGAACTACTTCGTCAAGCAGGGCCGTGGCGTGCTGGCCGTGATCTCTTCCGTGGCCGGCGAGCGCGGACGTAAATCAAACTATGTTTATGGCTCTTCGAAGGCCGGCCTAAGCGCCTTCCTGGATGGCCTGCGCAACCGTGTGGACCGCCAGGGCGTCACGGTGCTCACCATCAAGCCCGGTCCGGTGAAGACAGCCATGACCATGGGCATGAAGGGCAGCGAGAAGTTTGCTGATCCGGATAAGGTGGCACAGAGCATCGTCGACGCGATCCACGCAAAGAAAGATGTTCTGTACGTGCCGGGCATCTGGAAGATCATCATGTTTGTGATCCGGCATATTCCGGAGTCGGTCTTCAAGAAGCTCAATCTGTAGCGACGCTACCGTCATCACGCAGCAGAAACGTAGAAGCACCACGCAGGTCCGTACGCTCCGTACGGACCTGTGCCGTTTGCAGCCGCTGCAGGATCTCCATACGCGGATGGCCGAAGCGGTTATGTCTTCCGGCGGAGATGACGGCGTAGCCCGGATGCAGCGCCTGCAACAGCTCAGGCGTTGTGGAGGAGAGGCTGCCGTGATGGCCGACCTTCAGCAGCGTAACCGGATGAACCATGCTCGATGAGAGCATCGTGGCTTCGCTCTGCCGCTCCGCGTCGCCTTCCAGCAGTACGGAAGCGCGACCGTAGTCGATCTCCATCACGAGGGAGTCGTTATTGATCGGCCCAAGGCCGTTGGGTGCAGAGGCCTGTGGCGCCAGCACCTGCACGTGCATACTGTCCCACATGAGTGAGTCAGGCGCGTGGAGCCATCGCACCACAGTTCCCTGCTCGCGTGCCTGTTGCAAGAGACGATGGAACGAAGCCGAACCTGCGTTCACACTAACCCACAATTCACGTGGATGAAAGTTTCGCAGCACAGCAGCCATGCCGCCCATGTGATCGCTGTGCGCATGGGTGAGGGCAATCACGTCCAGCCTGCGGATTCCACGAGACCAGAGATACGGGGAGACAACCTCTTCGCCGATATCCCAACCACCATTGGAAACCTGCGTGGAACCGACCTGACCTCCTGCGTCGATCAGCATGGTTGCTCCCTGCGGTGCGGCCAGCAGGATGGAGTCTCCCTGGCCGACATCGAGCGCCGTGACCTCCAGTTGTCCTGGACGCAGCCGTGCGCGATAGGACCATGTGACGACGAGCATCGCCAGCGGAAGCAGGACGGCTGTCGCCCACACCCAGCGGCCGCGCCGCCGTACCAGCCACAAACAAATCCCCCAGCATGCAAGAGCAAAGAGCATCGCCCACACCGGAGGCGCAGGCATGCGGAGATCGACCGCGGGGGCATGACTGACCCGCTGCGCCATCGTGGTCATGGCATGCAGCAACAGTGATGTCGCCGCGGCAGGCAAAATCCCCAGCCAGGGGGAGATCAGGGATGCAACAAAGGTCACGATGGCTGTTGGCATCAGCATGCCCAGCAGCGGCACACAAAGCAAGTTAAGCGGAACGGAGAAAAGCGTGAGGCGATGGAAGTAGACGGCCATGGGCAGCGCCATCACCATCTCGGCTACAAGACTGACGAAGGCGAGTTCCACGACGTGCAATGTGGCTCGCACCATCCACGCCGGCAAGCTGCGAGCCCATGCTCCGAAGATCCAGCCCACAGGCCGGCCGTACATCCGCAGCAATACACGGAAGTGCGCAATACGCGGAGGAAGGCCGGTATCGAGTTGCACGAGACGCAACCGTTGCGTCGCTCGAAGATACGGCTGCACAGTTCGCTCAAGCAGAGGCACCGCAATACCTCCGATCGCGATGATCACTAGCAGCGACATCTGCAGGCTGGCTTCAAAGATCAGATGCGGGGCTTCTGCTATCACCACAACAGCCGCAAGGCCAAGGGCATTCAAGGTGCTGGGCTCGCGGGAGAGCCAGCGTGTGAGCAGGAAGACGACCGTCATGGTCAACGCACGTTGCACTGGCGGCTGGAAGCCGGTCAGCAGGGCGTAGACCGTTGTAAGTCCGATCGTGATCAACACACGCCCGCCCTCAGGAAGGCGGCGCGGCAGCAGCATGTAGATCATCGCCGCCAACAGCGCCAGATGCATACCTGCCACGACAAAGACATGGAAGGTGCCGGTCCGCTCAAAGGCAAGACGCATGCGATGGTCCAGCAGCGTCCGATCGCCAAAGAGCATGGCGCTGAGCATGCCCGCATCGTCGCTCGTGAGCCTCAGTATTGTCGGCAGCATGCGATTTCCGCGTGAGTCGGCGACACGCTGCAGGAGGCCTGCGGACCATGTTGCCCAGGCATGCAACATGCAGGCAAACCCAGCATGAGACGCCGGGGTTGGCTGCAACACGGTTGCATGGATGCTCGCGGTGGCGGCGATTCCCTGCTGCTCCAGGTAGTCGGCATACTGCCACACCCCCTGGTCGAGATACCGTTCCGGTGTGCGCATCTGCACGGCAAACGCGAGCCTGTCACCACACCGCAGACGTGGAAGCGAGGTCACGTCGGCAGCCTGCACATAGAGACGAAGACCTCCCTTTACCGGAAGCATGCGCGACGTATCGGGCTTCACCTCTTCCACGCTATCAACCGCAAGATCCACGGCAAGGAGATTTGCACGCTTCGGAGCAGACTCGTCTTCCAGCGTCTCGGGATCGAAGGTTTCGGGGGCATAGGCCGCGGCATTGAGCGGCTGAACGCGGACAACCTGCGCAGTGATCTGGCGGCTCAGGCGATCGGCATACGGCGTCAACGTGGACGCAGATGGAGAGCGAGGTTCCACTTCCAGGCACAGCATGCCGGCCACCAGCCAAAGCAACAGCGCGGGCCAAAGCGCGACTTGCGGCGCATAGCGGAGAGCAAGCCAAGTCACAAGAACACAACAGACGCTGAGCCACAGCAGGCAGCCGATCGGAGTCCAGTTCCACCACGCCAGAAGAATGCCGGAGACGAAACTCACGGCCGCCAGAAAGACAGGAATACGCCCAAGCCGCAACGGCTCAATCGCCCAGCGAGGCCACAACTTATCGAGAATGGATGTGGCCGCGTGCACAGATGGAGCATTTTCCCTGTAGCCGTAATGTAGAGCTTCTGCATCCATCGGCATTTTCCGTAATGAAAACGCCGCTGCACGCCCCTTCCGGGATACCCAGCAACAGGGAAAATGCTCTGGAACAACGCCTGCAAAAACTATCTCTCGAAGACGGCAACCGTCTCCAGATGAAATGTCTGGGGAAACATATCCACGAGATGCAGCTCCGCTAACGTGTAGCCGGATTGTAGCAGTCCAGCTGCATCGCGCGAGAAGGTCGCAGGATCGCAGGAGACATAGACGATACGCGGTGCCTGTAACGCAGCGAGCCGTTCGACGACCTCCGGCCCCAGACCGGCACGGGGTGGATCCACAACAATCAGGTCCGGTGTCTGCAGTTTGCCGCGGCGCAGAAACTCTGCCGTCGTGGCGCGAAGGGCACGATGAGGCGCGGTCACCAGCGATGAAAGCTCGCAAAAGCTGGCCTCACCGATCTCTACCGCTGTCACCTGCGCGAAGTGCTGCATCAAAGCGGCGGTGAAAAGACCGGCGCCGGCGTAGAGATCCCATGCGTGCTGCCCGCTGCGCTGCGCCGTTACCAGGGAGACCATCGTGTCGATGACGAAGCGGTTCACCTGGAAGAAGCCGCCTGCCTGGACACGATAGCTCTGACCTGCCGTTGTGTACGGCAGAGACGGTTCACCCCACTGTGCCGCAACATGACCTTCCACTGATTCATCCGGCTGGCCGCGATGGCCGCGCTGATCACGATCGGCCTGCACAACACTGGCTCCGATGAGCTGCGGCGTCTTCAACTGCAGCGCTTCACACAGCCGCGACAGACGCTGTGACGCAATAGGCTTTGCCGCAAGCAGAGTGAGCTGGAGCTTACTCTCTAATGCATCCGCAAATAGCTCCACCTCGCTAATGCCTTCGAGCGGAAGTTCCATCAGCACCTGCGCTGCCTGCCACAACAGGGGCGCGGCGAGGGGACACTCTGCAATCGGAAGAAAGACGTGCGATCCGCGGCGGTTGTAGCCGAGCCGGTTGTTCTCACAGCGCAGACGAATACGGTTGCGATAGTGCCACGGTTCGGCGGCATGTACAGCGATCTCGGGAAGCTGACGTACGCCTGCGCGCTCCAATGTCTCCCGCAGGATGCCGCGCTTCATGGCAAGCTGCGCCTCGTAAGCGGCGTGCTGATACTGGCATCCGCCGCATACGCCGAAGTGGCGGCATAGCGCAGCGACGCGTTCTGGCGCGGTCTCGATCACTGCGAGCAGCTCCGCTTCTGCAAACCCCTTCTTCGATGAGCGTACGCCTGCATCGACCATCTCGCCGGGAAGTGCGAAGGGAACGAAGACGGCTTTGCCCGCCTGCTCGCCTTCAGTCATACGGGCGAGACCGTTGCCGCCGTAAATGGCTTTCTCGATGCGCAGCTTCATAGGTCGTGGGTCATGTAGAAGAGCGAGAGGCGAGGAAGATTACGCGCCTCCAGCATGCGTTTCTGCAGGAACTGCTGTTCCACCTGACGGATCTGCACAGCTTGCATGCGGCTGCGATAGGGCGCAAGCTCGCGTGCCGCCTGTTCGCGCAGCGCGGTCAGCTCCGCTTCCGGCGCTGCCGTCATCAAACCGGCAAAGAGCTTCTCTTCCAGCACGGTCAGCGTGCGATCCAGTTGCTCCATATTTCCTGCCGTTGCGCGCATCTCCACGGCCAGCGCACGGAGGCGTGTCGCCACTTCGGCAGCGACGGCATCCGCGGGCGCAGCCAGTTTTGCATCGGCGAGAAGGCCCGCATTGGATTCCAGGTAGCGCGCGACAGACTCCCCTTCGAAGCCGGAGTCCTGTTCTTCCTGCGGCTGTTTGGCGGCGCCGATGGCGGCTTCCTTCATCTCTTCGGTTGCTTCCATCACGGCCTGCGCACACCATGCCAGGCCATTCACCTTACGTACACCGCGCGGTGCCCGGCGCTGGCGCTCGTCGTACTTATCAAAGGCCTGATCGATGCCGCGCAGCACCGCTTCCAGCGGAATGCCGGCGTCGCGCCAGGTCTCGATCAATGCCCAATCCAGCGTGGAAAGCATAAGAAGCGATCCACGGCGTTGCTGGAATCGCTGTTCGATCTCAGTGAAGTAGTTGAAGTAATTCAGCACAGCTACGCCTGCAACACCTTCGCAGCTTCACTCTGGCGGCGGCGGCGCTCCTGGTTGCGGTCGTAGATGATGCGCAGACCTTCAAGGGTAAGCATCTCATCGACCGTATCGAGATAGCGCGAACCGGGAGCGATCAGCTTACCGAGACCGCCGGTCACGACTGTCTTCACCGGCGCGGCGAGTTCAGCGATCATGCGCTCCAGGATGCCATCCACAAGGCCGATGTAGCCGTAGTACAAACCGATCTGAATGTTGTCGGTCGTATTGGTGCCGATGATCTTGGAGGGCTTACGGATCTCAACCCGCGACAAACGCGCCGCCAGATTAAAGAGCGCATCGGCGGAGATACCCAATCCGGGAGCGATAGCTCCACCGAGAAACTCGCCTTTGGCCGACACGACATCGAAGGTCGTGGCTGTCCCCATGTCCACCACAATGCAGGGGCCGCCATAGCGCTCGAATGCCGCGACACAGTTCACGATGCGGTCGGCGCCTACCTCAGTGGGATGATCGACGAGGACAGCGAGGCCTGTCCGAATACCTGGTTCTACGAAGAGCGGCCGGATTTTGAATAACGTCTCGGAGACACGGCGCAACACCTGGTCGACCGGTGGAACGACAGAGGAGATAGCAATCCCGGTCACATCTTCAATCTTCAGATTGCGCAGCTCAAAGAGCTCTCGCAGAAGAACACTCATCTCGTCGACGGTGCGATGGTGAATGGTGGTAACACGCCAGTCGGCGATAAGCTTTGACGGTTGACCGGCCTCAGGGCGGTCATACACGCCCAGCATGATGTTGGTGTTTCCTACGTCGAGTGCCAGTAGCATTGCGCGCTCTCTTAGCCTCTTTCCCTTCGATCATTCGCAAGGACGCACACCGCCGGAGCGGACCGTGCGTATACCGTCACGGGTGTTAACCAGAAGAAACCCCTGGGGGTTCAACCCGCACGTCAACCCAGTATAGCCCTCGTCTTCAGCCACGCTCACCTGCTTATTCCGAACCCAGGAAGAGGCCGCGGTGAACCGTTCCAGCACGTCCTCACCAGCTTCGAGTGCAGCCAGTTCCGCTTCCAGGGCGCGCAACAGAGTGGATAGAAGAACCTCACGACTCTGGGGATGCCCGGTCTCGATGCGAAGTGAAGTCGCCGTCTGGGAAAGCGGCTCAGGAAAGCCGTCGTGATTCACATTCAGGCCAATGCCGATAACGGCGTACCGCATCGCGTCGCCCGCAAAGACCGACTCTACGAGGATTCCGGCGCACTTCTTCCCGTGGAGCAAAACGTCGTTGGGCCAGCGGATATCGGCTGCCAGAGCAGTCGCTTGCTCGATGGCCGACTTCACCGCCATGCCGGCAATCAACGATAGCCACAGCGCCCGGTCAGTGCTCAGCGAAGGCCGCACTAGAACGCTGACGTAGATGCCGTCCTGCGGTCGCGAGTGCCACTGATGCCCTCCGCGTCCCCGGCCTGCCGTCTGCTCCCCGGCAAGGTAGACACTGCCATGAGGAGCTCCCCGCTGCGCCTGCGCCAGGGCATAGGTGTTGGTGGAGTCAATCGTGGGAAAGTATGCGACCTGGCTGGCAAAGACAGTCCCGCGAAGCTCAGCCCCCAGTGCGGCCAAGTCGTACATCAGTACACATCCGCAGTGATCTTCATACTGAGATCGACAGCAACGGCGGAGTGCGTCAGCGCGCCGACACTGATAAAGTCCACACCGGTCCTGGCATAGCTGCCGATGGTCTTCAAGTTCATGTTGCCGCTGGCCTCAATGGAGACGCCCGGAGCCCGCTTGCGAATCACCTTTACCGCCTTGGCAACCTCGGCGGGAGTCATGTTGTCCAGCAGGAGCGACTCTGCCCCGCCAAGCAGTGCCTGGTCCAGCTCGGTAAAGGTGCGGACCTCGACTTGTATCTTCTGGCCGCCGCGACGGTCTTCCAGCGCCTTCTTCAACACCGTGGGAATGCCGCCGCCCAACGAAATGTGATTGTTTTTGATGAGGACTCCGTCGTGCAGATCCTGCCGATGGTTGGTGCCGCCGCCGCAGGCCACGGCATACTTTTCCAGCAGCCGCATCCCTGGCAGCGTCTTGCGCGTATCCAGCACCTTGACCTTCGTTCCCCTCACCTCGCGCACGTACTGTGCCGTAAGCGTCGCAATTCCGCTCATGCGCTGCATCAGGTTCAAAATCACGCGCTCGCAGGAGAGGATAGACGCTGCATTGTGACGGATGACCGCCAGCGCCTGCCCCTTCTTCACTCGCACGCCATCAAAAATCTCCGGGTGGCTGATGACGTCGAAACGTCCGACAGGCTTCTTGCTGAGCCGGGCAAAGATCTCAAGGAATGCGGGGATACACCCCAATCCGGAGACGACACAGTCTTCTTTTGCCAGGATCGACGCCGAAGCTCGTAGCGAAGGGTCAATCGTCAGTCGGGTTGTCTCATCTTCGGTCGCGCGGTCTTCTACCAGCGCGGCTTCCAACAGGGCAGTCACGCGCTTGCTCTTCCAGTCCATGCGCTTCATTCTACGGCGTTTCTGGCGCCTGCCAAACACTTGCATATTTCTCCCGAAACCGGGCATCCACCTGCCGGGCAGCCCCATCTCACCACGCTCAAAAGGAGGTGACAGACGATGGTTGAGGCACCGCAACACGAACCCGTCGGATTCACCAACCGCACCCGCGGCCTTTCAGGCGAATACGCTCACGAGCAGGGCTGGCAACTGTTCGAGGACGAGCGCCGCATTCCCGCTGTGGGACCGCCCGGCGTGGAAGAAAAATATCCCGGTCACGAGTATGATTGGGGCGCTCCATCCCCACCCGGTGACAAGGCCGTAACGTCACTGGAGATTGGAGACGAGAGTGAGACAGAAGCAGCGTGATCGCTGTATGGCATAAACCACGGAAAGGAGAAGAGGATGAGCAATCGGCAATCGACTCCACTCAAACAACACGGGGACAACAAGGAACCCGTGCATAACCGAGGTCACGACCGCAGCTACGCCGCCCATACTGGCGCCGACGGCATGCAACCCATGAAACCGCAGGAGGCTTCCGGCAACAGTTCCGGCAGCCATGGCAACAGTCTTCGTCAGCCACCTGCAATGCAAAGCCGTAGCGGCAAACAGCATCGCTAGATGAGATCTCAGCAAAACACGAAGGCCCGCAACAGACGGATGCGGGCCTTCTTTGTCTATTTGCGAATTTGCATCAGCCGGTATTCCGCAGGCCGGCTGAGATGCCGTTGATGGTCGCCGTGATGGCGCGATTCAGGTCTTCTGTCTCTCCCTCATCGCGCTTACGCCGCATCAGCTCCACCTGAATCAGGCTCATAGGATCGACATACGGATTACGCAGACGCACCGACCGCGCGAGCACTGGGTTGGTAGCAAGCAGCTCTGTCTGCCCGGTCACCGACAGCACCATCTTCTTCGTACGCTCGAACTCGGCGAGCAGCTTCGACCAGACACGCTCACGCAGCTCTTCATCTTTCACCAGGCCGGCATACATGCGCGCGATGCCGAAGTCGCTCTTCACCAGAGCCATCTCCACGTTGCGGATCATGTCAATGAAGAGCGGGAACTCACGCATCATCTGCTGCAGCAGAGCCAAAGCCTCGGGGCCTTTGGCGGCGAAGATCTCCAGCGCATGACCAACGCCGAACCACGCTGGTACGAGGTGACGGCTCTGCATCCATCCGAAGACCCAGGGAATGGCGCGCAGATCGGCAAAGTTGCGCTTGCCGCTGCGACGCGCAGGACGGGAACCGATCTTGGCATGCTCCAGCTCAACCACTGGCGTGGCCTGCTCAAAGTAGGTAAAGACCTCGGGGTCTTCGACGATGCTGGAGCGGTAGAAACCATAGGAGGTCTCGCTCAGCTCGTTCAGCGCCTCTTCCCATTCCGGCGTCAGCAAGCCGGTCAGGCACGCATCGCACTGTTGCTTGGCGTCGGGACGTGCCAGGGCATCGAGCGAGGCGGCCAGCATCAGTTCCAGGTTGCGCTCGGCGAGCACTACGTCGGAGTACTTCCAGTTCATCACCTCACCCTGTTCGGTGATGCGGAACTGACCGTTGAATCCATCAAAGGGCTGCGCATAGATGGCGCGGTGCGTCGGTCCGCCGCCGCGGCCGACAGTTCCTCCACGGCCATGGAACAACCGCAGCTTCACGCCACACTCGCGGGCCACATCGTGCAGCGCGCGATGCGCCTTGTAGATCTCCCAGGTCGAGGTGATCATGCCACCGTCTTTGTTCGAGTCCGAGTAGCCGAGCATGATCTCCTGCTCATAGTTCCAGCTCTCAAGCAACGGCTTGTAGGCCTCGCTGGTCCAGACATCGCGGCAGATACGCGGAGCGTTGCGAAGATCTTCGATCGACTCGAAGAGCGGCACCGGCTTCAGGCCGGGATCGCCTTCGCGACCTTCCACCGTAACGCCGCCCATACGGGCCAGCCAGATGACGCGGAGCAGGTCTTCTTTTTCGGTAGCTCCGCTGATGACGTACTGACGAATGGCGCGCGGCGACTTCCGCTTGATCTCCGCAACGGCGCGCACTGTATCGATCAGCTCCAGCGTCTGCGCTGAGAGCTGCTTCGGCAGCTCGCCTTCGTTCACACGCTGCACATCGCCAAGCTCCGCAACTGCGGTCGCGTGAACGCGGGCGTGCTGACGGATATCGAGGGTATGCAGATGCAGACCATAGGTGCGGACCTCCAGCAGCAGCGGATCGAGCAGAAGCTCCGCGAGGCGGCTGCCGCGATTCTCCATCAGGCTGGTCCGCAACACGCACAGGTCATGCTGAAACTCATCGGCACTGGCATAGTGCGACAATGTAGGCAGGCCGGAGAAGGGCACGCTGCTACGCGGCGAAGCGCCGAGACGGATCATGATGCAGATCACCAGCAGACGCACCGGCTCATGCGCAAAGCGCTGCTCTAATCTCTCGTCCTCGGTGCCGCGAAACTCTTTGACGTAGCCGGCCACCAGCTTCAGCAGTTCCTTCGAGACCGGCGCCTGCCTGGTGCTGGCGCCGAGTTGCTCGAAGAGATTCTGCAGCCGCGCGCCGTAGTGCTTCAGGAGCAGTTTCGAAGCCATGGTGATGGCTTCGCGCGTGACGTCGGGTGTGACGTAAGGATTGCCGTCGCGGTCGCCACCGATCCAGGAGCCGTAGTCCACAACGATCGGCAGGTCGGCAGGCGCGGGCGTCAGGCCGTATTCGGCGGCCAGCGCCGCGGAGATCTCTCCATAGAGACGGGGCAACGTGGCGAAGAGCGAGGCCTCGTAGTAGTCCAGGCCGATGCGGATCTCGTCACGGACCGAAGGACGCTCGGTGCGCACATCGTTGGTCTGCCATAGCGCACTAATCTCAGCCATGAGCTCTCGCTCCAAGGCCTCAAGACGCTCAGGCGCGGTGGGGATACGGTCCAGCCGCCAGAGGATGTAGCTGATTCGGCGCTGTTTGAACATCACCAGGCGGCGCGCCACCTCAGTGGGATGCGCGGTGAATACCGGGGTCACGCGCAACTTGCCCAGAAGGCCGTATGCCTGTTCGGCGGTATAGCCCACCTGCTTCATACGGCGTAGCGTGCCGCGCAGCGATCCGCGCTGCGGGATCGTAGAAGGATTCAGCTCGTGCGCCACACGGCGGCGTTTGCGATGGTTCGTCTCCGCCAGGTTGATGAGCTCGAAGTAGAACGCAAATGCGCGCGCCAACTGGTAGGCCTGCTTCTCATCCAGACTGTGAATGCTAAGGATGGTCTGCTGCAGATTGCTGTTAGCCCTGGCTGCATCGCCCTTTGCATCCGCGTCCCGGCGCTCAATGGCGGAGAGGCGCAGCGTCTCCACCAGTTGGAACAGTTCTTCGCCGACCTGTTCGCGAAGGACATCGCCCAGCAGCTTGCCCAGCGAGCGCACATCGCGCCGTAACGGCGCCTCTTTCAGATCGCCCGTCTGTGCCTCTAACTCGGCCAGACGTTCGCTCCAGTTCTTCGGTTGCCACAACGAAGCCATACTTATGCCTGTGATTCAAGGGTGAGCGAGAGCTCTTCCCATTCTTGCATGAGCGACTGTAGTTGATCGCGGAGCTGCGATAGCAGCTCGGTCTGCCGCTGTGTCTCATCCGCAGAGACGAAGTTGCAGAGGGCCTGTTCGGTGGTCGCTATCGCCGATTCGGTGCGCGGAATCTCTTCTTCAAGGGAGCCCAGACGGTCTTCCAGTTGACGCAGTTTGATGGGGTTCAGGCGCCTGGCGCCCGCAGGCTGAACCACTTGCGAGGTCTGGGGTACGCCCCCGGGCTCGTTGCCGTTCTTTGTCTCACGCGGCTGAGACACCTTCGGCGTCTCGGCCTCTGCGGGAGCGGCCTGTCCTTCTTTCGTCCGCAGATAGTCTTCATAGTTTCCGGGATAGACGTGGACGTGGCCGCCCTCCACTTCGAAGACCTTCGTCGCCATGCCGTCGATGAAATAGCGGTCGTGCGAGACGAAGACCACGGTTCCGGTGAAGTTGCGGATCGCCTCCAGCAGCACATCATTGGCGCGCAGGTCGAGGTGGTTGGTGGGCTCGTCCATCAGCAGGAAGTTCGCCGGAGAAACCAGCATCTTGGCCAGGGCGTAGCGGTTGCGCTCGCCGCCGGAGAGCACGCCGAGCTGCTTGAAGACGTCGTCCCCGGAGAAGAGGAAGCAGCCCAGCAGCCCGCGCAGCTCGACTTCGGGAACCTTTGGTGCGGCAGACGAGATATCGTCCAGCATCTTGGCCTGCGGATCGAGCACCTTGTACTGGTCCTGCGCGAAGTAGTCTGCGGCCACGTTGTGGCCCAACTTGATCTCACCGGAGGTGGGCGGCTCAAGCTGTGAGAGCAGACGGATCAGCGTGGATTTGCCTGCTCCGTTTGCGCCTACCAGCGCGATACGGTCGCCGCGGTCGATGGTGAAGCTTACGTTCTCCAGAACCTGTTTGGGGCCGTAGGACTTATCGATCCCCTTCGCTTCCAGAACGGTGCGCCCGCTGGCCGGCGGCTGAGGGAAGGTGAAGTGGATGGTGGACTCCTCTTCGGGGATCTCGATGCGCTCGATCTTTTCGAGCTCCTTGATACGCGACTGCACCTGCTTGGCCTTAGTGGCCTGGTAGCGGAAGCGGCCGATGAAAGCCTCGAGCTGCTCAATGTGGTCGCGCTGGTTCTTGTACGCCGACAGAAGCTGCTGTTTGCGCTCCTGTTTCTGCGTGACGTACTTCTCATAGCCGCCGGTGTAGAAGTGCAGCCGCTTGTTCCAGACCTCCGCAATCTTCTCGACAGTGACATCGAGAAAGTAGCGGTCGTGCGAGATAAGGATGAAGCCGTGCGGATAGCCCTTCAGATAGCCTTCGAGCCAGTTGCGTGATTCGAGATCCAGGTGGTTCGTAGGCTCGTCCAGCAGCAGCAATGACGGCTTTTGCAGGAGCAGCTTGGCCAGGGCGATACGCATCTGCCAGCCGCCAGAGAACTCGCTGGTGTCCCGGCCCCAGTCTTCTTTGCTGAAACCCAGACCTCCGAGAACGCTGCCTACCTGAGCATCGAGGGCATAGCCGTCGTGGGCGTGGAAGAGGTCATTGATCTCCGAGAAACGCTCAGCAACCTCGGTGTATTCGGATGAGTTGGGATCCAGCTCCGACATGGCATGGGTGAGCTTCTCGAGCTCCCGCTCCATCTCGCGCTGGGATTGAAAGACGGTGAGGCACTCGTTGAAGACGGTCCGGCCGGTGAGATTGAGACCGTCCTGCGGCAGATAGCCCAGGGTCATACCCTTGGTGCGGTGCAGCGCACCGTAGTCGAGGGTCTCGAGGCCGGCCAGGGTCTTCAACAGGGTGGATTTGCCGGTGCCATTGCCACCGACCAGCCCAGTGCGTTCATGGGCGGTGATCAGCCAGTTGGCTTCGTCGAAGAGCAATTTGGGGCCGAATCGTTTTCCGGCAGCAGCGAGTTGCAACATTCCTCTTCTATTTTCGCAGGTGTGGCTACTGTATGAGCGGACAGGACTTGATCATGCATTTCACATCAAGGCTAAACTTCGGCATCACTTGTTGATCGGCTCTCAACAAACCCCGTTCCCGGAGCTGAAAGACGGTTTGTCGAAGTTTCTTCTGTTCCGCCTCAACCGCACGCCCCAACTGTCGGCTGTATGCCGCTTGACCTTGCCACACAATCTTGGCCCTCTCCTCCGGATGCCAAGGCATCTCCTGCGCCGAAATTTCCAAGAAATGCGCGATCAGACGATGACGCGTTATGGCATTCAATGGCTGCACGAAATAGCACGAACCATGTCCCTGCGTTGCGACATAGCGCTTGTAACCGATGACATCGTCATCCACACGGATCAGCTCTCCGTGCGCCGAACTATCATTCTCTGACAGCTCGTAGGTGTACACATAGGGCCAGCCAACCGGATAAGGCACTCCGATGGAATCGCCACACGTAACGCTGCCTCCCAGACCAAAACCACTGTTGTTCGTTGCAACAAGATAGATCGTGAGGTGTTCCTCAGACTTTGCAACGATGGGACCGACCAGTGTCGGATCGGGCTGTGCGGCCAGCATCATTGCCGCGAGCCTTGCCAACATCTGAGCTTTCCAGTCTCCTCTTTCAGAGGAGAACCAGCCCCGCAATAACTCCCGCGATTCTTCCAGGGGAAGTTGATGTGCCAGCAGAGCCGCATGAGTCGGGAAATCCTCCTCGATTGCTCGAATCGTTCCCGGAGAAACAGGCCTCCCTCCCTGAATCAACGCGTCCAGCATCGCTGATATCGCCAGTCGCGATGGATCGTATCCATACATCGAATACGGTTGCCCTGGACTTGGTGAAACCAGCTGTTCCCTCACCATCCTCTCCATCGTGTCCATCGACGGATGATCCTGCGTCTTTTCGGCGAAGTATGCTGCCCAGGCGATCAATCGTGGATCTCCACTCGCCAGCCACTGCTGCAGCATCTGCGGTGTTGTAGCCGTCTCTGTCGTTATCACACGCATAGGGCCGAGTTGCATCTCAGGCCCAGCAACGGCCTGTTGCGCGACAGCTACCGGAACCAGGCAGGACACCCACAGCAAACCCAACAGAGAGTGGCGCATGTATCACCCAATATGGTTAGACGACGCAATCCATTCGAATGTTCCCAACCGCACACTTCTTTGGCAGCACATCCCCGCCATGCGGCATCTCAAAAGCCAGCACGACGTGCAGGAAAGGCATTGCAGTGAACGATGAAGAACGCGAGCTTGCCAGCGGTTCCCCCGCCTCCGAATCCACTCCACATCCTTCCCGCCCCAAACGCCGCTTTCGCTGGCTGAAATGGGTCGGTATGGCTGCGAGCCTCGGGCTGCTGATCTTAGGCAGCGCCACATGGTGGCTTGCCCGCCACGCTGAACCCTTGATGCGCCAGCGCATCATCGACACGCTCTCCGCTCACTTCCAATCGCCGGTCGAGCTGGATGAGTTCCACGTCACCGTCGCCAAAGGTCTTGGGGTGGAAGGCAAGGGCCTGCGCATCATGTATCTGACAGAAGTGAATGCGCAGGGGCAGCGGCGTGAAGAACCGATGCTGGTCGTCGACGAGTTCTACTTCCGCAGCACGCTAGCCAATCTGCGCAAATCACCCATGCATGTCGGAGAGGTCCACGTCACCGGCCTGCATCTCCGCAAGCCACCCAAAGAAGACCGTAAGATAACGCCGCCGGAACCGAAGAAGCCGCCGAAGGAGTCCATCGTGGTCGACCGCATCATCGTCGATCATGCCGACCTGGTGATGGAGACGCACAAGGAAAACAAGGAGCCGCTTGAATGGGATATTGCACATGTAGTTTTAGTTGACGTCGGCGCGAAGCGCCCATTCGTTTACACCGCGACACTGGTCAATCCCAAGCCCCTGGGTAACATCGCCTCCAAGGGTCACTTTGGCCCCTGGAACATCTTCGTTCCCGGCGACACGCCGCTGGACGGAACCTACGAGTTCTCCAATGCCGACTTGAGTACGACAAAGGGTATCGCCGGAATTCTCTCGTCGAAAGGCAGCTTCGGCGGAACGCTGGACGATATCGTTGCCGACGGCGAAACCGACACACCGGACTTTCGTCTGGACGTCAGTGAACATCCCGTGCCTCTGCACACGAAATATCACGCCATCATCGACGGCACCAATGGAGATGTCCTGCTGCAGCCGGTCGAGGCGTGGCTTTTGAAGAGCTACTTCGTCTGCGTCGGCCACGTAATCAACAACAAAAACCCCAAAGGCAAAGACATCCGCCTTGATGTCGTAATGCCGAAGGCTCGCATCGAAGACATGCTGCGCCTGGGAGTCAAAACCACTCCTCCGCTGATGACTGGCGGCTTCAAGATGAAGACCAAACTGCATATTCCTCCGGGGGATGTTGCAGTGGCGAAGAAGATCGAGCTGAGCGACGGCACCTTTGAGATCCGCAGCGCCCATTTCACCAACGACAAGATTCAGGAGAAGATCGACGCATTGAGCATGCGCGCACAGGGCCGCCCCAAAGAAGCCAATGCGCTGGACACCGCAACCTTCGATATCCCCAGTGACATGCGCGGGAGCTTCCAGCTTAAGAACGGCATCATCAACGTCCCCTCTCTGCGCTATGACATACCGGGCGCCCAGGTGCTGATGCTCGGTGAGTACTCAACCGACGGCAACACCTTCGACTTCGTCGGCAAGGTCCGCACCAAGGCCCGGATAAGCCAGATGGTGACGGGATGGAAAGGATGGCTGCTGAAGCCTGCTGACCCATTCTTCAAAAAACATGGCGCCGGGGCAGAGATTCCGGTAAAGATCAATGGCACCAAGGACGAGCCCCACTTCGGTACCGATTTCAAGGACGACCGGACGAAGAACCTGGGGAAGGATTTGCCGCCACCGCGGTAAGGCAGTTGCTGGTTGCTAGTTCCTGGTTGCTAGTTGTGCCTAGGCTCTCCAATCAACCCATACTCTGGGTGCCCCACCCATCGCAACGCGATGGGCGGGGCATAGGGGCTATCGAATATGTCTCTTCCGCACTCTGGGATGCTCTGGAGTACCCGCTGGTCCCTCCCGGCATACCGGTGACAGCCGAAGTCCTGCTGCTTCAGGATCTCGATCGCCCGTTTCAGCGCCTTCCTCGTGGCCGGCTGGCGCACCCAGCCGCAGTGCGGCGGAGAGCTTTCGACCCAGTTCACCAGCTCCGGGGCGATCTTCTGGGGAATACCGCAGCCCATGCACTCGTTCTGGATGACATAAAAGTCGCCGGGGACAGAGCGAGGGTCTGCTGTAAAACGTGGCTCCATAGGGTCGATAGGGAAAGATTAGCCTTCCCGGCGGCCCGCCGCCAGCCCGTGCTGGTAAACTGTTGGAGGCGGCAGATTCCTGCCGGTTCCCCGCAAAACTCAAGTTTTCAGAACAGGATCCACTTCCCGTGAGCAACGCCACTACGCCTATTCGGAATATCGCCATCATCGCCCACGTCGACCACGGCAAGACCACACTGGTTGACGCGCTGCTGCGCCAGAGCGGCACCTTCCGCGCGAACGAGGCCGTGGCCGAGCGCGTGATGGACTCTAACGAGCTCGAAAAAGAGCGCGGCATCACCATTCTGGCCAAGAACACCGCCGTCCACTATGGCGACTCCAAGATCAACATCGTCGACACCCCCGGTCACGCCGACTTCGGCGGCGAGGTGGAGCGCGCCCTGAAGATGGTGGACGGTGTCGTCCTGCTGGTCGACGCCAGCGAAGGTCCCCTGCCGCAGACCCGCTACGTACTCTCCAAGGCCCTTGAAGCCGGCCTGCCTCCGATCCTTGTTATCAACAAGATCGATCGTCCCGATGCCCGTCCTCAGGAAGTCCTGAACGAGGTCTATGACCTGTTCATCGATCTGGACGCCGACGAGAGCCAGCTCGAGTTCCCCGTGGTCTACACCAACGGCAAGGCCGGCACCGCCACCATGGACCTGGCCCAGCCCGGCACCGATCTGAAGCCTCTGTTCGACACCGTCCTCGCGAAGATTCCGCCGGCTGTCGGCGATCACGAAGGCGCCCTCCAGATCCTGGTCACGAATCTCGACTACTCCGACTATCTCGGCCGCCTGGCCATCGCACGCGTCTTCAACGGCAATCTGAAGACCGGTGATGAAGTGAACGTTGCCAAGCTGGACGGAACACTGCAAAAGACCAAGATCACCAAGCTGTTCAGCTTTGCCGGCCTGAAGCGGACCGACATCGAGCAGACCCAGATCGGTGACATCGTCGCCATCGCCGGCGTCGCCGGCATCACCATCGGCGAGAGCATCACCGGTGTTGACAATCCGCAGCCGCTGCCGAAGATCACCATCGATGAGCCGACCATCGCCATCCAGTTTTCGGTCAACAACTCGCCCTTCTCCGGGCGCGAAGGCCAGTACGTCACCAGCCGTAACCTGCGCGACCGTCTCGATCGCGAGCTGCTGACCAACGTCTCCATCCGCGTGGAAGAGACCGACTCACCGGACAGCTTCAAGGTGCTGGGCCGCGGTGAACTGCAGCTCGCCGTACTGATTGAAATGATGCGCCGCGAAGGCTACGAACTGATGGTCGGCCGTCCCGAGATCGTCACCAAGCGCATCGATGGCGCCCTGATGGAGCCGGTGGAGTACGTGACCATTGACGTTCCGGAAGAGTTTGCCGGAACCGTCATCCAGAAGCTTGGGCCCAGAAAGGGCGAGATGGTGAAGATGCACGGCCAGGGCCGTGTGCGCATGGAGTTCAAAGTTCCCAGCCGCGGCCTGATCGGCCTGCGCTCGGAGATGCTGACCGAAACGCGCGGCACCATCGTGATGAACTCCATCTTCGACGGCTACACCAACTACCAGGGCGAGATTCCGCAGCGTCCGAGCGGAGCCCTGATCAGCGACCGTGCAGGCACCACCACTACCTACGCATTGAATGGCCTGCAGGACCGCGGCGTTCTCTTCGTCGGCGACGGTGTCGAGGTCTACGAGGGCATGGTGGTCGGCGAGCACTCGCGCGACAACGACCTCGACGTAAACTGCGTCCGCGAAAAGAAGCTGACCAACATGCGCGCCAGCTCGGCCGATGAAGCCCTGCGCCTGGTGCCCTACAAGCAGCTCACCCTGGAACAGTGCATCGAGTTCATCGCTGATGACGAGCTGGTGGAAGTGACGCCGAAGAGCCTGCGCCTGCGCAAGAAGGTATTGCAGGCCAATCGCCGGCCACGCCGCAACCAAAACGTGGAGTAGTAGGCTTACGTCTAAGAGCTAGTCTCGGAGATTTGATGGCAGTACAGCCGGAAGCAGCACACGAGGAAAGACAGCACCACGATCGTCCGGCCCCCGTCTGGCTGCAACGCATTTCGCTGTTCATCCTGGTGTTGTTCTGTGTCTACCTGGGTGTGCTGGTGACGGTGCTTCCGTGGTGGGCCCGCGTCTGGGACCACAACAATCTCTTCAATGCCTATCCCGCCATCGGCGCCATTCTACGGAATGGCGCCATCAAGGGCCTGATCTCGGGCTTGGGCCTGCTGGATATCTGGATCGGCATCAGCGAAGTGATCCAATATCGCGACTACCGCGGCTAAGCGCGATTGAATAATGGAATAAATGAATGATTGAATGATGCCCGACCTAACCCGGTGGCCGTTGTTCAATTATTCAATCATTCATTTATTCCATTACTCTTTATTCCTATGAGTCACCCGCAGCATCCGGTTCCGGATCCCCTCCAGCACGCTCCCCTCGCCTACGAGGACGAGCACTTCATCAACTCCCCCGATGGACGCATCTTCCGCATTCTGGCAGAGTACTCTGAGCCTCTTGCGCGCTTCCGTAAGGAGCGTGTCCAGGACACGGTCGTCTTCTTCGGCTCTGCCCGCTTTATTGGTATGGACGCCGCCGAAGATCAGATGCGGCTGCTCGAGAACACTGGTTCGGCGAAGCTTGCACCGGAAGAAGAACAGCCGGACTTCGACGGCGAAGAGACCAGCGAACTGAAGAAGAAGCGCACCGAAGCCGCCATTGAGATGGCTCGCTATTACGAAGACGCGCGCACACTGGCGCACATGATGGCTACCTGGGCGATGAAGCTCCCCGGCCGCCGCAACCGCTTCGTCGTCACCTCCGGCGGAGGTCCCGGCATTATGGAGGCCGCGAACCGCGGCGCCACCGAGGCCGGAGCCAAGACCATCGGCCTGAACATCGCGCTTCCCTTCGAACAGCTGCCGAACCCCTGGATCACCCCGGAGCTCAACTTCCAGTTCCACTACTTCTTCATGCGTAAGTACTGGTTTGCCTACCTGGCAAAGGCGCTGGTGGTCTTTCCCGGAGGCTTTGGAACGCTGGACGAGATGTTCGAGCTCCTGACCCTGGCCCAGACCCGCAAGCTGGCTAAACAAATCACGGTCGTGATCTACGGACGCGAATACTGGTCGCAGGTCATCAATCTCGATGTGCTGGTAGACAAGGGCGCCATCGCCGTCAAAGACCGCGATCTCTTCCAGTTTGCCGACACACCGGAAGAAGCGTTCCGCCTTCTGGTCGACGGCCTGACGAAGAACCATCTACAACCGCAAGCCGAACTGGCAACTCCGCCTAGCGTGGAAGACTTTGTCGGCCCGGATATTGCGAAGACCCGCGGGTGAAAAGCAGTTGCTGGTTGCTGGTTCCTGGTTGCTAGTTGGGTGCATCGACAAGTTCGGTCGAGCCCATACTCTGGGTGCCCCATATATGCGAAGCATATGTGGGATATTCGGGTCCCCCGCGAACTTGCTTTGCTGGGGTGAACTATTCGAGCGAAGCTCAAACTGGTGGGACCCGTCGGCTTCATCCCGCTGCTCCCACCACTTTCCATAGGACTCGCAACTCGGTTAGCTGCTCTCCACCGGTTGCAGCTCCGGCAGAACCTCAGGTTCCCAATCCGATTCCGTCCACATCCAGAGAGCGCCTGGCAGCACGATGCAAAAAGAGACGAGACCAACGAACCACACGACAGGGTCGAGGAGAAGGCGAGGGTTCGAGGTGACATCTGGCCGGCCGGGTAATAGAACCCATGCCGTCAGATAGACGATCAGCACGACAAACAATGTCATCTGAAGGATCTTCCAGGAGCGCTCCATGGTCTGGAGACGCAAGATCTCGCGTGACTCATCAGACGCCGGCGTGAACATATACGAACCCACGCGATAGTCGTTCAGCAGCAATTCTCGCTCGGCTTCCTTGAGTTCGTCCCATCGCTGGCTGAACTGATAGATCGCCCGATCGTCCAGATTCGTTACCAAACTCCCGGCGCTTCCAGCCGGTTGTGAAAACCAGACTCATAACCAGGATATTGAAAAGCATCACTCCTTGAAGGAAGCTATGATGCTTTGCTCCGAGGCTGACCAACCAGATGAATCCGAGCAGCAGAGAGACCCAAATAACCTGCCGCCGTCTCCAGCGCTGAGAACGAAACTTCAATGTGCGTTTCAGGGTAAGACTTGGTTTTCCCATAACTCTCCCGTCGCCAGATGAGAAAGAGTGAACTCTATTCTGAGCACTATTCAACTATTCAACAACGGAACGATTCAACCCTCTTCCAAATAACGCCCTCGGCCCCGCCATTAAAAACCGGTAAATAATCAGCGGAATGTGCTGCAGGTCCGCTCCGAGCGAATCAGCCTGGCCGTCCGTGAGGATTGCTCCCTCTTCCATCGCGAACCAGTTGAATCCTGTCGACAACGCGGCCAGCAAAAAACTGGCGACCAGGCTGCCGCGGATCTTCTGGGGTGAGACCCAGGTATGCACTACATACTGCACGCCGACGAGCGCCGCGGGAATCGCCACCAGCATGATCAACGCCGTGGCCCAGAGTGGGCGGGCATCGCGAAGGCGTTGGATGATGGAGCCAAGAAAACCGCCTAATCCAGCGGCAAATACAGCTTCGGTCAGCATGGCGCCGAGCGCCTGACCGGCGGCGGCGTGATGGTCAGAGATAAAGAAGATGGGTGCACGTAGCGCAGCACTGAAGAGGGCAGCCTTCCAGTTCCATTCGCGAAGGAGGTGCTGGCCGGGGTTGCGGAGAATATCCACCAGGGCGCCGTGAAGCGTGGTGGAGGGTGGCGCTGAAGATTCCGTGATCATGCAGGCTACACACAGCATAGACGGAGCACTGTTACGCTAGCTTGCATGAGGCAGCGCGTCGCCTACTTTCCGGACTCTTTTCATGAAGTCAATGGCGTCGCCCATACCAGCCGCAACTTCCAGGCCTTTGCCGAACGTCACCAGCTCCCTTTCCTCTGCGTCCGTGCCGGATCGCGAGAGACCGTTTTTGAAGAGCACGGCAGCGTGCAGACGCTGGAGCTGCGGCGCAGCTTCGCTTCCGTTCCCATGGAACGCGACCTGGCCTTCGATACCCTCTTCCTGCGCCACATGCGCATGGTGCGGCTGCGGCTGGAGGCCTTCCGGCCAGACATCATCCATATCACCGGCCCCAGCGAACAGGGCATCCTGGGCGCCATCTTCGCCTGGCGGATGGGAATTCCGCTGGCCGCAAGCTGGCACACCAACGTGCACGAGTACGCCGCCCGCCGCGCCGAATGGCTAACGCGATTCTTCTCTCCCCGCGCCAAAGAAGCGACCGAACGTACGGTACAAGACGCAACCTTGAACGCCACGGCCCGGTTCTATCGCCTGGCCAAAGTACTCTTTGCACCGAACGATGAGCTGTGCACGCTGCTGACCAATGCCACCGGCAAGCCCTGCCACCTGATGCAGCGCGGTGTGGAGACCGCGACCTTCTCTCCCGCATATCGCACCCGTCCGATGGACGACAAGGAGTTTGTCCTCGGCTTCGTTGGCCGGCTCTCGGTTGAAAAGAACGTCGCGCTTCTGCCCGTGATTCAGCGATCCCTGGAATCACGCGGCATCACCAACTTCCGCTTCCTGGTCATCGGTCATGGCTCAGAAGACGCTCTGCTCAAAGCCGCGCTGCCCCGCGCTGAGTTTCCCGGCGTCCTGAAGGGCGCAGCGCTTGCCACCGCCTACGCCAACATGGATGTAATGGTCTTTCCATCGCATACCGACACCTTCGGTAATGTCGTGCTGGAAGCACTTGCCAGCGGAGTACCCGCTGTCGTCACACCGGACGGCGGGCCCAAGTACATAGTGCGTAACGACGAGACCGGCTACATCGCCACCGACGAAGGCTTCCCCGATGCCATCGAACGTCTTCTCCGCGAACCCACGACCCTGGCCCGCATGCGCCTTGCAGCACGCGAGTATGCCTTGCATTGCAGTTGGGATGCGGTATTCGAGAGGGTGTACGATGCCTACGGCAAGTTGAATGGAGCGCCTGCAGCAGGTTGAATAGTTGAATTGTTGAATAGTAGTTCTGGGCGAGCTATAAGACCTCGCCTCACCGCAGCATCACTATTCAACTATTCAACAATTCAACTAGTAATGGATTTCCCCGATATACACGCCGAACGGCTCCAGCTTCACGGCATCGAGGTTCATTGGTCCCATGCCGTAGTCGCTGCGCATCAGGCTGCGCAGGAATTGGCCGCGGAGACCGAGCTTCGTGATCTCGCTCTTGAGATGCAGCGTCACCGGTTTATCAGAGAAATTGCAGGCTACTATGACTGCCGGTGAGGTGGCTGTTACTCCCTGATGCTTGCGGACCCAGACGAGCGCGTTGTCTGCATCGTGGTTCAAGAGGATCTGCTGGCCTTCGCGCATGGCGCGCCGGCTGCGTCGTAGCGCAATCAACTGCTCGTACCACTTCAGCACCGACTGATCGTCCTTCTGTTCGGCCTCGACATTCACCGTCATCGACGAAGTCGGAATCGGCAGCCAGGTCTTTGCCGCTTTGCTGAAGCCGGCCTCTGCTCCGCCGTCCCATTGCATCGGCGTCCGCTCGCCATCGCGGCCTTTCTCTTTTGGCCAGCCGAGAACGCCGATCGGATCTTTTACATCCTCTTTGCGTTCCGGTGTCGCCGTGGCCATGCCCAGCTCCTGCCCGTAATACAGCAGCGACGCTGAGCGCGACGTTAGCAGAATCGTCGCCAGCACACGCGCTATCTCTTTGTTGTGCTGACCGTCGCCATAGCGATCCCAACTGCGTGGATTGTCATG
Source organism: Acidobacteriaceae bacterium (assembly GCA_013361705.1). Taxonomy (GTDB): domain Bacteria; phylum Acidobacteriota; class Terriglobia; order Terriglobales; family Acidobacteriaceae; genus Terriglobus. Next base: position 32,809 of record JABFXN010000117.1, read on the forward strand.
ATTATCGAAGACCAGCAGAGGCGGGTTGCCGTGGAGCTGTGTCTGTGCCGTCTCCAGCTTCTCGCGGAAGGCTGCTGCATCCAGCTTGTTAGTGAAGCCCACACCTGTATCCATGGGCAGGTGCAGCTCATCGTTCTTTGCGCCATACCAACTGGCGAGTTCGGCGGCACTCTTCGTGTAGATCTCACCGACCAGAAGACGCTGCCCCGGTGCATTGTTGATCACGGCGCGCAACTCCCGCAGGATGCCGTGTATCTCCGGCAACCCCATCTGCGGCGAGTGGTCGACGTTGGGGTCTCCGAAGGCATTCTTGCCCGGAGACTCCTTCGCATCGGCCAGCGACGGATCTTCGAGCAAGGTATCGATGGCATCGAGCCGGAAGCCGGCGACACCACGGTTAAGCCAGAAGCGCGCCACGTCGAACATCGCCTGCCTCACTGCCGCGTTACGCCAGTTCAGGTCAGGCTGTTGCGGATAGAAGCAGTGGTAATAGAACTGCCCGGTCTTCTCGTCGTACTGCCAGGCTGAGTGGCCGAAGAGACTTTGCCAGTTGTTCGGCGGTGCGGGCTTGCCGTCAGCCCCCGCGCCTTTACCGTCGCGCCATACGTACCAGTCGCGTTTGGGATTGGCCTTGCTCGATGCCGATTCCACAAACCACGCGTGCTTATCGGAGGTGTGGTTAAGCACCAGGTCCATCAGCACGCGGATGTTGCGGCGGCTCGCCTCTTGCACCAGGTTGTCGAAGTCCTCCATCGTGCCGTACTGCGGATCAATGGCCGTGTAGTCAGATATGTCATAGCCGAAGTCCACTTGGGGCGAGGGATAGATGGGCGTAAGCCAGATGGCGTCGACGCCGAGTGACTGCAGATAATCCAGCCGCTGCGTAATCCCCTTCAGATCACCAATGCCGTCGCCGTTCGAATCCTGGAAGCTGCGTGGATAGATCTCATAGATGACAGCGTGCTGCCACCATGGATCGGACGACATACCCGAGCCCGCCCATCCCGGACGGGACAACATCTGCGCGCTCAAGCTCAGGGAAGACGCCAGCGCAGCCACTGCCAACATACGGCGAAGGAGGACCATAGCTATTCAACCTTACTTTTGTTGGACGCAATCTGCACGCGTCGCGTGATTATGGGAAATCAATTCGATACCTTAGCGTACCCAGCAGCCACCCGCTGCCGCAGATCGGTAAGCTGCAGGTGAATGCGGTCGATATCCTTTTGCGGCACATGGTTCTCGCCGGCAGGAGCATCGGCATAGAAATGCACCAGATGTTCCAGAACGTCCGGGGGCACGGGCTCGGCATTCGGTTTCAGATATTCGTGCAACAGTCGCTCATGGGTCTGATCGGATAGACGATATTGCCCGAACCGGATCAGATCGCCGGTGTCGAGATTCGCGCCGCCCAACGCCAGTGCAGCCGTAGAGATCTCTGCCGTATCGGCCTTTCCATTGCTGGATGCAAGTTGCTTCAGATACTCGTCATAACGATCGACGGTCTGATTCACGCTTTTGATATAGCCGTCCTGCTGCGCCGCATTGGGAATCTTTGGCTTCAACACCTTCAGAGGACCGATCTTCGGCAGCAGCTTCACCAGAAAAGCCAGAAAACGAGTTCCAAAGCTCGGTTTCGAGTAATTGCTCCCCCACGACTTTTCAAACTCCGTGCGCCGAAGCCGATAGACGAACTTGCGTTTGTTGAAGCCGGGATTCTCTTTCTCAATCTGCTTCGCATAGGCGGTCACGGCGACGGCCGTCATCTTTGGGATCAGCTCGGAGACCGCACTGCGATAGGTGGTGATGGCGTGGTCTTCATCGTGCAGTAGATCCTTGAGCTTCATGCCATAGGTCTCTTCAAAGGCGCGATCGAGCAGTGGCTTCGCAACCTGAAAGCCGATGAAGTCGCGGTAGTTTTCCTGGGAGTAACGACCATGCGCAACCTCTACGACGTCGAAACCAAACTCCGTGCGAACATGCGCGACCTTGGCCTGTTCGTAAGTCACAACATCTCCGTACTTCTTCTTCAGCTTTGGATTTTCTTCCGCGGTCAGCCGGTTGATGTAAGGATGGCCCATAGCATCGGCCGTATAGTGCGCCAGCGCTCCGAGAGCAAAAGCCAGCTCATCAGCGTTACCGGCATCGTGCAACAAGGCTTCGACAAAAGCTCCTGTCCGAACGTAGTGCAGCATATCCGAATAGAACTTGTTCCCAAATGGGTAATAGCCAAGATCCTGGATTAAACAGCCTCCGTAGGCATAGGAGTGTGCTTCCCGCAGTTGATCGGCTGTCAGCCCGGGGTAGCGGGCCTGCAGCAGGGGGACCAGATAGGGTGTCCATGCCATGTCGATCACTTCCTCATGCGACAACACACTGTAAGCATTTGCCGTAGTTGCGCCCAGGAACGGCAGCAACAACGACAGGCACGCAACACGGGTAAATCCCTGGAAGGATCGAAGAGCCATGACGTTTCATGACATAAGATGCAGATTCTGAAAAAGAAAGCATCGCAGGCAACACCGGCCTGATGAGCTTGTGTCTGATGACACTGGAGGTGAACTATGTCTTCCAGGATTCTCCCGGCCCTTTTCCTCGTTTCGGCAGTTGCTGTCGCACAACAGACCGCGCCGAATAGCGTAGGAAGCCAAGGCACCAGCACCCAGGTGCAACAGGGCACACAGACCCAGGTGCAGGGTGCACAGAGCGGCAACAATACTACGGCCCAGGCCGTTCAGGCCACGAACCTTGATGCGGAACTGAAGTCGAGCCTCGATTCCAAGAAAGCGAAGCAGGGCGACCAGGTGACGGCTGTCACCAAATCGGCCGCCGTCTTGAACAACGGCACCACCCTCCCCAAGGGTACGACCTTGATCGGCCATGTTACTGATGCCGCCGCCTACACCAAGCAGGCGGGTACAGGTTCTGTGACATTCCTCTTCGATCAGGCCAAAACCAAAGAAGGCAACACGATCCCCATCTATGCCGTCGTGCGCGATCTGAAACCATCCCTGATGTCTCAGTACCAGATGAGCCAGACCGGCGGCAATGCTGATCCCGGCATGGCAGCGCCTGCACCGGCGCCTGATCCTTCGGGTGGCGGTGGAGCTGCGCCCTCGGCAGGCGGTGTGGTCGGCAATACCGTGGGCGGAGTGCGCGGGGCCACAACGGACACCGTGAATCGCACCGGCCAGACAGTAGGCGGCGCAACGAATACAGTCGGCGGCGCGGCTAATAGAGCCGGAGAGACCGTGGGCTCAACGGCCGGTCAGGTCTCCGGCGCTGGCACAGTTGGAGCAAACGGAGCCGTTCAGACAGCGATCCCGGGCGTGATGCTCTCTGGCTCTGCCGATACCTCCAACTCCGGCACTGTGGCCGCCAGCGGACAGAACGTGCACGTCGACAGCGGCTCGCAGATGACGCTCGCGGTCGCCGCGCGGCAGTAAATTCCTGAAACTGCGGTGGGAGTGAGCCGGCCGCGGCATTTGCAGTTTGACTGCGATGCCGCGGCCTCTATACTCAAACCACAGTTTCCAGATGGGTACACTTCAGACCAGCCAGTTCAAGATGACGGCGCTCCAGAACTACCTCCTGGATAACGCCTACGACGAGATGTTCGCCTCGCCCGAGGCGCTGCACCCTCATTACCAGTTATTGCTGAATCACTTTACTTCTCTCCCGCACGCCGAGCTGCAGCGCCGCAAACAGGCTGCCGATCTTTCCTTTCTGAACCAGGGCATCACCTTCACGGTCTACGGCCGTGAGGAAGGCACCGAGCGCATCTTCCCCTATGACCTTCTGCCCCGCGTGATCACCGCGCAGGAATGGGCGACGGTGGAACGCGGCCTGACGCAGCGCATTACCGCGCTGAATCTCTTCCTGCGCGACATCTACCACGAGGGACGCATTCTGGCCGATGGGATTGTGCCGCGCGAGGTCGTCTACTCCTGCAAGCAGTTCCGCCGCCAGATGGTGGGCTTGCAGGTGCCGCGCAATATCTATATCGCGGTCACCGGCACCGACCTCATCCGTCTGGAGAATGGGGAGTTCGTCGTTCTGGAAGACAATCTCCGCGTCCCCTCGGGCGTGAGCTATATGCTCACCAACCGGCGCGTGATGAAGCGTATCTTCCCGCAGCTCTTCCGCAGCTATAACGTACGCCCGATCGAGCAGTACACGCAGTTGCTGCTGGGCACACTGCGTTCACTGGCGCCTGAAGGCCGTCCTGAGCCAAATATCGTTCTGCTGACGCCAGGCGTCTTCAACTCCGCCTACTACGAGCACGCATACCTCGCGCGCCAGATGGGCATTGAACTTGTGGAAGGCCGCGACCTCGTCACCCACGACAACGTCGTCTATATGCGGACAACCTCTGGTCTGCGCCGTGTCGATGTGATCTACCGCCGCGTGGATGATGACTTCATCGATCCGCTGGCCTTTCGGGGTGACTCCATCCTCGGTGTCGCCGGCCTGTTCAATGCCTATCGCGCAGGCAACGTAACCCTCGCAAATGCCTTCGGCACCGGCGTGGCTGACGATAAGGCGCTCTATGCCTACGTCCCCGACATCATCAAGTACTACCTGAGCGAAGAACCAGTGCTGAAGAATGTGGAGACCTTTCTCTGCGCCCGCGAGAAGGACCGCAAACATGTGCTCGCCAACCTGGACAAGTTTGTCGTCAAGGCGGTTGGCGAAAGCGGAGGCTACGGCATGCTGGTGGGGCCGCAATCCACCGCGGCGCAGCGCGAGGAGTTCGCACGGCGCATCGAGGCCGACCCACGGAATTACATCGGCCAACCGACGATCAGCTTCTCCCGCGCTCCATGTATGTTCGACGATCAGCTCGAGCCGCGCCACGTGGATCTGCGCCCGTATGTGCTCTACGGCGATAAGGTCAGCATCGTCCCCGGCGGCCTGACACGTGTGGCGTTGCGTAAAGGATCGCTCGTCGTCAACTCGTCGCAGGGCGGCGGCAGCAAAGACACCTGGGTGTTGAGCTAAGGAGAGATTATGCTATCCCGCGTTGCAGACAGTCTCTACTGGATGAGCCGTTATCTCGAGCGCGCTGAGCACACCACACGTCTGCTCGATGTGAATCTCAATCTCATGCTCGATGAGTCTTCTTCAGGCGCCGATCATCGCTGGCAGCGCATGGTGGCGGCTCTCGGCCGCCCGGCGGGAGAGGCATGGGACGACGACGATCCATACAAGCTTTCGCACTCCCTTACCTTCGATATAACCAATCGCATCTCAGTACTTTCCTGCATCATCGCGGCGCGAGAGAATGCGCGCCATGTCCGCGAGCAGATCTCCACCGAGATGTGGCACCGGCTCAACTCTCTCTATCTCGCCGTCACGCGGCCTGAGATGCACAGCGATATGCATGCCGAAGCCCTGCTGAACGGAGCCCAGGAACCGGGCGAGTTTCTGCAGTCCGTAATGGAAGCCGTCCATCAGTTCCAGGGCGTGACCGACTCCACCATGTCACATGGCGAGGGATGGCATTTCATCCAGGTAGGCCGCTACATCGAACGCGCTTCCGCCACCGCCATGCTGTTGGAGGCGTATCACCATGATCTGTGGAAGCATCCGGAACGCATTCCCGAAGGCAACGAATACCTCGAGTACATGGGGCTGCTGCGCAGCGCCACGGCCTTTGAGGCGTATTGCAAGGTCTACACTGCCGATCTCACACCCGAACGCATTCTTGAGTTTCTGCTGCTCGATGAGAACTTCCCGCATTCCCTGCGCTTCTCGATCGAGAGCCTGGTCAGCGCACTGGATGCGATTCAGCGAGAGAGCGGCAAGTCACGCACTGAAAACCTCACGCGGCTTGCGGGCCGCCTGCAGGCAGGCCTGCGCTACTCCAGCGTCGAAGAGATTCTGCGAGGAGATGTCGTAGGTTACCTGCAGGACATTCTGCGGGAATGCCGCGACATCCATTCCGCAATCTACGAGCTGTACATCGATTACTCGATTCAAACCGCCCTGGCCGGCTAGCACGGAAGAAGGAAACGCGATGTACTATTCAGTCCGCCATCTGACGAAGTTCCTCTACAGCGACCCAGTAAGCGAGTCCATCATGGAGACGCGGATGCATCCGCGTTCAGACTCTAACCAGCGCTGCCTTAACTTCCAGCTCTCGGTCACGCCACGCTGCCGCGTCTTCAGCTACCGCGATCATCTGTCCAACAACATCCATCATTTCGATATTCCCGGGCAGCACACGCAGCTTGTGATTGTCGCTGAGTCTCTAGTGGAGATCGCCCCGATACCGCAGGTGCCTGCATTTCTCGCGCCGGATGCATGGAAGGAGCTCGATTATCTGATCGAGCAAGGCGACTACTGGGAGATGCTCTTCCCCAGCGAATTTGCGATGCCGACACCGGCTCTGGACGAGCTTGCCGAAAACCTGGAAGTGACCCGCCGCGACGATCCGTTGCAAGTGCTGCATGAGCTGAATGAGCGGCTCTATAAGTACTTCGACTACAAGCCCAAGTCCACCAAGGTGGATTCGCCGATCGACGTCGCCATCAACCATCGCATGGGTGTATGCCAGGACTTCGCGCACATCATGATCGCGCTGGTGCGTTCGAAGCTGCGAATTCCCTGCCGCTACGTCTCCGGCTATCTCTGTCCCGGCAACGAAGATCATGACCGCTCGATCGCGTCGGCCACGCACGCGTGGATCGAAGCCCTGGTGCCGCAGCTCGGATGGGTGGGTTTCGATCCCACCAACTGGCTCATCGCCGGTGATCGTCATATCCGCACAGCTATCGGACGTGACTATGCTGATGTGCCGCCGACGCATGGAATCTTCCGCGGCCTTGCCAACTCAGAGCTGACCGTCGCTGTCCGCGTGACGCAGAGCGAAGGTACACCGTTGCTCGATCAGGAGCTACCGGTGCCGGAAGATTGGTCGATCCTGGTGGAGAGAGCTCAACAGCCGCCATCGCCGCCGCTGGTGAACCTCACACAGCTTCAACAGGCACAGCAACAACAATAGGCGGCTGCGAATTACTTTGCAGGCTCAGGGATAGTGAAATCGTAGATAAGGTCGCCGACAAAAATTGCGTCCTTCGGCATCAACGCGATGCCGTATTCTCCCGGCTTCACTGGTGTTTGCGGCACAAGTTTGAGGAACTTGCCGTCCTCAACGTCTTCTTTGGTGACCGCAATCTGCGTGATGTTGCGCTTGTGCTGCCCACCAAACACGTTGTTGGAATACCTCGCCACGACACGAGTCTCTTTGTCCGGGTCCAGCGCAAGGAGCGCCACGCGGTTTCTGACTACCTCCGGGTCATCTGATCCGATTCGGATATAGATTGCCTGGAAATTTCCTTTGAGCTGAGCAGGTGACGTCTTGCCATCCAACTCCAGGGAGCGATGTTGGTTGGCGTAGACCATGGCACGCGCAAAGTTACCACCGGCCTGCGTGTTGAACTTTGGCTCAGAAGCGTGAATCACGGTAGGCGTCGAATCTGATCCGACGGAGGCAACAACTATCACAGTGCCCGTTGCCGGCAATGTAGGATGAGCTGGCGTTTGAGCGGTAAGAAGACCGGCGAAAGGCACAACGAGGCAGAGGATACGCAGAAAGTTTCTCAATTGAGGCATGGCCGCAGCTTAACATCCCTTCATAAAAGGCAATAGCAAAATCCGATCCCGCTTGTGTGTGTTCCGGCTCATCACAATCAATTAAGGCTCCGCCGTCGCTGTCATCCCATGCGAAGATACCCGTACGATGCGCATCCAGAAGACTGTCCTTCTCTGCACGCTGCTGAGCGTGCCCGTTGTCGCCGCGACACCCAACCCGGCGGCTATGGACCGCGATCTGCTCGAAGTCTCTGTCACGAAGCTGCATACGCTTTACCGCGCACATACTTATACCGTCCGGCAGGTCACGGAGTGGTATCTCGCGCGCATTGCAAAGTACAACCCGACATACAAGCCGGTCCTTGAGCTCGACCGCGAAGGTGCGTTGAAGCGCGCCGATCAGGAAGATGCGGAAGCGAAGTCTCCGGCCGCGCTGGCAGCAAAGCTGAAGGCACAGCCGCTCTGGGGCGTTCCCATTGTTATCAAAGCCAACACGAGCATCGAAGGCCGCGTGACCAGCGATGGATGGACCGGCTTCCTGCAACCCGGACATGAGCTGATTGCGCCGCGCGATGCACAGATTGTGGCGCACTTCAAATCCGCGGGCGCCGTCATTCTTGGCCACACCAACATGCCGGACTTCGCAGCAAGCGACACCAACAACAGCAGCGCCGGCGGGCGCACCGGCAACGCCTACAACGTGCGCTACTCTCCGGGCGGCTCCTCCGGTGGAACCGCGACAGCAGTCGCGACAAACCTTGCGGTTCTGGGCCAGGGTACCGATACCTCGAACTCAATTCGCAATCCTGCCTCGACCGATTCGCTCGTCGGCTTTCTGCCCACACGCGGCCTGGTCAGCATAGCCGGCATCGCTCCGCTGGACTGGCTGATGGACGATACCGGACCACTGGCGCGCAATGTCACCGATGCCGCCATCGCCCTCGAAGTCATGGCGGGTGAAGACAAGCTGGACGATCGTACCGCCGGCTCAGCCGCCAAGGAGCCGCCGCAATTCACGCAGTATCTGAAGGTCGATGCGCTGAAGGGCAAACGCTTCGGTGTGCCCAGCTTCATCCTCAACAACCAGGGCACCGCACTCAGCTCGACAGGCGCTACACGCAGCCTCGCACTTCGGCCGGAAACAAAAGCTGCTTTTCTGAAAGCCATCGAGGGCCTGCGCGCCGCAGGAGCAACTATCGTGGAGGACGACACCGTCCTTCCGGCAAGTTTCGAGACCCTGCTCCGTGCCATCAGCACCGGACCCTATCGCGCCGAAGGATTTGAAGACTTTCTGAGAGACTTTGGACCCGCCGAATACAAATCCCCAGCGGCCTTCGAACAGGCTACCGGTCAGAAGCTACCGGGCTTTCTCTTAGGTCAGAGCCGCAACAATGCGCCTGCGACTTCGCAACGCCGCCTGGAAGATGATCCGAAGGCCAAGGAGATCTTCTGGGATCCGCAGGCAAAGGCATTGGCCACATACAACGAGACGCTCGAGCGCCTGCACCTGGACGGCATGATCTATCCCGCGCTGCAGATGCCGCCGAACGATGAGATCGCTCCGCAGCCTGACGGGAAACCGTCCACGGGACCGCACAGCAACACCGGCTGGGTAAATCGAATCGGCGTTCCTGCCGTCGTAGTGCCCGGTGGCTTTTATGACAATGGCCTTCCCTTCGGCCTTGAGATCAGCGGCAAGGCCTGGCAGGACGGCGCTCTGCTCGGCTACGCATATGCGTACGAACAGAAAACACACCATCGCAAACCACCTGTGCTAGCGACGGAATAGACAATCTCTGCTTGCTGGAGGATTACTTGGATTGGAACCGCATGTGTGTCCGCCCACAGCGGCGACAACGCCACGGCTTTAGACCCACAAGGGAAGCAATGATTTCAAATAAACCGCTCGCCGGACGACGCTCCAAGGTCACGCCGATGCAGTTTGAACATTCTCTACTACTCATGGATACAGAACGTGCTCCGATCTTCAAGTCTCTGTTTCAACCGAGACAGATACAAGGCAAATAAAGCGATAAACCTAAGTGTCTTTGATGCGATGGAAGAGGGATGAGCACCCGGTGAATTTTTTTACTTTTGGTAACCAGGGCAGGAGCGGTACTAGATTGCTTAGTTAGTAATCTATCAGATTCTATTGTTCGCTATCCAACACTGAATCAAGGGTTTCGCCCCAGTCCACCCTGCGAGCCTGCTTGTAGCTTCTATCCCGCTTCCGAATTACAGGCTGGGTCATCGATCCATCGGCATTGCATAGTTTCAATGAGATCAAACCGTTGTGGATCTTCGGACGCATCAACACGCGTGAACCGTGCCCAACCGCGCGTTCGCGACCAACAGCCAGGTAGAGGAATTTTTCGTCCTCCCATGGCACATCCCCCTGCTTTACCAGGCGGTGCATGCGGCTGCGCTCAACCCTTTCAGCAAAGTGACACCAATCCGGACTCACAAGAGGACAGGCGAAGGCATGCGGACAGGGGGCAAGCATCTGTGCTCCGGCATGCAGCAAAGCGGTCCGTGCCTGGAGAATGCGCTGCCATCCGGCAGGAGTACCGGGCTCAACCAGCAACAGCACGCCGGCGGTTGCCGACCATAAGCGCTCAATTAGCAGCCGCTGCGCGGAGGCAGGCAGCTCCGACAGGACGTATGCGCAGGTCACCAAGTCGAAGCGGCGGTTGATTGCAACCGAAGCCAGGTCCCCGGTCTGCCACTCTGCCGCGATACCCGACTCCGCAACCATCGATTCCCCGACCCGGCGAATAGAACCGCTGCCCTCAAGCAGAAGAGCCTGTTGCAGCGATGGCCACACGTCGCCGGCAGTCAATACAGCCGTGCCCGGCCCGCTGCCGGCATCGAGCTGCGTTGCCGGAGCAAACTCCGGACATATGCCAGCCGTCTCCGCCATGGCGCGACGAACGGCGCTGAAGGTCGCGGGAAAGCGGACAGCAAGGTAGGCCGCAGCAGCCAGATCAGTGTTCAAATGAGCGCTGGCAGTCGGTGCCTCCGTGCGGTACCGTTGTGAAAGCTCTTCGGCTGCCTGCTGCAACTGCTTTTGCGGAAACCCTTCTAATTGTTGTTCCACCGCTTGGCGGATTTTGGCAGGTACCTGCATCCTATTGAAAAATGGGACTTCGAGCTTCTTCCAGAGGGTAATAGCCGGAAAGTTGCATTGCTGGGCCCCTTAGCGAGACCTACGATGAAGGACGTTATGAAACACGAAAATCCTCCCCATACTGAGCATATCCCGATGAAGGGTGGACTTGCCCGGGCGCTGGAGCGCGGGGAGTTGACACTTCATTTTCAACCGAAGATCGACATGAAGCCGACGGAAGGCGCGACCGGCGTTGTCGTGGGATATGAGGCCCTGTTGCGCTGGCAGAACCCGATCGTCGGCTCCATCTCGCCCGGTGACTTTCTCTCCTGGGCTGAGCGCAGCAACGAGGTCCGCACCGTAGGCTACTGGGTTGCCGATCAGGCCCTGCGGCAACTGGCCGCATGGCGGACAAGCGGGCTTGCGACACCGCATACGCGCGTCTCCATCAATCTTCTGGGGCGGCAGTTGAACGATCCACTTCTGCTTGATGAGCTGCTCGCCGCCGTGGAGCGTCACCATCTGAAAGCAGACGATCTTGAGCTTGAGGTCACCGAGGCCACCCTGGACGAAGAGGCTGCCGGCCTGAATGCGCTGCGTCAGCTCAAGGATGCCGGGTTCCGCATTCATCTGGATGACTTCGGTGCGGGCTACTCTTCGCTGAGCTACCTGCATCGCTTCCCCTTCGACTGCGTGAAGATTGATCGCACCGTAGTTGCGGACATGGACCGTGAATCGCAGAGCCTGTCGCTTACCAAAACCGTCGTGGCTCTGGGCCAGAAGCTTCGCTTGCAAGTAATTGCCGAGGGCATCGAGACCGCGGAGCACGTGAACATGCTGCTCGAGATGGGATGCCATCTGGGCCAGGGCTTCTACTTCGCTCGTCCCATGCCGGCCGTTGCAATTGAGCGCTGGCTGCTGGCGGAACCGACACAGCAAACGGCGTAAAATCGCCCCATGTCCCGAACTCCGTCCACCATGGTGGCGCTGGGCACGGTTGCCCCGCCGTTTGAGCTTACCGACGTCATCACAGGGAAGGCCGTTGGCCGCGATGATGTTGCCTTGGATACCAAGGGCCTGCTGGTGATGTTCGTATGTCCGCATTGCCCCTATGTCAAACATGTCGAAGCGGAGCTGGGCCGCATCGGCAAAGACTATCAAGGTAAGATCGGCATCGTGGCGATTAATGCCAACGACGTCAGCCAGTACCCCGAGGACGGCCCCGAACACATGAAGGAGCAGGCCAGCCGCAATGGCTGGACCTTCCCGTATCTCTATGACGAGACGCAGGAGGTCGCCCGCAGCTATGACGCAGCCTGCACGCCCGATCTCTTCCTCTTCGATGCCGACCAGAAGCTGGTCTATCGCGGTCAACTGGACGACAGTCGGCCGCAGCGGAAGGACTTCGGCAACGATCTCCCCGTAACCGGCAAGGACCTGCGGGCGGCGATCGATATGGTACTGGCAGGCAAGCGCCCTGACCCGAACCAGAAGTTCTCGATCGGCTGCAACATCAAATGGAAGGCCGAGTAGCAAACGGCTCGGCCATGATCACGATCCGACCTGTCAGCGAAGACGACGCGACCGAGGTAGCCCGACTCACAGGCGAGCTGGGCTATTCCGCTACACCTACTGAGATCGCAGAACGCATCGCACGCCAGGCAAAGGTGCCTGGACGCGCTGTTTTTGTCGCCTGCGATGCAGAACAGATCGCGGGCTACATCGATCTCTCCACCGAAATGCACCTTCACGTTGCACCAAAAGCCCGCATCGATGGCCTGGTAGTCAGCGAGAGTGCACGTGGCAAAGGTGTTGGCGCACTGCTATGCCGTTATGCGGAGGAATGGGCGCGACAGCAGGGCCTGAAGACGATGATGCTAACCTCGCGTTCTACTCGAGAACGGGCACATGCTTTCTACGAACGCGACGGCTACCGGCGCACGAAGACCTCATACCTCTTCGAAAAAGATCTATAGATCACATCGCGTATCAAGAAATTAGAAACCGATACACATGGGATCAGAACTGAACACTTAGAGCAGGACGCGTGAGCTCTCTGCGATAGGTCGCCAGTGCTAATACCGGAAAATACATCCGGTAGAGGTGATAGCTGAGATAGAAGACATTGGGAAAACCCGTTCCCGTCGTCAGTGCCTCATCCCAGTCGCCGTCTGCCCGCTGATTCGCAAGCAGCCATTGCACGCCCTTCTGCACCTGCGCTGAGCGGGTTTTCCCGCAAGCCATCAATCCCACCAGGGCCCATGCCGTTTGTGTAGGTGTGCTCTGTGCCGCGACAAAGCGGTCGACCTCGTAGCTGACACAGCTCTCACCCCAGCCGCCATCCTCGTTCTGTACTGACAGCAGCCACCGCGCCGCCTTTTCGACTGCGCCATGCGCGCGGGCGTCTCCGGTGGCAATCAGACCGCGCATCGCCAGGAAGGTGCCGTAGACGTAGTTCACTCCCCAGCGGCCATACCAGCTTCCATTCTGTTCCTGTGAGCTGAGCAGATACTGCACTCCCCTAACAATTGCGGGATGCTTTGGCCCAAGGCCGCGCTTACTCAAAGCCTCCAGCACGCGGCCGGTGATATCGGCGCAGGTGGGGTCGAGCATGGCGTTGTGATCGGCGAAGGGGACCTTGTTCAGCAGTTGCCAGTCATTATCGACATCGAAAGCCGCCCAGCCTCCATCTGCCGATTGCATGCCGAGAAGCCAGTCGATGGCGCGTTGCTCCGCACGCGCCTGGCGCTCAGGATTGGAGGCGCGGATATGCTGCAGCGCAAGCAGCACCATCGCCGTATCGTCGATATCGGGATAGAAATCATTGGCGAACTCGAAGGCCCAGCCGCTGGGACGGAGGTTCGGACGTTTCGCCGACCAGTCGCCCTTGCGCCGCACCTCTTTGCTCAGCAGCCAGTCCGCGGCGCGCGTCATTGCGGTAGCGTCGACCTCCCCGGTCTCACCAAGAGCAAAGGCAGCAATGGCGGTATCCCACACCGGCGATTTGCAGGGCTGAAACTCGATGGAGTCTTCGCGCTCCAGCAACAGCTCATCGAAGTGGCGGATCGCCTCGATCATGTCGGGCTGGTCGCGCTCATAGCCGAGAGAATCCATGGCCATGATGGCATACATCATCGAGGGATAGATGGCGCCCAGCCCTTCGGAGTGCTGCAGATGCTCCAGCATCCAGCGCTCGGCGGCTGCAATGGCGCGGCCGCGGATCTTCTGCACACCGCGGCGTTCCCAGTGTTTGAGCAGCTTGTCGGCGTGAAGAAAGAGCTCGGAGGTGAGATCCCTGCGCGGCATGGTGATCGGCGAGCCGGGATAGATCAACTCCTGCAACGTCATGCCGGAGGGAGCCGTACGCTGGGCCCCCAGCCCCTGAATAATGGAGAGCGGCACAATGATGGTGCGCGTCCACGACGACATCTCGTAGAGAAAGCTGCCGGGCACGATCATGATCTCCGCCGGAACCGTCGGAACAAACTCACGCGGGAACAGACCGAAGAGGCTCAGGTTGATCTTGGTGTAGCTGTTGCATGCCTGCAACCCGCCAAGCTCCAGAATGCGTTCGCGAGCGGCGCGCATGCACCGGGAGTCCACATCCTCACCCATGATCTTGAGCGCGGTATAGGCCTTCACGGTTGCGTTCACATCGGCTTCGCCCTGGGCGAAGAGATTCCATCCGCCGTCGGTAAGCTGGCAGGCCTTCAGATAACGGACAAGCTTTCCTATGCGCTGCGGATGCGGAGGAGTCCACGCACCGCCCTCCTCGGGAGGAAAGAGCCATAGCTGCAGCAACACATAATCTGAGGCCAGTGTGGAGTCTGCCGTGAGGTCGCCGCACCAGTAGCCATCGGCATGCTGCTTCCGCAGCAGAGCCTCGGCCGTCAACAACAACTGCTGCTCCAGCCGGGTGATGCTCTGCTGACTGATCTCTTCGTTCTGCTGGTCTAATTCAAGACTACCGACGCTTACGATGGCTGGAACGGCACTGCCGAACTGCTCTCTCATCAGGCCTTCCCTCTTCTGCTCTTACGCTTGGATGTCGGCTGCGGTTCCGAGGAACACATCTCTTTCAGTCGCGTCATGATCTGCGCGCGGCGCTCACCGGTACAGATGGCATCGTCAAAGCCGAACATCTCGGTGAACCAAAGACCATCCACCGCCAGCCGCACAATTGTCGCAGTAACAGGGTCAATCCCGTCGTGCTCCAGTAAAGCCTGCCAGCGCGCGTAAGCCTCACGCATGGGCTCCACGAGTTTCATATCCGTAGAGGCCGCGGCAATCGCCGAGGCAAAGACGTCCAGACGCTCTGGAGAGAGGCCCGCATCCTGTGCCCAGCGGCCTTCAAGCGATGCCAGAACAAAGGCCAACGTGTTGCGCCCAGGTCTGTCAGGAAGCTCTCCTTTGGCTGTCGCGAGATCACGATCGAAGTACTCGATGGTCCGCGCCACCAGTCCTGCGACCAGCTCTTCCTTGGAGGGAAAGTGATACAGCAATCCCCCCTTGCTGACTTGGGCCTTCTCGGCAACGCGGTCGAGAGTCAACTGCTGTGAGCCCTCTTTGCGAATCAGCGTCTCCGCACTTTTAAGGATTGTGTCCCGCTTGCTCATGCCGGAATCAGTATACCGTCCAGACGGTACAGTAACCCTTCTGCCGTTGAACCTCTATGCTGGAACGCATGTTTGCCGATCTTTCCCTTGCCCATCGGCTGGAGCTCGCCGAAGGCCATGCCTGCCTGGATTTCGCCCATACCCGCAAACGCCTGAACCCTGAGAGCAGCACAGCCTGGGACATGGCGCACGGCGCTATTGCGGTCTTCGATGGGCTCGACTCGCCTCTTACTCAGACCTTCGGCCTGGGAATCAAAAGTTCAGATAGCTACGAAGCCTACCTTGAAGCGCTGGAGGAGTTCTTCTTCTCGCGCGGCGCTGCCGCAAATCACGAGGTCTCACCGATAGCCGGTCTCGCGCTGCAGCAACTGCTCTGCAAACGCAGCTATCAGCCGATCGAGATGAGCAGTGTGATGTATCAGCCCGCGCATTGCCCCGAGGTTCCCGCAGTTGCTGATGTGCGCATCGTGAAGCAGGACGAGGCCGATCTTTGGGGTCGCGTCGGTGCGGATGCCTGGTCGGAGGACCATCCGGAGTTTCGTGAGTTCCTGCTGGACATGGGAAGAATCTCCACCAGTCGGGAGAATACCCACTGCTTTCTGGCCATCATCGACGGCGAGCCGGCGGCGACGGCAGTGCTGCACGTGCACGGCGGTGTAGCGCTCTTTGCCGGCTCTGCAACTCTGCCTGCGCGGCGACGGCGTGGCGCGCAATCAGCGCTGCTCAACGCGCGCATGCGGCATGCCTGTGCGATGGGATGCGATCTCTTCATGATGGTGGCTGAGCCAGGCAGCACCTCGCAGCGCAATGCCGAACGCAATGGTTTCCGCATCGCGTATACACGCACGAAGTGGCAGCTTATGCCACCGGCAGTTGGTTAGCCGAAATACTGGGTGCAGTGGCGTTCTTCTTTAAAACAGAAACGCTCCCCGAAGGGAGCGTTTCCTGTTTCTTGATCACGTTTATGCGGTAACCGGTTCGGCGATCTCTTTGAGACGCTTTTCGAGCAGAGCTTCCAGCTCTTCGAGGGCCTTGGAGAAGCCCTCGATGCCTTCCTTCAGCTTGTCGTGGGCCATGCGGTCCTCGGCGTGCATCTTCTCGAAGGTGGCCTGATCGATTGAGATCTTCTCGATGTCCTGGGTCTTGGCCTTCTGGGCATCCAGCTTCCTCTCAAGCGGAGCATCCTTGGAGTCCAGCTCTTCGAGCAGCTTGGGCGAGATAGTCAGAAGGTCGCTTCCGGCCAGCTCAATGATCTCGCCGATGTTGCGGAAGCTGGCGCCCATCACCTGGGTCTTATAGCCGAATTTCTTGTAGTAGTTGTAGATGCGGGTAACGGACTGCACGCCGGGGTCGTCGGCGCCGACGTAGTCCTTGCCGGTGTCCTTCTTATACCAGTCGAGAATGCGGCCAACGAACGGGGAGATCAGCGTGACCTTCGCTTCGGCGCAGGCAATGGCCTGGTGAAGACCGAAGAGCAGCGTCAGGTTGCAGTGGATGCCTTCCTTCTCCAGCTGCTCGGCAGCCTTGATGCCTTCCCAGGTGGAGGCGATCTTGATCAGGATACGCTCACGGCTGATGCCGGCATCTTCGTACTGCTTGATGATGTCGTGGGCCATAGCGATCGTCTTCTCCTTGTCGTAGGAGAGGCGAGCGTCCACCTCGGTCGACACGCGGCCGGGAACGATCTCAAGAATCTTCTTGCCGAAAGCGACGGCCAGCGCCTTGAAGGCTTCGGCGGCAATCGCCTTATCATCGGCGTTGGCGCCGGCCTTCTGCTTGGCTTCCTTCAGCACTTCGTCCACGATGTGCGAATAGGCGGGCATGTTGGCCGCGGCAGTGATCAGGGACGGGTTGGTGGTGGCGTCAGTCGGCTTAAATTTCTCCATCGACTGCATATCGCCGGTGTCGGCTACGACGGTTGTGTACTGCTTGAGCTGCTCCAAAAGGGTCGCCATTGGAAAGTTCTCCTCGCACTTTAAGACTACACCTTCCAGAGGGACAGCAGGCGTGGTCCTACCAATACATCGCTCTCCGCTTGAATCCATGGCCCTACCCACATTTCCACATCGACCGCAATATCTTGGGTTGCTTTCTACTGGATCGCAAGCTACTGTGGAGGAACTTCACGATGTGCAGGGAAAGACCGGTGGAAACCCGGCACTGTCCCGCAACGGTTAAAGTCCGAGCACCTGCCGTGAGGAATACGCAATCATCGTCCCCGCGGAGGGAATGGCGTGGTCAGCGGCTCAGGTGCCTTTCTCGTGCTCGCACCCTGGCAGCCCTCCTCGCCCGCCACGTCCGCAGAGGCCGGTGACAAGGAGCTCATGAGCGATGGCCACCCTCTCCACCCATCCCATTTCGCAGACAACGCTGCATGATATGCATCCCGGTTTCCCCGCACCTGCCTCGGAAACCGCAGTCATGCACGTGCGCAAGCGCAACGGCTCGCTGGAGCCGGTCGACGTCAACAAGATCGTGCGCGCGGTACAGCGCTGCGCCCAGGGACTGAATGGAGTCGATGCAATCCGTGTCGCATCGAAGACCATCGGCGGTCTGTACGATGGAGCAACCACACGGGAGCTGGATAAGATCTCCATCGATACAGCCGCTGCGCTGATCGCCGAGGAGCCGCAGTACTCGCGCCTGGCAGCTCGCCTGCTGCTGGCCACGATTCACAAGGAAGTCGCCAACCAGAATCTGCACTCGTTCTCGCAGTCCATTGCTTATGGAAACGCCGAGGGCGTAGTGAACAAGGCGGTTGCCGAGTTCGTGAATACGCATGCGCGCAAACTGAACCACGCCATCGGCGATGAGTTCAGCGACCGCTTTGAGTACTTCGGCCTGCGCACCGTGTATGACCGCTATCTGCTGCGCG
Organism: Acidobacteriaceae bacterium; assembly: GCA_013361705.1. Lineage (GTDB taxonomy): Bacteria > Acidobacteriota > Terriglobia > Terriglobales > Acidobacteriaceae > Terriglobus. The sequence goes on from JABFXN010000117.1 coordinate 51,002, forward strand.
ATCCAATCTCGCGCAGCGTTATCGAAACACCGCAGTACTTCTTCCTGCGCGTCTCCTGCGGCCTTGCCGGCACACCGGCTGAGGCGATCGAGTTCTATCGCCTGATTGCATCGCACGAGTACATGCCCTCTTCGCCGACGCTGTTCAACTCCGGCACCAAGCATCCTCAAATGTCGAGCTGCTACCTGCACGACTCTCCGTCGGACTCGCTGGAGTCGATCTACGACGCCTATAAATCAGTCGCCATGCTCTCGAAGTTCTCAGGCGGTATCGGCCTCGCCTTCCACCGCGTCCGCAGCGAGGGCTCGCTGATCCGCGCTACCAACGGCCTGAGCAATGGCATTGTGCCATGGCTGCGCACGCTGGACTCCTCCGTCGCCGCGGTTAACCAGGGCGGCAAGCGTAAGGGGGCCTGCTGCGTCTATCTGGAGCCCTGGCACGCCGACATCGAACAGTTCCTGGAGCTGCGCGACAACACTGGCGACCACGCCCGCCGTACCTACAATCTGAATACCGCCAACTGGATCCCCGATCTCTTCATGGAGCGCGTGGATGCCGACGGCATGTGGTCGCTCTTCGATCCGAAGGATGTTCCGCAACTTCCCGACACCTTCGGCGACGCCTTCAAGGCTGCTTACGAGCAAGCCGAGGCAGACCAGAAGTACCGCCGTCAGGTAAAGGCTCGCGATCTCTATGCCCGCATGATGCGCACGCTGGCTGAGACCGGCAATGGCTGGATGACCTTCAAGGACGCCTGCAATCTGAAGTGCAACCAGACCGGCGTCCCAGGCAACACCGTGCATCTCTCAAACCTGTGCACCGAGATCACCGAGGTCAGCAGCAAGGACGAAACAGCGGTTTGCAACCTCGGCTCCATCAACCTGGCGCTGTACCTTACCCCTGAGGGGAAGTTCGACTTCGCCAAGCTGGCTGAGACCGTTCGCATCGCCGTACCGATGCTCGATCGCGTGATCGACATCAACTACTACCCTGTCGAGCCGGCGGCGAAGTCCAACTCCAAATGGCGCCCAGTAGGCCTGGGTCTGATGGGACTGCAGGATGTCTTCTTCCAGATGAAGATCGCCTTTGACTCACCCGAGGCTCGTGAGCTTTCGCGCAAGATTCAGGAAGAGATCTACTATCACGCTCTCGTAGCCAGCAATCAGCTCGCCGAGCGGTACGGCGCTCACGAGACCTTCGCACAGAGCCGTCTCGCCGAGGGCAAGCTGCAGTTCGACCTCTGGAACATCGTTCCGGAAGATACCGCCCGCTGGGACGCGCTGCGTGAACGCATCAAGCAGTTCGGTGTTCGCAACTCGCTCCTCATCGCCATCGCTCCGACGGCCACCATCGCATCGATCGTCGGTTGCTACGAGTGCATCGAGCCCCAGATCTCCAACCTCTTCAAGCGCGAGACACTGTCGGGCGAGTTCCTGCAGGTGAACAAATACCTGGTCAACGATCTGAAGGAACGCGGCCTCTGGAACGAGGATATGCGCCAACGCCTGAAGCTGAGCGAAGGTTCCGTGCAGGGTATTGACGAGCTGCCGGACGATCTGAAGCTGGTCTATCGCACTGTGTGGGAGATCCCCATGCGCTCGCTGATCGATATGGCGCGCGATCGCGGAGCCTATATCGACCAGTCGCAGAGCCTGAATCTCTTCGCCGAGAGCCCGAACATTGGCAAGCTGTCGTCGATGTACATGTACGCCTGGAAGAACGGCATCAAGACCACCTACTACCTGCGCTCGCGGCCGGCGACACGCATTGCCAAGACCACCATCCAGGGCTCCAGCGCGCGGCAGACTGCTCCGGCAGCTGCTCCCGCCGCCACCACGACCTATACGCCCTCTGAGGCAATCGCCTGCTCGCTCGAGAATCCCGAGAGCTGCGAAGCCTGCCAGTAACCCAATCCATCCAGCCAGTCCTTCTCTGATACAGGAAGGACTGGCCCTGTACTCGAAGGAGCCTACCTATGTCTTCGTCTACGTCTTCCGTTGAAGTTCCCGAGCATATCCTCGATCCCGGTCTCTGCCTGACCCTGCGCCCCATGCGCTATCCGGTCTTCTACGACATGTTCCGCGACGGCATCAAGAACACCTGGACCGTGGAAGAGGTCGACTTCTCCACCGACCTGGTCGATCTGCGCAGCAAGCTCTCCCCGGCCGAAATTCACCTCATCCAGCGTCTCGTGGCCTTCTTCGCGACCGGTGACGCCATCGTCTCCAACAACCTGGTGCTGAATCTCTACAAACACATCAACTCCCCTGAAGCTCGTCTCTATCTCTCGCGCCAGTTGTTTGAAGAGGCCGTGCACGTGCAGTTCTACCTCACGTTGCTGGACAACTACATCCCTGACCCAGACGAGCGCGCCGCCGCCTTCGCCGCCGTGGAGAACATTCCTTCCATTCACAAGAAGGCCGATTTCTGCATGCGCTGGATGGACTCCATTCAGAAACTCGATCACCTGGAGACCATGCAGCATCGCCGCCAGTTCCTGCTGAACCTGATCTGCTTCGCCTCCTGCATTGAAGGTCTGTTCTTCTTCGCGGCCTTCGCCTATGTCTACTTCTTGCGCTCCAAGGGCCTGCTGCACGGCCTTGCATCGGGAACGAACTGGGTCTTCCGCGATGAGAGCGCACACCTCGAGTTCGCCTTCGAGGTTGTCAACGTCGTCCGCAACCAGCAGCCGGATCTCTGGGATGCACAACTAGAGTTGGACATCGTCGAGATGCTGAAGGACGCGGTCAACTCTGAGCTGCAGTTCGCAGAAGATCTGCTCTCCGGCGGTGTTGCCGGACTGAGCGTACGCGATATGCGCCAGTACCTCGAGTACGTCGCCGACTCACGCGTCGCCCGTCTGGGGATGAAGCCGATCTTCGGCAGCAGGAACCCGTTCGCCTTCATGGAGCTGCAGGACGTGCAGGAGCTGACCAACTTCTTCGAACGCCGCGTCTCCGCTTATCAGGTCGCGGTAGCAGGAGAGGTGGACTTCAGCCATGAGGATTTCTAAAACTGGTTGAATTGTTGAATGGTTGAATCGCAGGCCCTCTCGAACGAGAGGGCCTTTCTACTTAGGCCTTTATTTATATCCGCATGTGGCTGGGTGCGGAGCCCGCCACAATCAGACCATTCGACTATTCAACCGCGCTCCGCGCGAAGGTCCCATGTTTCTAAAAGAAGAGTTCTGGGGAGACGTGAAACCGTTCGCTCAAGCGGCGAATCTGTTCTTTATTCAATTCGCGTTTGCCGCTTAAAACTTCTGAGACGATACTCGCAGTTCCGAAAACATCAACTAGGTCTTTCTGCAGCAGACCATGCTGTTCCATCAGAAACTGAATCGCCTCTACCGGTGACCCCTTTGGCAAGGCATAGTGCTTCTCTTCGAAGTCTTCGACGAGCAATGTCAAGAGGTCGGCAAGCTCACGTTCCTCAGCGGTCCATTTCTCAGAGCGCTGATCAAGCTCGTAGAGGGCGCCTGTAAAGAATGCATGCTCCTCTTCTGTGCGGATAACACGAGGCGGAATCTTAGCTAACAGTGCTGTATACGCGGGCGTTACTGCGATCGCGCTCATGATTTCCACCCTCCCCGGTCATACTCCGCATGTGTGAGCACATAGCGAATGTAAATACGGCCCGCCCGGTAGTTGATCTCCGTTATCAGTCGAAACTGATTCCCTTTGATGTTGAAGATGGTGTACTTTCCAACACCATCTGCAGAAGGGAATGATTTCCTAACCTCGTCCAGAGATTGCCACTCCGCGCGTTTGGCAATGCGATACCAGACATCCAGCGATGCGCCAAGCCCAGCGTGCGTGGTCGAAGCTTCCAACAATGTCCGCCGGGTGATGACGTGCATGCTTATGTTTGATTAGATTCGCAATTTGCGAACTTCGCAAGCGATTTTCCATGTACACTTCCGCCATCACCGCTATGTCGAGCCTTCAGGACACTCTTATCCTCGAACAACAGATCGCGCGCCTGCAGGCGCTGCTCGAGGCCACGCGTCAGGTGCACTCCACCATCCAGGCGAGTGAGGTGCTGCAGCAGACCGCGCGTATCGTGGTGCGTGAACTCGAGATGGAAGGAGCAGTTTTCCTGGCGCCGGACGGCACAGCGATGGCCAGCTACGGTGAAGCTCCTGAATTGCCTTTCGATGGCTGTTCTCGGTTCGCCCTGCTCTCGAAGGAAGGCGCCAGCCTGGCTACGCTGATCGTCGCCACGCCGCAGAATGCGGATCTCTCGCTGTACGAGCAGGACTTCCTCGAAGGCCTGGTGCTGCAGACCGCCGTTGCGCTGGAAAATGCGACCTTTCACGAACGCAATCTGCAGTGGGCTCGCGTGCAACAGGACCTGGACGCCGCACGGCAGATCCAGCGCTCGCTGCTTCCCAAGGCCATGCCGCAGATTCCTGGCTTCACCATCGCCGCGCGTTCCACCACCTGCTACGAGGTTGGCGGCGATTATTTGGACACCATCGAGCTCCCCGACGGATCGCACCTGATGGTGGTTGCCGATGTCGCCGGCAAAGGCCTGGCCTCTGCCATCGTCGCCACCAGCTTCCGTGCCGCCTTCCGGTCGCTGGCCAGCCGCGCAGTGTCTCTCGCCGAAATGGCGGCACAGGTAGGCCAGCAGCACTACGATGAAGGCAGCGAAGCACGACGCCGCTATGTAACGGCAATTCTGTTAAGGCTCGATCCGAGGACCGGCGAGGGAGAGATCGTGAACTGCGGTCATAATCCCGGCATTCTTCTGGAGCCGGATGGCAGCCTGCGCATGATCGAGGCCTCCGGACCTCCGCTGGGCATGTTGCCCGGCATGACTTATAGGGCGGAACCAATCCACGTTTCCGCAGGTGCTCGCGTGCTGCTTTATACCGATGGCCTGAGCGAGGTCTTCTGCGGGGACGATGAGTTCGGCAGCGAGCGGCTGGCGGCAGCCTTTCAGCAGCTTGAGACACGCGATCCGGAGGCGATGCTCGATGCAATCTGGGCGACGCTCGCCGCCTTTTCCAACAACGCACCACCAACCGATGACATGACCGGCCTGGCCCTCTGCCATCTTGAGGCAGCAACCGAATGAAGAACGGAAGCGCCGTCGAAGTAACCCTGCCCTCCGAGCTCGGCTTTGAAAAAGTAGCCATGAGCACGGCCGCCAGCATGGCCCAGTTGATGGGCTTCAGTCCCGACCGCATTGAAGACCTGAAGACGGCCGTGGCCGAGGCCTGTATCAATGCGATTGAGCACGGCAACCAGATGGACGACACGCTCTCCGTAGGCGTGATTCTGTCACCCGGCGAAGATCACCTTGAGATCAAGGTCATCGATGATGGAGCAGGCATCATAGGACAACCGGCTACACCTGATATCGACCGCAAGATGGCCGGCGAAGAGGATCCCCGCGGCATGGGCATCTTTCTGATTCAGTCCCTGGTCGATGAGGCCGAATGGCACCAGGGACCTCCGGGAAAGAGCTTCGTACGGCTGGTGATCCGCCTCGACAAGGAGAAGAATTAGCAATGCAGGCCCCGACTAAAGTTGCGACGCGGACAGCGACCGCTGCCTCCGGAGCTCCGGTGACCATCCTCGCCTTTGCAGGCGATATCGCCTCCACTTCCAAGGAGCCCATCCTTGAGGCGTACGGCGCTACCGACGGGCAGAAGCTTCTGCTCGACTTCTCCGGAACCGAGTATGTGAACTCCTCCGGCATCGCCATCATCATTCAGTTATTGCTGGATGCCACTAAGACCGGCGGCCGGACCGTCGGCATCTTCGGCCTGACACCGCACTTTCAGAAGGTCTTTACGATGGTGGGGATCGGCAAGTACGCCACGCTCTCACCGGATGAAGCAACAGCCCTGGGCTTGCTCTAAGGACTTGACCGATATGCCGCGCCGATCTCTTCTCGCGATTCTGCTGTTGCTGAGTATGACGGCGCTGCGCGCACAGACACCTGTTCCAGCACCGGATACCGCCGACCCCGCGCATCTGACGTGGACCGGCATGGACCGGCCGCTGAACATCTCCTCGTTCTGGTTTACCAACTCCACTCAGGATGAACCTGCCTTCGCTCAGCCCGGCTATGACGATTCGCACTGGCGGCCGCGCAAACGTAGTGACACGCTACGCTCCTATTGGCAGCGGCCGTCACACGTGGTCTGGTACCGCGCTCATATCGAAGCGCCTCCCGGGACCAAGGATCTTGCCGTCAGCGTCAACGGCATCCATGGTCCGTTTGAGTTGTATGCAAACGGGCGTCGCGTCGGTGGCGCCGGCAGAATCGGCGATCCGGGAGTCTTTGGCGACATGGTTCCCATCGTCTATCCGCTGCCCGCAGATATCGCACCGGATGGCCACCTGGTGCTTGCTCTGCGCACCGGCATTCTGTTCACCAAAGATTCGCAACAGGGTGGCCTCAGCACCGACTCATCCCTGCTTCTGGGCGCAGCCGCACACATTAACGACACACGTTCCCTCTCCATCTTCGAGAGCCTGGCCAGCAATTACACCAACCTGGTAATCGCATGCATCGCCGGTATCGTCGCCCTTGGACTCTATCTCTCAGCGCGTGGACGGGACTACCTCGACCTCACGTTGAGCTACATCACGCTGGCTGTCTACAACATGCTCGAGATGTGGGAGTTCACAAGGCCGATTCAGCGCAGCGGCTTCGCCCTGCTGGTCACGGCGCTGCTCGCGACTGCTCCGGTTATCTTCAATCTTGAGTTCATCCGCCGCATTCTGGGACGGCCGCGATGGAAGCTCTTCGGAATCATCCAGATTCTGCTGCTGGTCAATGGCGTCGTCATACAGAACCTTTTTGTGCTCGCGCCCCAGATATTTTCTTTCCTGGTCCAGGGGCTCTTCCCTACCGTTCTTGCGATCGGTACCTATGCACTTCTCGACTTCGTGGTTCCGGTGATCATCTACCGCGCATGGCGCCATGGAAACCGCGACGCCGGTCTGCTTCTGGTCGCCGTGCTGCCATCGTCCGTGCTGGTTCTTGCCCAGATTTCGCGAAGCATCCTCATCCTTACGAAGTTAATTGCGAACAGCAACAATCCTCTCGAACGAGTCCCCGGCATCACCTTCAATATCGGTTGGTCTGAAGTCACGTCCTTCTTCGCCAGCATTGTCCTGCTGCTCTTCATGGTGCTGCGCACCATCCGTCTGGCACGCGAGAAGGCCGAGCTCTCCGCCGAGATTGCAGCCGCGCACAACGTACAAACGCTGCTGCTGGCGCGTGCCACGCAACCGACACCGGGATTCGCGGTCGAGACGGCGTACCGTCCGGCTTCAGAGGTCGGCGGCGACTTCTTCCTGATCTCTCCGGGGCAGGATGGCTCGCTCTTTGCCATCGTCGGCGACGTCTCCGGTAAAGGCATGCAGGCTGCATTGCGTGTTTCGCTGATTCTGGGTGCGCTGCACCGCGAGAGCTCGCGTGAGCCATCGCTGGTGCTGCAGAACCTGAACAGTGCACTGCTCTCACAAGGTGACATCGGTTTCACCACCGCCTGTGCATTGCTGGTGGAAAAAGACGGACGCTTCCGGTACGCAAATGCGGGCCACCTGAATCCCTATCTCGACGGAGAGGAGCTGCCGAGTGCCGGAGCTCTTCCGCTCGGCATCAGCCCTGAGGCGGAGTACGACACCGAAGAGGGACACTTGGCCACACGGCAACGACTGGTGCTGCTGAGCGATGGCGTGCCGGAGGCGCGTTCGGCCGCAGGCGATCTCTACGGCTTCGACAAGCTGGTGACGCTGACACGTCTGCCCGCCAACGACATCGCCGAGGTGGCGCACGCTTTTGGGCAGACAGACGACATTACCGTGCTGGCGTTGGCGCTGGCCTAGGGTATGTCACTCCCACTCCATTCGACCTACGCTCGAATATCCACCGAAGCCAGATTTCCCGAGGCCTTCCCGCTCACACATAAACCACGCAATCGCGATAGCATACATAGCTGGTATGAGTGAAAAACGCTGGGTCCTTTTGATCGCCTCCGAGGTTGGCGGCACCGAATCTGTATCCGACCGCGCCATGGGGCGTCTGGTCGAAGCCATCTCCGACGAAGGCTATGACGTCGTTCGTACGACGACGCCCGAAGATGGTCTCTCACTGGTCATCTCGGACCCCTCCTACTCCGCGGTTCTGCTTGACTGGGATCTCGAAGGCGACAGTCAATTCGAGGAGCGCGAGGCTGTACAAATTCTGCGCGCCGTACGCCGCCACAACAAAAAGATTCCGATCTTCCTCATCGCCGACCGCACCCTGGTCAGCGAGCTGCCGATCGAAGTCGTGAAGCAGGTGCACGAGTACATCCACCTCTTCGGCGACACACCGGCCTTCATCGCCAACCGCGTCGACTTCGCCGTCGAGCGCTACCACGAGACCCTGCTGCCGCCCTACTTCCGCGAGTTGAAGAAGTACACCGACCAGGGCGCCTATAGCTGGGACGCACCCGGCCATATGGGCGGCGTAGCCTTCCTGAAACACCCCATCGGCATGGAGTTTCACCGCTTCTTCGGCGAGAACCTCATGCGCTCGGACCTCGGCATCTCCACCGCTCCACTGGGAAGCTGGCTCGACCACCTGGGACCTCCGGGCGACGCCGAGCGCAATGCCGCCCGTATCTTCGGTGCGGACTGGACCTTCTTCGTCCTGGGCGGCTCGTCGAACTCCAACCAGATCGTCGGTCACGGCGTCATCGCGCAGGACGATATCGTCCTCGCCGACGCCAACTGTCACAAGTCGATCTGCCACTCACTGACCGTCACCGGAGCTCGGCCCGTCTACTTCAAGCCGACGCGCAACGGCTACGGCATGATCGGCCTGGTGCCGCTCAAGCGCTTCAGCGCGAAGAACGTGAAGGAACTCATCGCGAAGAGCCCGTTCTGCAAGGGCGCGGCCTCGCAGGAGGCGACCTATGCCGTCGTGACCAACTCCACCTACGACGGTCTCTGCTATGACGTGAATCGCGTTGTAAAGGAGCTGGCCGCCTCGGTTCCGCGTGTCCACTTTGACGAAGCCTGGTATGCCTACGCCAAGTTCCACCCCATCTACAAGGGCCGTTACGCCATGGGCGTTCCGGAAGATATGGCAAACCGTCCCGCGATTTTCGCGGTGCAGTCCACGCATAAGATGCTGCCGGCCTTCAGCATGGGATCGATGATCCACGTCAGCCTGTCGGAGCGCGCTCCGATGGACTTCGACCAGTTCAACGAAGCCTTCATGATGCACGGCACCACTTCGCCGTTCTACCCGCTGATCGCCTCGCTCGATGTGGCCGCAGCGATGATGGATGAGCCCTCGGGCCCGACGCTGATGGAAGACACCATTCAGGACGCCATCAGCTTCCGCAAGGCCATGTCTTCGGTCGCCCACCGTCTGCGCTCTACGGAAGACAACGGAGATGGCTGGTTCTTCCGCCTCTTCCAGCCGGAATCGGTTACCGATCCCGGCAGCGGCGAGACACACCTTTTCGAAGAGGCTCCCGACGAGCTGCTGGCCACAAATCCGTCCTGCTGGACCCTGAAGCCTGGCCACGACTGGCATGGCTACCAGGACGCCGATATCACTGACGAGTACTGCATGCTCGACCCCACCAAGGTCACCATCCTGATGCCGGGTGTCAACGCTCAGGGAGTGGTGAGCGATTGGGGAATCCCCGCCGCGATTCTCACGGAGTTTCTCGATTCTCGGCGCGTCGAGATCGCGCGTACGGGGGACTACACCGTCCTGGTACTCTTCTCCGTCGGCACTTCGAAAGGAAAGTGGGGATCGCTGCTTGAAAACCTTTTCGAATTCAAGCGCCTCTACGACAGCGAAGCTCCGCTCGAAGAAGCTTTGCCCGAATTGGTCGCTAAGTATCCTCAGCGCTATCGCAACGTCACACTGAAAGAGCTCTCCGATGAAATGCATGCTGCGATGATCGAGCTCAATCTGCCGACCCTGGTCGACGCTGCCTGCGACGAAGACTTCGATCCCGTGCTGACGCCGTCGCAGACCTACCAGAAGCTCGTCCGCCACGAAACCGAGCGCTTGCCCTTCGCCAAGATGGCTGGCCGCATCGCTGCTGTGATGCTGGTTCCCTATCCCCCAGGCATCCCCATGTCGATGCCCGGCGAGCGCCTGGGTGGACCGAACAGCCCGGTCATCAAGCTCATCCTCGCGATGGAAGAGTTCGGCAAGCGCTTCCCCGGCTTCGAACGTGAAGTCCACGGGATCGAGGTCGACGGCAACGGCAACTACTGGATGCGCGCCGTAATTGAGAAGGGTGTCCGCCGCAAGAAGAAGAAGCCGCGTCAGTCAGCGGCGAAGTAAGACATAAAACCCACGCCCGGCCGGGTGTGGGTTTTGTGTTTCAGTCCGAGCCCCGTGGCTGTTTTTTGTTAGTCATCCCGCAGGGATCTGCTTTTCGCTTCGCCAAGACGTAAAAGCAGATTTTTCCGTTGTCTACGAAATGACAAACAAAATGTTCAGCGCTAGAAGAATGCTTCTAGCCAACAACGTTCTTCAACGAACCAATCCCCTGAATCCGAACCTCTACCGCGTCACCGCTCTGCATCGGGCCAACGCCGGCCGGCGTTCCAGTAGGAATCAGATCTCCCGGCTCCAGCGTCATCACCGCGGTGATGTAACGCAGTAGATCGGGAATCGGGAAGATAAAGTCGCGGGTCTCGCCGTGCTGGCGAACTTCTCCGTTCAGCAGCGTCTCGACGGCGATGGAACCCTGAAGCGGATCCACCTCATCGGTCACCAGAGGTCCTACCGGACAGGAGGTATCGAAGCCCTTCCCGCGCGTCCACTGTCCGTCAGCCTTCTGAATATCGCGCATGGTGACGTCGTTCACGATGGTGTAGCCGCGGATGTAGCCGCGCACATCCTCATCCGGCCCGATGCGGCTGGCTCGTTTCCCAATGACGATGCCAAGCTCTCCCTCGAAGTCCAGACGCTGCGTAATGGCCGGCTTCCAGATAGCGCCTCCCGGCGCCAGCAGGGCCGACGGAGGCTTGAGAAAAAGCAACGGCTCTTTGGGAACGTCGTTGCCCATCTCGGCGGCGTGGTCGCGATAGTTGCGACCTACGCAGAGAATCTTCGAGGGCTCGACCGGCGCCAGCAGCTCAGCTCGGTCCAGAGCAAGACTCATCGGCGCGCCGTTTGCCAGGCCTTCGAAGCCGGAAGCATGGGCGACGATGCTGTTTCCTTCGATACGTCCATAAAACGGCTGGCCATCGGCGAGAAATCGGCAGTACTTCATCGCATCTCCTCAGTGACTGGTTCGCTCTTTCCGCTCTCATTGCCGGCGCGGTCCACGGCAGCAACCCGATAGCGATACTGTTTGCCTTTTATTGCCGTCGTGTCTGTAAACTGCGGCGCTGTGACCGGCATAGCAGTCAGGCGAAGCTCTCCGGAGTCATCGACACGATAGACCACGTATCCCGCCAGGTCGGTCTCAGTTCCCGGCTGCCACGATAGAGAGATGCCTGACTCAGAGGACAGGACCTCCAGGGACTGCGGAACTGCAGGTGGCGTCGTGTCCCGCAGGATGCCCGTATCCAGCTCTGTAACCTCACCGCCCACCCAGATCTCGTCCTTACCCAGCTGCAGACGACGGCGCCGCTCAAGACGATACACGTAACGTTGGCCCGCCTCTGCCGTACCGTCGACAGCACCGCCAGGGTCTCCCCCGGTTGCCGGTACGGCGAGCACGGTCTGCTGTTGCTGCTGCGACCGCTTGCGCTCAATGGATGTCTTCTTGGGCTGCGCCTTATCCGGCTCGATGCGCTCGATCCGGACCTCGTCAAACGGCATGGCAGATGGTATCCAGCGCAGCAATAATCCCGTGCCTCCAAGTGAGGCCTGCAGGCCCTGGATCTGATCGGGAGCGTCACCCCCGGCAACTGTTACTGGCTTCGACCATCCCGCCGCACGTCCACCAGCATTTGTGATGCGTACCTGGTAGTGCACCTCCACGGATGCACCAGATGCAAGATTCTGAGGCAACGTGTCTTGTAAGTTGTTGATCTTACTTATTGGCACTTTGATCACAGGCGCACACTCCGATGTGCCCTCGCTGCGGCAGATCTCCACGTTGGAGTCGCGGTCCAGAGGCTCATTATCGGTTGTCGTCTTCGGGAGCGTGAGATGAAGAGTCACTCGGGTTCCCTGTCGAACTGCCGAAAGATCGTTAGGAACGCGCGCAAGATGAAGTGACGGTGGTTTTGGCGGCCCGGGATTCGCACAGCCCATTGCCGCGAAAAGGGAGCAAGATGCACATAAATAAGCTTTTCTTTGCCTTAGTCGCATCCGTCTCGAAACCAGCACCACCACCTAGAGACTAGCATTCCGTTCTTGTTGTTTCCGCCGTAAGCAATTTGCTGAACGGCCAAAATCCGATGTTCGCGACATAATGTATCCCCCCTGCAGGAGAGAAAAACGCATGTCCCTCACCGCATCCCTTCCGGAAGATCCCGTCTCCTCGGACCCAATTTCAGGTGCTGCCGAATCAAGCATCCAGGAAAAACGCCTTGGCGAACGGGTCAAGGCATTGCGCCTGAAGAAATCCATGGGCCTGGTGGAGCTGGGGCGCCACACTGGTCTCTCGGCGAGTTTCCTCTCGCAGATCGAGACCGGACGTGTGGTGCCGACCCTGCGCAACCTGGCACGCATTGCCCTGGTCTTCTCCAAGGACCTCTCCTACTTTTTCGAGCCGGAGCCACGTCCGCTCTTCCGCATCCACCGCGCCAATGAGCGCGTGAAGATGCCGCAGTCCGGCACCGAAAACCCCGCCTATTACTTTGAAAACCTGGGATATCTGGTTCCCGATCGCCAGCTCGACCCTTATCTTGCTGAGTTTCTGCCGCCGCAGCCCGGCCGCGAGACGCGCGCTCATCAGCACCCGGGGCATGAGTTCCTGTATCTATTGCATGGCCAGTTGCAAGTCACCCATGGCGGGCAAACCCATCTGCTTGAGGCCGACGATGCGATCTACTTCGATTCCGGCACCACTCACAGCTACCAGTGCGTTGGAGAGACCCATGCCCGCGCCCTGATTATCAGCATGCAGGGAGCACAGCAGGTTGACCCGGCACAGCGGCCGCCCGCGAACCCACCAAACGGTTCCCGGCGCCTGGCTGTCGTGAATCGTCCACAGCAAAGCGCCTGAAGCCGGGGGACCCGATGCTCCACCTGATTCGAGTTCCGCTCGAATGTCCCACCCATTGCGTATCGGGGTCCCCGACAAACTTCGTTCGTCGGGGTGAGTTGCAAATGGATCGGGCACCCAGAGTATGGCTACTCGAATTTGTCGAGACGCTTCTTACGGAATCAGCTTTTCCTGCAGGCCGGCGGAACCTACGGCAGACCCCAGGAAGAGCTCTTCCACGTCGAGCCAGTTATTCACCCGCCGGTAGCCCTTGATCAGCTTGTTGTGCGGCGAGGTGAACAGGATGCCTTCGCCTTTGAACCTGCGGAATTGGCGGGGATTGTCGTCGATCAGATAGTCCGCATCGATGATTCCCTTGTCCCCGCAGAAGACGATATGCGAGGGCGGAAGGAAGGGGAAGTGGCGCTCCAGCCAGCGGAACTTCGCTGCGAACGAAGAAGGCACTTCCATGGCGGCCGAGGCGATAAAGACCTCATACCGTGCCTGCAGCGCCTGAATCACCCGCTGCGCATCTTCCATGATGGGCAGGTCGGCGAAGAAGTCCTCACTGGACAGGTACTGCTGCAGCACATGGTGGCGGTCGAGCGCGACAACGTCCCAGAGCCACTTGCCGGTGAGATCTTCTTTTGTAATCTGCTCACCGTGGTCGCGGTTGTAACGGGCAATGTGCTCACTGAGCGTGTCCGCCATCACCTCGTCCATATCGATTGCGATTCTTTTCAGTGACATAGGGCTTATATATCAATCGTACCGCGCTCAGCCCGCCTAGGAAACCTCGGTGGATTAATGAGCCAGTCCAGAGCTGATGAATAAACTGCATCGGACCACTAACCGACACATCCAAAACCCTAGCAACAGAGCATTTTCCCTGTAGGTTTAGTGTTGGGCTTACGCATCCTTGGGCGTTTTCCTCATTGAAAACGCCGCTGCAAGCCCCCTCTGGGATACCAAGCAAAAGTGAAAATGCTCCAAACCCTTTTTTTTGCCGGAACTTATGAGCGCTACAGCGACCCTGGACGAAACTACCTCCGCGCCTGCCGCCCCAGCACAGCCATGGCGTCCCAAGATCAACCCGTGGGTCATCGCCATGACGGTCACGCTGGCCACATTCATGGAGGTGCTGGATACCTCCATCGCAAACGTGGCGCTGCCGCACATCGCCGGCGGCCTGGGAGCCAGCCAGGATGAAGCCACCTGGGTACTGACCGCCTATCTGGTGGCGAACGCCATCATTCTGCCGGCGGGCGCCTATATGACGACCTTCATCGGTCGTAAGAAGTTCTACATGATCTGCGTGGCGCTCTTCGGTCTCTCTTCGGCGCTCTGCGGTCTGGCGCCCTCGCTGCCCCTGCTGGTCTTCTTCCGCATCCTGCAGGGTGTTGGCGGCGGTGGCCTCGCGCCCTCCGAACAGGCAATTCTGGCCGATACCTTCCCACCTGAGAAACGAGGTCAGGCCTTCGCGATGTATGGCCTCGCCGTCGTCGTTGCTCCGGCTATTGGACCGACTCTGGGCGGATGGATCACTGATAACTACGACTGGCGATGGATCTTCTTCCTCAATGTGCCCATCTGTCTACTGTCGCTCTTCCTCACCAGCCGTATCGTGGAAGATCCGCCGTATGTTCACAAGCAGGTCGCCGAAGCGCAGAAGGGCGGCATCAAGCTCGACTTCCTGGGATTCGCCCTGCTGGGTATGACCTTCGGTTCGCTGGAGTTCGTGCTCGATAAGGGCCAGGAAGACGACTGGTTCTCCTCGCGCGCTATCACCTTCTTCACCGTGCTGATGGTCACCGCTTTCATCGCCATGATCTGGTGGGAACTTAAGCAGCTTCGCACCGGCCATCGGCCAATCGTGAACCTGACGCTCTTCAAGCGTCCCAACTTCGCCATCAGCTTCATCCTGATGTTCGTCCTGGGCTTCACGCTCTACGGAACTACCATCCTGATTCCGCAGTTCGTGCAGACGCTATTGGGATACACCGCAGAGCTCGCCGGCAAAGTACTGTCACCCGCGGGCTTCATGATGATGGCAATGATGCCGGTGGTCGGCTTCCTTTCAAGCAAGGTCGATCCACGCAAACTCATCGCCTTCGGCTTTACCTCGCTGACCCTATCCCTGATCAACATGGCAAGGTTAAACCTGGATGTCAGCTACGGAGTCCTGGTCCTAATGCGTATTTTCCAGGCCTCGGGTCTTGCCTTTCTGTTCATTCCAATCAACACCATTGCGTATATCGGAGTGAAGCAGAGTGAGAACAACGATGTCTCCGGACTGACGAACCTCGCCCGTAATGTGGGTGGAAGCTGCGGTACCGCCTTCATGGCCACCATGCTCACGCGCCGCATCGCTGCGCATGAGAACTCGATGATCCGCAACCTGACACCTGGCGATAGGAATTTCATGGACCGTGTGCACTCCTTCGCCAACTCCTTTGCCGGCGGCAACGGAGGTTCGGACTCCCAGGGAGCACTGCATACGGCTCAGGCTTATATCTACAACATGCTGCATCGTCAGGCATCCGCCCTGGCGTACATCGATGTCATTCGCTACCTCACGATCTTCTGCGCTCTCATGCTGCCGCTGCTGTTCCTGATTCCGCGGCCACCGAAGGGCGCCAGCGCATCGGCGGGACACTAGACCGAAGAACAATCTTACCCGCCCTCGCGGAGCTAGGGCGGGTAAGGAAGCCCCGATTCCTAATAAGCCACAAAGATTTGTTTTTCTTCATTCCATAAAAAGAGAGGCGGCCACACTGGCCGCCTCTTTCGTCTTCGACGCTGGTTCCCTCTACAACAGATCATGATTGCGTTCCGGGAACTGGCGCTGATGCCAATAGGGATACCCTGCCGTTACTTTGCTGGCTTCGTCCAGCTTCGTCATCTGCTCCGGCGTAAGCTTCCAGCCGACGGCTTTGAAGTTCTGCTTCAACTGCTCTTCGCTACGTCCACCGATGATGATGGTCGATACGGTTGGCCGGTGTAATAGCCAGTTCAGCGAAATCTCAGGGACAGACTTTCCGGTCTCCTGTGCAATCGCTTCAATGGCATCGACGACGTTGTACAGGTGTTCGTCCGAGACCTTCGGGCCTGCGGCGATCATCTTCTCGTCGTTCAGGCGGCTGGTCGTGGGCTTTGGCTTATGACGGCTGTACTTCCCGGTCAGACGCGCCCATCCAAGCGGAGACCACACAGCCGTGCCAACCTTCTCACTCTGGCCCAGCGGCATCAGCTCCCACTCGAAGTCACGGCCGATCAGGGAGTAGTAGCTCTGCTGAACGACATACTTTGCCCAGCCGTAACGCTCACTGATGGAAAGAGACTTCATCAACTGCCAGCCAGAGAAGTTCGAGCAACCGATGTAGCGGATCTTGCCTTCCTCGACGGCTCTGTTCAGCGTGTACAGCGTCTCCTCGATGGGCGTCATGGCATCGACCTCGTGCATGTAATACACATCGATATAGTCCGTCCCAAGGCGTTTGAGACTTCCCTCGATCGAGCGAATGAGATGATGCCGCGATTGACCGGCATCATTGATGCCCTTGCCAAGACGGAAGGTCGCCTTGGTACCGATCACGATCTGTCCACGATCAAGATGGCGGATCGACTCACCCAGTACCTTTTCGCTCTCACCGTCGGAGTACACATCCGCGGTGTCGAAGAAATTGATTCCGGCATCGACGCAGAGGTCGACGATGTGTTTCGCCGCGTCCCCCTCCATCAGGCCCCATTCTTTGAAGAACTCGCTGTTACGGCCGAAGGTTCCCGCTCCGAAGCAAAGTTCGGAGACACGCAGACCAGAGTTGCCCAGCAGTCTGTATTCCATGCAGATTCACTCCTTATGCACAAGGGATGCACCAAGGACGCCATCAGACGCACCCGGGTTTTCCATTATCCTCGACCGAGTCATGTCCCGTTCTGAATCTCCCACGACGCGTCCCGGCTATTTGAACCGTAACAAACAGCGAGTCATCGGCAAAGCTGCCTGGGTCGACTCCAATGCACCCAACCAGAACACCTACAAACTACGTTGCGAGCGGCACGCCTGCGGCTTTGAGTACGGAGCCGACGGCATCGATATCCACAAACGCAAATGCCCCCGCTGCCAGGACGGCAAACCCGGCCAGCCCGCGCCGGAGACGCTGCCAGCGCTCTTCTAGAAGCCACGGAACCGGACGAATCCCTGCAGCGTATTGTTCTACCATGCGCCTGTTGATTGCATTCCTGTTTCCGTGGCTTACGTTCTTCCTGATCGGACGGCCGTTTACCGGGTTACTGTGCCTGCTGCTGCAGATCACCATCCTCGGTTGGATTCCAGCAACGATCTGGGCCGTCTATGCCCTCTCGCAGTACAAGACCGACCGCAAGATCGCGCGCGCTTTGGCCCACCGCTGCTAGAACCGCCCATGCACTAGGTGCCCCATGTCCGGGGTCCCCAACGAACTTGTTCGTTGGGGTGGTGTCCCTCGGGGACATGGGCCCGGCCTTCACTTTCTCAGGTGCACATTCTCTTTGTTCTTATCCCGCAAAACGAAGCGCCGGACCCCTTGCCCGATTCTTCGCGGAACGCGAAGGGTGGGGTGTCGCGCTACGCGCTAGTCTTTTTCCGAAACCCCAATGGAAACCCGAAGACCAGTCTTTGGGTTCAGGAGAACCGGGCCCACGTCCCTAAGGGGACATGGGACATCCAGTGCATGGGTCGGTCGAATATCTACTCCGTAACAAACGGTGCAGGCCGCCGCTTTACAACCTGCGACTTCACAATCGATGTACTCGTCTGAGCTTTGTCGATGATGCGATTGAGAACCTCGTCCAGGTGCTGGATCGACCGCAGATAGACACGCGCAACAAAACAATCGTCACCCGTGACACGATCACACTCCGCCACCTCAGGAATCTCCTGAAGCAGACGCTCTACTGCCAGCA
>JABFXN010000309.1 GCA_013361705.1 Acidobacteriaceae bacterium
TTGTACTGCGGATCGCCGGTGGAATCGGTGCCTCCGGTGACCTCAAGGATGTAGTGGCGGGCGCCGTCGAGCTTGGCGGCAAACGCGTCAAGGTCCTTCTTGTCACTGGCAGTCAGCGTGGCTTTGTCGAAGCCGAAGGTCACGGTTACGTCTGCGAGCGGCGTGTAATGATCCAGATTGGCGACGACACCTGTGAGCGAGTCGACACGATTGTAGGCTTCCTGAGCGCTCTTACCGGCCGCATCCGCGGCCGTTCCGGCAGCCATGGCATGCTGATCAGCAGTATCGGCGGCACCCTGGGCACGAGCAATACCGGCCTGGGCGCGCTGATCTGTATCAAGGATCGTGCGGTGATCCTGTGCCGTCTTCGCATCCAGATCGTTCGTGTTCTGGATGAGCGGAGCAGTCTGCGAGCGGACATAGTTCTTTGTGGAGCAACCCACCGTCAGGAAAAGAATGCCAGCCGCAGCCACCGTGGTAGCAATCGTGGCTCCAAGATTCTTGCGTGCAAGGCGGAAATCGTTCGTCATGATGCCTCTCCTGTTGTTTGGCCCGGGAAACAGGGCCTTCTGTTACGCCTTATCAGATGCAAACTACGCACCAAATGTAAACTCCGAATACTTTCAATGACTTGCGACATTTCCCAGGCTTAAATAGGGAAATTTTTTCCTACCATCTCTTCCGACGATGTCCGGCTGTGGAGCGGAGTAATCTAATAATTTGCGCTCTGAAAGGCGCCTCCCCTGATGGATCTGCTGGCGAAAATCCGGACACTGCCGACAAAACCTGGCTGTTACCTCTACAAAAACGCTGAGGGCGAGGTGATTTACGTCGGCAAGGCGAAGAACCTGCGGGCGCGTGTCCGCAGCTACTTCCTTGCCGCCAGCCAGGCGAATGCCAAGACCGGCTCCCTGATGCGCGAGGCGGTCGACATCGACTACATCCAGGTGGCGAACGAGCACGAAGCTCTGGCGCTGGAAAACAACCTGATCAAACAGCGGAAGCCGCGGTTCAACATCCTGCTGCGGGATGACAAGACCTACCCGTATATCAAGCTGACGCTGGGCGACCGCTATCCGAAGGTTTTTGTCACGCGGCGACTGAAGAAAGACGGGTCAGCTTACTTCGGGCCGTACTTTCCGGGCAATCTGGCATACCGCCTGGTGGACTTGATCCATCGCAGCTTCCTGATTCCGTCATGTAAGGTGGATCTCTCCCGCTATCACCCACGCGCCTGTCTGCAGTACTACATTAAGCGCTGCCTGGGACCATGCGTGGAAGGCTTCACGACACCGGAGGCCTACCGCGAGGCCGTACGCGACGTGCAGCTTTTTCTCGACGGAAAAGAAAGCGAGTTGGAAGGACGCCTGCGAGAGCGCATGGCCGAAGCCGCTGCCGCAGAGCAGTATGAGCTTGCCGCACGGATGCGTGACCAGCTCATCACGGTGCAGCAATTGCAGGAGAAGCAGCGCATTGCCAGCACAGAAAACGAGGACGCCGACGTCTTCGGCTTCCACTTCGAGAAAGAGATGCTCGCGGTCAACCTCTTCCACATGCGGTCAGGCAAGATCGTGGATAAGCGCGACTTCTTCTGGGAAGACCTGCCCGACTTCAGCTTTCTGACGGAAGATCCAGAGGAAAGTGATGAGACGGAAGATATCGAAACTCTCAGTCCTGGAGCCGCTCCGGAAGCGGCAGCAGAGGCGACGATCGAGCGGCCCGCGTTCTCTCCGTCAGCCTTCTTCTCTGCTTTGCTGAAGCAGGTGTATCTCGATCAGCCGTATGTGCCCAAACATATCTACGTCCCGGTCGATTTCCCTGATCGCGTGACTCTGGCTTCCCTGCTCTCAGAGCGGACGGGGCACAAGATCGAGCTGGCCGCACCGCAACGCGGAGACAAGCGGTCCTTGGTTGACCTGGTATGCCAGAACGCCAAGCAGGCTTATGATCAACGGTTCCGCACGCTGCAGCCGACCAACAAGGCCATTGCGGAAGCATTGCAGGACGCACTCAGCCTGGAGGAACCGCCGCGGCGCATCGAGTGCTTCGACATCTCCCACATTCAAGGAGCCGAGACGGTCGCCAGCATGGTGGTGTGGGAAGACGGCGCGATGAAGAAGTCGGACTACCGCAAGTTCAAGGTGAAGACCGTGACTGGTGTCGACGACTTCGCCTCCATGCGCGAGATTGTGCATCGCCGCTACTCACGCCTGCTTGAAGAGAAGAAAGATCTGCCATCACTGATCCTGATCGACGGCGGCCTGGGTCAGCTTCATGCGGCCTATGCCGCACTGGAACAGCTTGGGCTCACGCTGCAGCCGCTGGCCTCCATCGCAAAGCGCGAAGAGATTGTCTACGTCTACGGCCAGGAGGATGAGCCAGTAGTGCTGGACCGCCGTTCTCCTGTGCTGCATTTGATCCAGAAGATCCGCGATGAATCGCATCGGTTTGCGATCACCTACCACCGCAAGCGCCGCGAGATGCGTGACCGCGATTCGGAGCTGCTGGCAATCCCGGGTGTCGGTCCACGGACACGCCAGCGGCTGCTGGAGCACTTAGGATCGCTACGCGGCATCAAGCAGGCCGGGCCAGAGGCGTTGTCTGCCGTCGTGAGTCCGGCAACCGCTGAGAAGATCCGGAACTACTTCCAGGCCGAGAACGAAGCAGTTGTCGATACGGCGCTGCGGGTAATTCAGTAAAACCGCCTTTGTGGGCTACGTACCCGAGCCGCCCTAAATCGATATTCTTAGTGTGTGTGTACTGCCGCTGAGCTT
>JABFXN010000224.1 GCA_013361705.1 Acidobacteriaceae bacterium
TAAAGAAAGGCCGGCAGAACCGTGCTCTGCCGGCCTGGGAGGGGTTGAGTCCAGTTAGAACGCGACGCGCAGTACAAGCTGCACCTGGCGTGATGGATACACACTGGCGCTGCCGGTGAAGCTGCCGAAGCTGCTGCTATAGGTCGGTGCTCCTGAGGTTGCATTCACCGAGCCGACGCTGGAAGAAGGGCTGATGTAGTTGGTGGCATTGAAGACGTTGAAGGCCTCAATCCGGAACTCGGCATTGTAGCGTTCGTTCGGCAGCGCAAACCGCTTATGCGCCGAAAGGTCGAACTGTCCGAATGCCGGGCCACGCAGGATATTGCGGCCTGCATTGCCGAAGAGCTGCGTGCCGGCAGGAATCGACACACCCGGAGGCGGTGTCGTTCCCGAGCCTGCGATCAAGTAGCCGTTCAACGCGCTCGCAGTCTTGACCAGCGTCTTGCCATAGACTGCCGACGGCGATCCGGTCAGGTTAGGCCGGATGGCATACGTCGCGCTTGTTGTCGAGACCACCTGGTTGCTGCTCGGCGAGTAGGTCAGATTGATGGGCACGCCGCTTGTCACCACATTGACGCCCGTCAACTGCCAGCCGCCCAGGATCTGTTGCTGCCATCCAGCAGCGGACGAGCCGAAGCGGCGGCCCTTGCCGAAGGGCAGATCGACGATCGCCGACGTAGTGTTGTTCAGCGGCTGGTTGTAGCCCGAAGGTCCACGGTCTCCGGCAGGGTTGGCCTTGTTGATGAGAGCGCTGTCTCCGTTCTGCGTCTCCAGATCAGCCGAGTTCAGGTCGATGCCGCGCGACCAGGTGAACGAGTTGATGAGGAAAACTCCGCCTCGGAAACGCCGCTGCAGCTTGGTCTGCAGCGAGTGGTAGATCAGATATCCTGCATTGCTCTCCGTCAGGATGTCGGTAAAGTTGGCAATCGGCCGGCGGTTGAGCAACGAGGTCGTGCACTGACCCTGCGCCGCAGCCGGCACTTCGCTGGGCAGGCACAGACGCGCCTGGTTGAAGTCCAGAATATCCGTGATATGGACGGTGTGATTGCCAACGTAGGCTACTTCCAGCGTGGTGTCGTAAGGCAGCTCCTGCTGGACAGACAGATGGAAGGCCTGCACATATGCCGGCTTGAAGTCTTTCGGCATATACCGTGTCTGCGCCTTCGTGGTGGAGAAGTTCACCGGTCCGGCAAAGTTGGTTTGATAGCCATCCTGCGTTCTGCGGAAGCAGGTCGTCGGATCCTGCGTCAACGAAGTGCACAGGCCCTGGCTCGGCGTCTGGTTCGAAGGCAACGTTGCTGCGTAATTGTTCGGGCCGTTGTAAGCGAGTAGGCCCTCTCCACCGAAGCGGAAGAGATAGGCATAGCTGATGCCATAACCGCCGCGGATGACCGTCTTCGGCATCGCCTGGTAGGCAAAACCCACACGCGGACCGACGTTCTTATAGTTCGGATCGACCAGACCACGATCGGCCAGTGAGTTACCGCCGACGTAGTGAAGGTTATAGACGTGTCCCGGTGCGGTGCTGTTCACATCGGTTCCGCTGCCGGCGGCCAGCAGACGGTTATTGACCGGGTCAAAGTTGTAGAGCTTGTTGTTCTCTTCGTAGTTCGGCGTCATGAACTCATAGCGGAATCCAAGGTTCACCGTCAGCGAAGGTAACGGCTTCCAGTCATCCTGCAGATAGCCCATGTGCCAGTAACGCAGATAGTTCACCTCATTGGGAGCGTTCAACTGGTAGTTGCTGCGTGCGCCGAAGAGGAAATCCGCAAGGTTCGCCGCCTGCGCTGTTGTCGCACTGCCCGCCGAGCTGAACGAGCCGGCATAGGTATCCGAACCGAACTTCGGATGGAAGTCGGAGATCGCCTGTGACATCCAGCCGAACTCATAGCCCACCTTCAGGCTGTGGCGGCCCTTGATCCAGGTGTAGTTAACCTTGGGGTTTGCCTGCGTGGGATTGTTGAACTGCGGATTGGTTCCCTGCTCGCCGAACTGCGTAAAGCCGGAGACCGACTGCGGACTCAGACCGCCGGTATAGGCGGGGTCCTGCGGGACGTTCGGAATACCCGCCAGAAGATTCGTAGCGCCGAGGAAGATGGGGAACTTACCGCTCTCGGTCCAGGTCTCACCGAAGCGCATCTCCAGAATCGAGGTGGGCGTCAGAGTCCAGTTATATCCCGCAGCGACCTGCCGTGTCCGAGCATAGAGGGTTCCATTGCTGTTACCACCCGCGGCGCCGGGAAACGGTGGCGGCTGGAAGTAGGTGACGGCGCGTTGGCTGTAACGGAAGAAGCCGTTCTGGCGATCGTCACGGATGAAGTCGACACGGCCATCGCCCTTGTCATCCACCGTCGGAGCGGCGGGGAGATATTGGTAGTTTGCAGCCGTCAGCGCGGCGCCTGGGATATTCGGCGAGGGCAGCAGGCTGAAGACCTTCAGCGCGACAGGATTGATATTCGGATCGCCGAGCGGTACACGGCCATTGCTGTACACCACGCCGGTATAGGGGTTCTTGATCGGGATCGGCGTGCCAGTCGCCGTGCCGTCTGTCGTAAAGATGCCGTTCAGCTCAGCGGTAGTCGGCAGGGTTGCAGTGGTAAGGGAGTGCGAGACGGCGCGCAGGCCTTCGTAATCCACGAAGAAGAAGAGCTTGTCGCGCAGCACCGGACCGCCGAAGGTGCCGCCGAACTGATTTTGCACCAGCGTCGGCTTGATGCCGGTTCCGTAGAAGGGGCCGAAGGCATTCAGTACTGTGTTGCGGAAGTACTCGTACACTCCGCCGTGGAAGGTATTGGTTCCGCTGCGGGTGGTGGCGTTGACGATAGCTCCGCCGGCGCGGCCGTACTCCGCCGAGTAGTTATCGGTCTGTACCTTGAACTCCTGCAGCGAGTCGGGCGACGGAATCACAGCCTGGTTCGAGTATCCCTGGTTGGCTTCCTGGTAAGCGTTGTTGTCGATGCCGTCGAGGACGAAGTTGTTGTCCATCGAGGTGAGGCCGTTGACGTTATAAGAGGCATCACGCGGAGGGTTGGAGGCAACCGTTGCGATCAGTGAACGGCGCACGCCCGGCACCAGTTGCGCCAGGTCCGCATAGGAGCGCCCGTTCAGCGGCAGGGTCACCGCTTCGGTTCCCTGGATCGTCTGACCGCGGTCGCTGGTCTCTGTCTCCAACTGTTCGGCTGCGCCCGTCACCGTAACGCTGTCGCCGGTCTGGCCGACACTGAGGGTGAGGTCGACGCGCTGGCGTGCTCCGACGTTTACGCGGAAGGTATCTGTCTTCAGATTCTGGAAGCCCGATGACGTCACCGTCACGATATAGTCGCCCGGCTGCACGCTATCGAACTCATAGGATCCGCTGGCATCTGTCTGTCGGGTGCTCCTGACGCCCTTAGCGATATTGGTCAACTCGACCGATGCGCCGTTGATCGTCGCTCCCGAAGGATCCTTGATCGTACCCAGCACCGCGCCCGAATCGAACTGGGCATAACCCCTGCCTCCGGCTGCCAGCATCAGCAACACGACCAGGCGAAGGAGTAGCCCACACCATCGGGCAGATTGTTTCTTGTTTATGTTCGGCGTCATTGCATTCGCTCCATAAGTAGTGCTTCCACAGAGGTAGTGGTTCCAACAGAAAGCCCGCGCATGTTTGTCTCTGGTCAGCGGCAGGAAGGGCCCGTTGGGGAGAGGAATAGCAGCGACGCTTCCAGCGAAGAAGCGAATTCACGGCGACAACTGCGATACACGCGTGAACTGCTGTGGAATAAATGGTTTACCGAACCTTCATGTATCTTGATACAGTGAATGCCGTGTGAATTAGTTCATGGCGCATTCACACGATCTGCGTAGACTGACGGCAACTCATGCTCACGGCGAAGCAAGATCGCTCCGTAGACTCCCCTTGGTCTGCACGCACGGCTTCTGTGACAGACTGGCCGGAGAGTGCACAACGCGAGTTGATACGGCGTATCCTCGCATCTCCGACCTTTGCCCGGAGCGAACGGCTCTGTACTTTGTTGACCTATGTCTGCGACGTTACCTTCCAGGGCCGCGAAGCAGAGCTGAACGAACAGAAGATCGGGCAGGCTGTCTTCGGCAGATCGCCGGACTACGACTCGTCCATCGCCGGCCTCGTCCGCACCCAGGCGAGCCGTTTGCGGCAGCGGCTGGAGATGTACTTCGAGCAGAGGGCGCCGAAGAAGTTCTGCGCGTCATCATTCCCAAGGGCAGCTACATACCTGTCTTCACTCCGCGCCACACTGCGGCGCCTGTCTCACCCGTATCGCCGGTCCGAGAGATACCAGTTTTTCCTGCGGAAGTAGCACCACCACCGAAGGAGCGCTCTGTAAGCAGCCTGATTCCATGGCTGCTATGCGCCGCTCTGGCAATCACACTAGCGGCGGTGCTGATTTGGAATCATGCAACGGCGACGGCGGCTCCTGCTGCTCCTCCGACTCATCCGCTGTGGAGCCAGATCTTCCTGCCGCAGCAGACAACGCTGGAGGTCCCAGGGGACTCGGGGCTAGTGCTCTCCCATACCTTCGATCAGCGCAACATCTCACTGAACGAATACCTGCTCGGTGATTATCGGACCTCGACCTTCAATGCATCGACCAATCCTCTGCCCGCGGATATGCGCTCATTGCGCGTCGAGATGGCGAACCGGCGCTACACCTCGATCGTCGATCTCGATGCCGCGGTCCGGCTGGCGCAGATCGCGCAGACATTGCACAGCAATCTGCAGGTGCGCTACTCCCGCGACCTGCGGCCCAACGATTTGAAGACCGGCAACGTTATCCTGGTCGGCGCCTTCGAAGCCAATCCATGGGTCGAACTTCTGGAACGCAACATGAACTTCCTGTTGCAGAACAACTACAAGGCGAAGGTCTTCTCGGTCATCAACAAGTCTCCGCGTGCAGGAGAGCCGACCCATTGGGACTCCCGTCTCGACGATCCGCAACGCCGTGTCTATGGAGTCGTCGCCTTTGCTCCGAATCTTTCGGGCAATGGCAACGCCCTGTTGATTGAAGGAACGTCGATGGCCGGTACAGAATCCGCATGGGACTTTGTCTCGGATGATTCGGAGTTGCTGCCCTTCCTCAAGCGTATCCAGCGGCCGGATGGGAAAATTCCCTACTTCGAGTTACTGCTCGAAACGCAGAATATGAGCTCCAGTGCGGTGCATAGCAACATCCTCGCTTGGCGGGTTACGAATTAGAGATCTCGATGCACTGGGTGCACCACCTGAGGAAGTAGCTGTGGAGCGAAATGACAATCCAAGGTGGCGGAACTGAGCGCTGAAGGCGCGTTCTATACCAGCCTGGGGCAAGGCCCCAGGTTACGGATGGCAAAACGGTAAGAGGGCTGAAGGCCCGACCTATATTGCCGCAATGTCACAATCTCAATCGTTATTGCTTCTCGGCTTCTTACACGAGAT
This sequence comes from Acidobacteriaceae bacterium, assembly GCA_013361705.1. Taxonomy (GTDB): domain Bacteria; phylum Acidobacteriota; class Terriglobia; order Terriglobales; family Acidobacteriaceae; genus Terriglobus. The sequence continues at coordinate 5,435 of JABFXN010000224.1, forward strand.
GGAATACCTCCGATAGACGATACGCAGGGATTGAAGGCGCGATTATAGAGCGGGCCTTCAGCCCTTTGTTCTTTCTTGGGCCTAGCACCTGGGGCGTTGCCCCAGGCTGGTATAGAACGCGCCTTCAGCGCTTTTCGGTGGCGCAACTTCAGCCTGTCTTAAGGGATACGACGCAGACTGGTGAGGCTGTGCGGAGTTCCCGCGCGTAGCAATATCCAATTCAAAACGAGGAGGGCTCCATGCAACGAGTGATGCGCATTGGAACCATCGCACTTGCCCTTTTACTTGTCGGCGCGCTGCCGTCTCTGGCACAGAATAAGTGGGCCGAAAAGCAAACCTTTCCCATCGGCGGGCAAGGTGGATGGGACTACCTGACGGTCGATCCAGCGACTCATCGGCTGTTTGTTCCTCGTGGCACGCACACGCTGGTGATCGATGCAGAGTCGGGCAAGACGCTGGGTGATATTCCAGGCCAGAAGATCGCGCATGGCGTGGCAATCGCTCCGGAAGCAGGACGAGGGTTTATCAGCGACGGAGGCGGAGACGGCGCGATTGTGATCTTCGACCTCAAGACATATGCCATCCTGGGCAAAATCACCGCCCAGCCTGATGCAGACGGAATCATCTACGATCCTGCTCTCAAGCGGGTGCTGGTTGTCTCTGGAGATAAAGGCGTCATGATGACGTTCAGCCCGGAGATCGATCCTGCGACAGGCAAGATAGAAGCGCCTATCGATCTGGGTGGATCGCCTGAGTTTCTCGCGTCGGATGGCGCTGGGAAGATCTACGTCAATCTGATGGACAAGAACGAGGTTGCCGTCGTCGACATGAAGACGCGCAAGGTGACCGCGCGCTGGCCGGTGGCTCCTGGAGGTGCACCAGTCGGCATGTCGATCGACACAAAAAAGAAACAGCTCTATATTGGCTGCCGGAAACCGCAGAAGCTGATTGTGATGAGCCTGACGGATGGCAAGGTCTTGTCCGCGCTGCCCATCGGTGACGGAGTCGATGCCACCAAGGCCGATGGTGGAGAGATCTTCGCAAGCTGCCGCGATGGCTCCCTTGCTGTTGCGCGCGAAACCTCGCCGGGCAACTTCGAGATCGTCCAGATGGTGAAGACTCGGACAGGCGCAAGAACAATGGGGATTGATCCGATGACGCATCGCATCTATCTGCCGACGGCGGAGTATGAGACCGGTCCGAATGGTAACCCGGTGACCAAGCCGAACAGCTTCCTGATTGTTGTGGTCGCCCGGCAGTAGGTCGTTCACCTAACGAGTCCTCAACCGAGCGCTGAAGGCCGTGGCTCCGATGAACTCGTTCATCGGGTGGAAAGGCGCGTGCTTACCAGCCTTCAGCGCTCTCCCAGCGAACGAGTTCGCTGGGGACTCCGGAGCATTGGGCGCGCCCAGTGGTGGGCTACTGTAAACTCTTCTCCAGCTCACGCACCAACGCTGAATCAGGATTCTGCCGCATGAGCTGTTCCAACTGCTGCCTCGCAGCCTCCGTCTGACCAGCCTTCCGATACAGTGCAGCCAGCAGCAGATGCGCCTGTGGATTCACCTTTTCCATCGCGGCTGCCTTCTCATGTAAAGCTGCCGACGCATCGGGCGCGGCTGGAGCTGGTAAACGGCGATCCTGCAGTACCGCAGCTAGTACTGTTAGTTGCTCCGCACTAAATCCTGCAGGTGCAGTGAGGGTGCCATCCGGATGCAACTTCAACTCACCGCCAGCGTCGTGAATCGACCCAATAACCTCGGTTGACCGCTGCTTCTGGCGTCCCGCGAGCCCAACCAGCAGCACGATGATCGACACCACTGCCGCCAATGCAAAAAACCACGTGGGAAGTCGATGAGTCTTCTTCGTAGAGGATGTCGACGGACTCGGTCTGGCCGGTTGCGGAGCAGTCATTCGTAAAAATTCTATCGAATTGCTGCGAGCCGCTCTTCCATCGTCAACGACCGCCTTCAAAAACTACCCGCGTTCCATTCTGGTGCTGCCCCGTTACCCCTGACGCGCGCAACGTCATTGTCTCGTTGGCGCGGTGAATGTCTATGGGTAGAATGGGAGCCAACTCCTGAATTTTGGAATATCTGTGTCTCTCGTTGTGAAGCTCAGAGCAGTCCCACGAGTGGCGTTGGGATGCTTTTGCCTTTGGTTCTCTAATCCGCTGATCTGCCCCGCGCAGGCCCCTTCGACGTTCTCTCTGCAGGATGCGCTACGCCTTACACTGCTGCATCATCCGCAGCTCCAGATCCAGCAGGAGCAGGTCAACGCACAACGAGGAGCCCTCAAACAGGCCGCTGGACAGTTCAACCTGCAGCTCGGCGCTGATGGCAATCAGGCACATACCTATCGTCCTCTCACCGCGTATGAAGAGTTCGTCTATGGCCAGTACGGCCAGATAGGTAAATCGGTCACCACCAACACCAGCCAGCTTGCCTTCGAAGCCAGCCGTCAGCTTCGGAACGGCATCATCCTGTCACCCACCATCAGCGCGACCCGCACTACCGACAATCTCACCAACCTGGGCGGCATCAGCCAGGGATCGATTCAGTTCGCGGTCACGTTGCCCCTGCTGCGCGGACGCGGACGCTCCGTCGTCGACGCACAGGAGCTTTCCTCCGCCAAACAGGTCGAAGCCGCGGTCTTCGAGGTGAACGAGACCATTACCAGCCTGCTGGCTGCCACGGCCAACAGCTACTGGAGCGTGGTCGCGGCACAAAAAAACCTCGACGTCCTCAAAGAAGCAGAGGCCCGCTCCAACTCCCTGGTGGAAAATACGCAGTCGCTGATCGAGGCTGACCGCCTGCCCCGCGCGGAGATCAATACCGCCAAGGCAAATCAGGCACAGCGCATCGCCAACCGCATGGAGGGTGAGCGGCTGGTCGTCGAAGCCCGGCAACAGCTCGCCGTCGACATGGGACTGGACGTTTCGCAGGTTAACCTTCTGCCCGAGATCTCCACTGACTTTCCTGCCGGCATGGATCCTGAGACCGTTCCCTCCGGGCCGCAGGCCATTGAGGCCTACACGCAACTGGCGCTGCAGCAGCGGCCAGAGCTGAAAGCGCTGAAGAAGCGGGAGGAGGCCTCGCAGATTCTCGCTGTCGCGGCGAAGAATGGCCTGAAGCCGCAGTTGGATGTCCGCGTCTCAACCGGCGCCTCCGGCCTGGATGAGGGCACCCGCTTCGATGAGTTCCTCTTCGCTCCCGGCCACTCGGCCCGCGGCATGGATCTCTCCGGCGGCATCACCTATCGCTTCCCTCCGGCGCGCGATGCCGCTGCCGGCGCCCTGATGCAGGCTAATGCCGCGAAACGTCAGGTCGATCTGCAGTATATGGATACAGCTCGCCGCACCGCCGCCGCGGTCACTCCCGCGCTCGTGGGAGTACGCAGCGAGGCGCAGCAGCTCAGCCGCACGCATGAATCGGTACAGTTCTACCGGAATGCCGTCGACGCCGAACGCGAGAAGCTGCGTATGGGCGCGGGCAGCGTGCTGAACACACTGCAGATGCAGGACCGTCTGATCCAGGCGATGCAGACCGAGGTCCAGGCAGAGCTCGAATTTGCGCAGATGCTGGTGCGGATGCGGCAGGCCACCAGCACCATCGTCACTGTCTACGACCAGGGAGGCTCCATCGACCCCGATGTCTTCTCGACTCTGCCCGCACTCCCCCCGGCCCAACAGCAGACCCAACAGAAGGCGGTGCCTGTTCCATGAGCCTTCGCCGTATCTCGAAAGAGAAGCTCTCCTCCCCCGATCAGCTTGACCAGACCATGCACGTCGCCGGTCCCATGTACTGGACCTCGCTGCTCGCCATCCTGATCGCGCTTGCAGCGGCAGGTATCTGGTCTTACACCGGCAGTATCCCGACCAAAGCCATCGGCGAAGGTACGGTCATCCGTCCTGGAGGAGTCTTCAACGTCTTTGCCGGCGGCTCCGGCTTCATCAAAGACTTCAAGGTCAAGGTCGGCGACCGCGTGCACGCCAACCAGACAGTCGCGGAGATATATCAGCCATCGTCCGACGATGATATCCGCGCCCTGGAAGAGCACCTCGCCGAGCTGAGAAGCCAGACCATGCAGTCGGTCTCGCTGCGGCAGGACAGCGCCAAACTGCAGATCAAGAGCCTCGACCTAGAACGCGAGAACGACCGCAACGAGATCGAGCAGCAACAGAAGATGGCGAAGATCACCTCCGATGAGGTCGGTACCGACGAGCAGCTCTTCTCCAAGGGACTGATCACCCGGCAGGTGCTGGTCGACGCGCAACAACGGCTGGTCACCATCCAGACCTCCATCGCCCGGCTGCAGGCAGCCATCTCGCAAGCCGACTCGCAGGCCTTCCAGTCGAACTGGCAACCCACAGAGCTGAAGCGCCAGCAGGAGATCGAGATCCACGACCTGGAAGCGCGCCTGCTGGGCGCGCGCAATCGCGCTCATCTGAATTCGACGGTTGTCGCCCCGGTCAACGGCGAGATCGTCGAAGAGAAGATCTACACCGGCGCCATGATTCCCACCGGAACGCCGGTCGTGAGCATTCAGGCCGACACCGACCAGGTCATCGCCGTGCTCTACGTTCCATCGAACCTGGCAAAAGACATCAAGCCGGGCATGGAGGCCGAGGTCTCTCCTTCAACGGCCAAGCGCGAAGAGTATGGCTTCATCCGCGGCAAGGTCACCTTTGTGGCCCGCTACCCGGCAACCACCAGCGGCATGATGACACTGTTTGAGAATGACGCCCTGGTCAATTCCCTGCGCAGCCGCGGACTTGTCACAGAAGTAGATATCGCGATGGAGCGCGCAACGGACACGCCCTCCGGCTTCCGCTGGTCCAGCTCGCGTGGGCCCGACACGATCATCGGCCCGGGCACGCTCTGTTCCGCGCAGATCGTTACCCGTAAGCAGAAGCCGATCACGCTGGTCTTCCCCTTCCTGAAGAAACTGATGGGGCTTCACTAAATGGCAGAGTCGCCAAAGCCGCAGCACCGCCCGGTTCGCACCGAAGCCATCCTGCAGATGGAAGCGACGGAGTGCGGCGCGGCCTCGCTTGCCATCGTCCTGGCGTACTTCGGCCGTCACGTTCCGCTGGAAAAGCTGCGGCAGGACTGCGGCGTCTCGCGCGATGGCAGCAAGGCCGGCAATGTCCTCAAGGCCGCGCGGACCTACGGCCTGGTCTGTTCTGGGTGGCGTAAAGGCGCCGATGTGCTGCTGGAGCTGAAGCCTCCCTTCATCGTCTTCTGGAAGATGAACCACTTCCTGGTGGTGGAGGGCTTCCGCAAAGACCGCGTGCTGATCAGCGACCCCGCTGCAGGACGCTATAAGGTCACGCGCCAGGAGTTTGCAGAGGCCTATTCCGGCGTTGTCCTCACCTTCGAAAAAGGGCCGGATTTCAAGACCGGCGGCTCTCGGCCGGCTGTGTGGCAGGCCCTGATGGCGCGCCTTCCGGGCAGCCGGCGGCCCATGCTCTTCCTGCTGCTGGCCAGCCTAGCGATGGTGGTGCCCGGGCTGCTGACACCGGTCTTCTCCCGCGTCTTCCTGGACAACATTCTGATCGGCGGCCTGACGAACTGGCTGCTGCCGCTGCTTGAGATCATGGGGATCTCCGCCATCCTTGCCGCGGTGCTGACCTGGATGCAGTCCTACATCGTGCAGCGGCTGGCGATGAAGCTGTCACTCTCGGGCTCGGCCAAGTTCTTCTGGCACATTCTGAGGCTGCCAATGGAGTTCTATGCCCAGCGGTACGCCGGTGAGATCGGCTCGCGTGTCTCGCTGAACGATTCCCTTGGCATCACCGTCGCCAGCCAGTTGACCGGCGGTGTTCTCAGCCTTCTGCTGATCGTCTTCTATGGCATTGTGCTCTTCAAATTCGACGCCGCGCTGACCTCCGTCGGCGTCTTCACCATGGTGGTGAACCTTCTGGTCCTGCAATGGATCACCCGCCATCGCGTCGAACAGGGCCAGAAGCTCACTCAGTTTCAGGGCAAGGTCGTTAGCACCTCAATGGTGGGCCTGCAGAGTATTGAGACCATCAAGGCCAATGCCGGCGAATCAGACTTCTTCTCCAAATGGGGCGGACACCAGGCAAAGCTGCTGAATGCCAGCCAGGAGCTCGCCAGCTCCTCCCTCGTGCTCTCCGGCATTCCCACGGTGCTTAACCAGTTGAACGTCGCCACCATGATCTGCCTGGGCGGCATCCGCGTCATGGATGGCGCGCTGACGATGGGATCGCTGATCGCCTTTCAGGCCCTGATGGGGAGCTTCACCGCGCCGGTCAGCTCACTGCTTTCCACCAGCAGCCAAATCCAGGAGATGAAGGGCACCGTCAACCGGCTGGATGATGTGCTGCGGAATCCTATCGATCCACAACTCGCCGACGAGCCCAAACCGATGCCACATCTCGAGGGCGTCGCCCGGCTGGATGGAGCGGTGGAGCTCCGCAACCTTACCTTCGGCTATAGCCGCCTCGATCAGCCACTGATTCAGGACTTCAACCTCACCCTGCGTCCCGGGCAGCGCGTTGCCCTGGTCGGAGGCTCAGGCAGCGGCAAGTCCACCGTCTCCCGCCTGATCTGCGGCCTCTTTGCTCCATGGTCCGGCGAGGTACGGTTCGATGGCATCCCGCGCACGGAGCTGCCGCGGCGTCTTATCCATGACTCGGTTGCCCTGGTCGATCAGGAGATCGTTCTCTTTTCCGGAACCATGCGCGAAAACATCACCCTGTGGGACTCGACTGTTCCTGACGCTTCCATGATTCAGGCCGCGAAAGACGCGGCGATTCATGACACCATCGCCGGCCTGAAGGGCGGCTACGACTTCCAGGTAGAAGAGGGCGGACGCAACTTCAGCGGCGGCCAGCGACAACGTATCGAGATTGCACGCGCGCTCTGCGGCAACCCTCGCATACTGGTGCTCGACGAGGCCACCAGCGCGCTCGACCCGCTCACTGAGCAGGAGGTCAGCGACAACATCCGCCGCCGTGGTTGCACCTGCATCATCGTGGCCCACCGCCTCAGCACCATTCGCGACTGCGACGAGATTCTGGTGATGGAGCGGGGCAGGATCGTACAACGCGGAACCCATGAGGAGATGGCGGCAGTCGACGGGCCCTACGCCCGCCTGATCGCTACAACATAGATGGACACCCTCACTCCAACCCGGTTTCTGCTCGATGGCGAAGGCGAGGCATGGCGCATTGAACGCGGCACCGTCGATCTGTTCCTGGTCGATGTCGACCACGCAGGCCAGACCGGCCCGCTCTTCCACAGCACGACGCTGGAAGCAGGCACGGCCATCTTCGCTGTCGGCAAGGTGGTGCAGACCGAGAACGTCGCCACCCTTCTCTGCCAGGCGCGCGCAGGTGCTGTGGTTACTCCTCTGCTGCAACCGCAGGAAGACGAGATCGCTGAGTGGAAAGAGAAGCTCGCCGTCGCCGCCGGACTGGAGAAAGATCCCGAGGCTTCGCTCGATGCACTGCACTACATTCTGCTGCAGACCCTTATAACGCGCCGCGACAATCACGAACGCGATGAGAGCCTGCGCCTGAAAGATAAAGAACGGCACGGCCAGTCCGCCGTCAGCCGTGCCCTGCTGGAGCTCGGCTCTGTCCTTTCCACACACGAAGATCGCGATGCCGTTATCGCCGACGAACGCTCGGCCGTCTTCGCCGCATGCCGCTTCCTTGGCCACCATGCCGGAATCGAGATGCGCGCGGCGAAGTCCTTCCGCGCCTCCGATGATCCGTTGCGCGATGTTGCCTCAATCGCCCGGGCCTCGGGCGTTCGCCATCGCGAGGTGCTGCTGCGCAACGCCTGGTGGAAGCAGGATCACGGCCCGCTGCTCGCCTTCCTGGCGGAGAGTGACGAGGCCACTCCGACTCCCGTCGCGCTGCTGCGCGAGACCCGCAGCTATCGCATCTACGATCCGGCAAAAGGTACCGTCGTTCCTCTGAGCACTGATGTCGCCGCTAAGTTGCTGCCCGACGCGGTGATGTTCTATCGTCCCTTCCCATCACGCGCCATCGACTGGAAGGACCTGCTTCGCTTCGGACTCTTCGGCACCCGCAAAGACACTGCCACCATCCTCACGGTCGGCATCGTAAGCGGCCTGCTCGCGCTGGTGACGCCAATCGCCACCGGCATTCTGTTCGACACCATCATTCCCAGTGCGCAGCGGCCACAGCTCTACCAGATGGCCGTGCTGTTGTTCACGACGAACATGGTCGGCTTCCTCATCTCGCTGACCTCAAGCATTGCCATGCAGCGTATGGAAGGGCGCATGGAGGGCGGGATTCAGTCTGCCGTATGGGATCGCCTGCTGAGCCTGCCCGTGCGCTTCTTCCGTGACTACAGTTCCGGCGATCTGGTAAACCGCAGCCTCGCCATCGGCCAGATACGGCAGATGCTGACCGGCACGGCGCTGTCGACGATCCTCTCTGGCATCTTCTCCATCTTTTCCTTTTTCCTGCTCTTCCGTTACAGCATGTCGATGGCATTGGTGGCCTGTGTTCTGGTCGTCATCACGGCAGCTTTCTCCGCGCTGTGCGGCTATCTGCAGATGCGCTTCCAGCGGCAGATCTACGAGATTGCCGGGAAGATCTCAGGCCTGACATTGGAGATCATGAACGGCATCGCTAAGCTGCGCATGTCGGGAACGGAATCGCACGGCTTCGCTCGCTGGGCCACGGAGTTCGCCCGACAGAAAAATGCCTACAGCAAGGCCGCGCGCGTCAACATCGCCATCGACATCTTCAACGGAGTCTTTCCCTCCATCGCCGGTATCGCCATCTTCTATTACGGCTTTGAGCAGATGACCAGCAGTGCGGGACTCACGCCGGGCAGCTTTGTCGCCTTCAACGCCGCTTTCGGGCAGTTCCTGGGATCGGCGCTTGGCCTGACGCGCACACTGGTCTCCATCATCGGCATCATTCCAGCCTATGAACGCGCCGCGCCGATTATGAAGGCAATTCCCGAATCGAACGAATCGCGCTACGATCCCGGCCGTCTGCGCGGAGCCATCGAAGCCAGCCGCCTGCGCTTCCGCTACAAAGAAGATCTTCCCATCGTTCTGAACGATGTCTCCTTCACCATCAACCCGGGAGAGTTCGTCGCCTTTGTCGGCCACTCCGGCTCGGGCAAATCCACGCTCTTCCGTCTGCTGCTCGGCTTTGAGAAGCCTGAGTCTGGCTTCATCCACTTTGACGGTCTCGATCTGGACGACATCGACCCGCAGGCGGTGCGGCGCCAGATGGGGGTGGTTCTGCAAAACGGCCGCATCACCGACGGCGATCTCTTCACCAACATCATCGGCTCGGCTCCGCTGAGCATTGAAGATGCATGGGAGGCAGCACGTGCCGCCGGTCTCGACAAAGACATCGAAGCTATGCCGATGGGCATGCACACCATCATCAGTGAAGGTGGAGGCGGGCTCTCCGGTGGACAGCGCCAGCGTTTGCTGATCGCTCGCGCTATCGTCCATCGTCCGCGCATCCTGCTCTTTGATGAGGCCACCAGCGCGCTGGACAACCAGACGCAGGCCACGGTTAGCCGCAGCCTGGAGCAGCTTAACGCCACCCGCATCGTCATCGCGCATCGGCTCAGCACCATTCTGCATGCGGACCGCATCTTCGTCTTCGACCAGGGGCGCATTGTCCAGCAGGGCACCTACGACGAGCTGATGACCCAGGAAGGCCTGTTCCGCGACCTGGCTCAGCGCCAGATCGCCTGAGGTCAAAACCAGCCGGTTACCTAACCTTCCTATTCCAGTTAATGGGGATGGTTTTCCAGGCTTGTTCAGGGTAGATTGAAGACGTTCTGTTTTCTGCGGAACACTTCGCTACTAAATTTACTGCCCTGGAAAAATCATGAGTCTGCAAAGCGCTACTGAGTTTACGAACGCCCTTCCCTCGAATCCTGAACTGGCTGCCACTCTGCTGCAGTCCATCAGCGGCAAGACCGTATCCGAGGCGGCCACCATCGCCAGCGATCTCGGCAAACAGCACGGTTTTGACTTCACGCCGGAAGAAGCCGTTGAGGCCCGCAATACCTACTCCGCAACCAATCCGCTCTCGGAAGACGAGCTGGATGCTGTGGCCGGTGGCGGCAGAGATCCGCTTATCCAGAATGGTGTCGGCGTCATTGGAAATCGCATCTCACCTCCCGGAACCGGAGGCGTCATCGGGGCCGGCCTGGGAGCCGGTATCGCCACCTGGGCTGGCGGCGGATCCGCATCCGAGTCTGTCCAGGCCGGTGCTGTCGCTGCGGCCGAGAACTTAAACGAATCCAAGAACATCGTGCAGCAGATCTTCAGCGGCTGGTAAACGCGGCTTGTCCCTGGCAACAGACGTACTCGCAGAGTTCAGAGCGGCTATCGGCGAGCAGCATGTTCTCACCGAGGCCGCTCTTCTGCGTGCCTGCGAAACCGCCACCTTCCCTACCACCCAGCAGGTCTTTGGCATCCTGCAGCCAGGCTCGGCGGAACAGGTCTCCGCCTGCCTGAAGATCGCGACAAATCGCGGGATTCCTCTCTACCCCATCAGCCGCGGCCGCAACTGGGGCCTGGGCTCGCGTGTGCCTTCCAGCGACGCCGTGCTGCTTGATCTCTCCCGCATGGATCGCATCCTGCACTTCGACGAGCGCTTCGGATCACTCACCGTCGAAGCCGGCGTGACATTTCAGCAGGTGCACACCTTCCTGGCCGAACAGAAGTCGCAGTGGTTTCTTCCTACGATTGGCGGTCCCCCCGATGCCAGCGTGCTCGGCAACTTTCTCGAACGAGGCGACGGCATCGGCCCTCGCGCCGAACGAACCTCTAACATGGCCTCGCTGCAGATCGTGTTGCCTGCTGGCTCTATCGTCGAAGATGGCTATGCTCGCTTCGGCGATACGGCCCTCACATCTTTAAGCGGATTGCCCGCAGGTCCGAACTTCAGCGGCCTCTTCACGCAGTCGAACCTCGGCGTCGTTACACGCATGACGGTCTTGCTCGCACGCCGCCCCAGTCATCTGCAGATGGTCTTTGCCCCGATTCCCGGTGAACATCGAGTATGTGCCATCGATGCGCTGCAGCAGTTACAGACGGTCATTGGCTCCGAAGCATTCTTGACCCTTTGGAACGGTGGCAAGCTGAACGCCCGTGGTCAGGCCATGCCGCAGGTGGATGCGAATGCATGGTTCCTTAGTGGAGCACTTTATGGCCACAGCAGCCTGCTGGCGCAGGCACAAAAAGAAGCCGCCATCGAGGCGCTTGCATCGACGCTTCCAGCATTGCAATTCTTCGATGAAAGTAATCTGCCTGACTTTCACCAACACGCGGCCATCGATCTCGGCCAACCCAGCACCCACAATCTACAGAGCCTCTACGGCGCTTTGCAACGAATCATGCCGGAGTCGCCCGATCCCGACCGCGACGGCTGCGGAGCCATCTGGCTCTGCCCCGAAGTTCCGTTCGATGGAGCCACGATCGTGCGAGCCACCGCTCTCTGCGAGACCGTTCTTCGCAAGTACAACGTCACGCCCATCCTCGGTATGAGCGCGTTGTCATCACGCACCGTACGGTTCTTCGTCTCTATCATCTACGACCGTACGGCTGAACACGCCGACCAGAATGCCATGCAATGTCATGATGAGTTGCAGAAAGCACTTATCGCCGAAGGCTTTTATCCTTACCGCCTCGGCATTCAGTCGATAGGTGCCGTTGCTCCTTCGCCATTGCTGGAACGGATAAAAGCAGCACTGGATCCGAAGGGCATTCTGGCGCCTGGCCGTTATTAGCTCTTGTCAACAAAGCTCGTCAGCCGCTACACGGGGTGGCCCATCCATCGCAAAGCCATGGGTGGGATATTCGCGAACTTGCCGGGGCTTAGAGCATTTCTCCTGTTGCTGGTTAGCCCGGAAGGGGAGTGCAGCGGCGTTTTCATTGCGGAAAACGCCCATAGATGCATAAGCCCTGCACTACACCTACAGGAGAAATGCTCTAGCGTTGGTATCGCGCTACGCGCGATCAGTCTTTCTGCAGGCAGGAGCAAACTACCTCAAACCAAGATTTGTACTTAGGCCAGTGAAGGCGGGCCCATGTCCCCGAGGGACATGGGGCACCCGGCGCATGGGCCATCTCAAATGTACCGACACACTCTACATCTCCGGCATAGCCGCCGGCATGTAATACAGGGAGAAGTTCGTAACCTCCCCCCGCTCCAACTCTCGCATGGGCAACGAAACCACCACGTCCAACAACGGAACCTCTCCGTAGAAACCATGCACCCGCGCCGCAACAGGATGCGATGCCCACTTCTTAAGAAACGCAGACGGCTCCATCGGATGAAGCTGCACCATCAGATCCCGATTTCGGCTCGAGATCTGAAAGTGTGTCCACGACGCCTCTCTCATCGCGAGCATGGTCCGCGGGGAAAGCACCGGCTGCAGCCGCGACTCGACAACATCGGAAGCAAACTCTTCCGCCGTGACATCCGGATAACTGCGAAGCCCAGTCGTTCCATCGAACCCAAAGTCATACCCAAACAACAACGCAGGGTGCAGATGTAGCGTGTCAAAAAACTCATCGGTTCCGTGCATGGCCAGCGCTTTCTGCACCGGGTTATGCGCAACTCCAGCCTCATCGTCCGCGAAGAACCACAGCTTCAAACGCGATTGCAACGATTCCTCGCGAAGATCCAGACCGACGACCACACGGCTGACACGTGTCCAATCGACATCACCCTCCAGAAACCGCCGCAGCAATGAAAGATCCAGCGCCGGAGCCTCGGCTGCCTTCACCGCTTCAAAGAACGACAACACCCGGACAACGAATTCCTGCACATCCTGTGGGGCACAGAAGAGATTGAACCTGCCGGCCTGAAGATCGTCTCCTGTAACCTTGATCGACAGCTCCAACGTTGCATAGGTCGCCTCAGGCACCAGCTTACAGAAGCCTTGATAGGCAACGCTTGCCTGCACCGCCTTTCCGATTCCGAAGACGCGGCAATGCGTCTCCAGCCCTCGGAGATTTTTGGCAATGTGCCACGCAGCAGGCTGCTCCGCCATACTGCGAATGTGAGCCTGCACCCGTTCCTGGAAGCCTGCAGTTCCTGAAGAAGACATCGACACTGAGCGCCATTCTAGTCAATTCCCTACCCCAAAGCAGTACCTGGTAAACCGATCAGGAAATCAGGCGCATCCCTGCATGTTGACGGTATGCTTTCACTATGGCGCTGAGCCTCGAGAAGCTGGAAGCGCTGGCGCCGGACCAGGCTTCATTGAATGCGGCACGCAAGCTGCTGAATCCGGCGCAGTGGCCGCTGCTGGCCACCGATACACAAGGTCTTCTGTGGGGAGAGTGCCGAGGTTCCGGCGCAACGCCGTATCGCGTTGTCCTCGCCGAGGCCGATGCCGGATATAAGTGCAGTTGCCCAAGCCGTAAGTTTCCCTGCAAGCATGCACTTGCCCTGATGTGGATCCGCGCCGAAGACAAGCTGTCCTTCACTCCGGCGGACGCACCTGATTGGGTCAAGGACTGGGTCTCGCGCAGGCGAGGCGGCGGTGCAAAGACATCGGCAGACGAGAACAAAGCGAAGGTCTCCATCGCAGCTTCCTCCGAGACAGACGTCGCAGAGGCCGATCCCTTTGCCGACGCACGTGCCGCCGCTATCCGCGAGAAGAACCGCAGAGCGCGCGAAGCCAGTATCCTCTCAGGTCTCGCCGAGCTCGACACCTGGCTTCTCGATCAGGTCGACCGTGGGATGGCCGCGTTCACAAGTCAATGCACCCAGGCCTGCAAGTTGATCGCGCAGCGTCTGGTCGACGCCAAGGCTCCCGGGCTCGCAACCCGCATTGAAAATCTTCCCGCAACCCTGTTCGCTCTCCCAGAGACCATGCGCGAGCTTGCGGCGGTAGAAGAACTTGGCCAGCTCTACCTGATCACCGAGGCGTATCGCCGGCAGAAGAGCCTGCCACCCGAGCTGCGGATGGATATACGCCGTGCCGTCGGTTGGACGACCACACGCGAGGAGCTCCTCGCGGATGCTACCGCCCCGCGTCTGCGTGCGCCGTGGCGTGTAATCGCAGTCATCATGGAGGTACAGCCCGACCGCCTGCGGAGAATCGAGACCTGGCTCTGGTGCGAAGACAAAGAAGCAACGCCGCGCTTTGCCCTGTTGCTCGACTTCGTTCCTGTTGCCACTGGAGCCGCCGTCGGCGGTTATAGCGTTGGCGACCGGTTCGGTGCCGAGCTGGTCTTCTATCCTTCGGCAACGCCGCTGCGGGCACTGATCGCCGAAACGTCGAGCGGGACACAGATGAGCTCCAGCAAACTCGACATGCCGGATGTCTCGGTTGAAAAAGCTTTGGATACGTACGAAACGATCCTTGGCGCGCAACCGTGGATCGGATCGTGGCCAATCACCTTCCGCAATGGACGCGTGCGCCGGTCCGGCAATGCTTTATTCGTGACGGATGCGAATGGGGGCGCGACAACGGCACTTCCCTTGCGTTCCTCGCAGTGGGATGCGGCCACTCCCTTGACTGGGATGAAACAACTCGACGGCGTGGGCCTGTGGGACGGACGCCGCCTCACCTTATGCTGGGCAGAAACGGAACTGGGACGATGGATAAACGCCTGACGCCAGCGCTGTTAAAGTCACGTGTTCTTCCTGCGTTGCTCGCCGGCGCCAATCGCCGTTCCATGGACCTCGATGCACTCTTCGGCACGGATGCCGATCAGCCACGCCTGCGTGCCCTGAGCCTTACCGGCCAGGCTCTGCGATTCGAACGCCCCTCCGGGCCGGAACATTATCTTGTTGAACCCGAGATCCGCGATGACCGCCGCATCATTCCTGACGAGATGCGCCGGCCTCTGATCCGCTTGCTGACATTCTCGAAGGCGACCCCTCCGGTCGCCGCAGCCATCGCCTGGACGATGGACAAGGCTCAGCTTCGTTTACATCCTTTCGACCAGCCGAAGCTCGATGCTTTTATCCGTGCAAACTCCGAGTACCTGGGATCTACCGCTGAGCAATGGGCGACACGACAGGCGGAGACCGCGACTACCCTGACTTACTTCTTTGCAGAAGATGAGTTGGATGAGAATAACTGGAACACAGCCCAGCTCCGGCAACGGGTACATTATCTCGAATCCCGCAGGAAGCTCGATCCCGATGCGGCGCGTGCTCTGTTGGAAGCAGCATGGCCGCAACAGGATGCGGAAGCCCGCGTAAGGCTGCTGATTGCGCTTCAGGCCGGCCTCGGTATTGCGGACGAACCATTCCTGGCATCGTTAGCAAAGGATCGTTCACCGCGCGTGCGCTCCATGGCGGCACAGCTCCTCGGCCGGCTCCCCAACTCTACGTATGAAAATCCTGCACTACGGCAACTCATGGAGAGAGTTCAGCGCAGCGAGAGCGGCATCTTTCGCAAGAAGACCGTGCTTGCACTGGAGCTTCCGACAACCGTCAAAGAGCACATCGCTCCTGCATGGATTCGAGAGTCGGTTGTATCCGTCAGCCTGCAGGAGTTCTCTCGCGCGGTAAGCCTGACGAACGAAGAATTGATTGCGGGAAGCGCCAAAGATCGCAATCTGCTGCTCGGCCTCGCCTGGATGGCAACACAGGGCCGCCGCCTCGATCTATTGCCTCCCATCGCCGCCGAACATCCAGAGCTATGGGAGCAGATGAGCCTGAGCGGCTCAGCCGATCTTGAACACCTTTCTGTAGACGAACGCGTCGAATGGGCGACCGCCATCACCAGCCCTCAATCGTCGAAACCGCCGAAAGAGACCATGCTGTGGAACTGGCTGCACAATGCGATCAAAGGCCCTGTTCCAACAAGCCTCATGGACGGCATGCTTCGCTCGCGCTGGACAGAAGATCTGACCGAACCTGCGAAGGCAAGGCCCGATCTACCGGAGATGCTTGCCGCCTGCTGCCCCGGCTCCTTACGAACAAAACTACGCGAACAACTGGGAACGCTTGACCCGTCCTTGACCGTCAATGCGTTCTCTTTGCTGGACATTCTGGACACGATGGAGAGGTTCACACAATGACGGACGAGAGACTGCGGCGCGGCGCCGAAGAGATCTACGCGGGCGAACTGGAAGCACTGGCAAAAGCTGACACACGCTCACGGCCGGAAAACTGGCGGCTCTCACCACAGGCCGTGGTGACGTACCTGCTCGGAGGCAAGGCTGCCGATGGTACACCTATCTCCGCCAAGTACGTCGGCAACCGCCGCCTTATCGAAACCGCCGTCGCGACTCTGGCGACCGATCGTGCGTTGCTGTTGCTCGGACTTCCGGGCACTGCAAAGTCCTGGGTTTCGGAACATCTGGCTGCGGCTATCTCCGGTTCGTCGCAACGGCTGATTCAATGTACTGCCGGCACTGATGAAAACCAGATCCGCTACGGCTGGAACTATGCTCTGCTGCTCGCCAAAGGCCCGTCCATCGACGCGCTGGTCAAGACGCCGCTGACCCGTGCTATGGAAGAGGGCACTATCGTCCGCCTGGAAGAGCTGACGCGTATGGGCTCGGACGTGCAGGACACCCTCATTACCGTGCTCTCCGAAAAGACGCTGCCTATCCCCGAGTTGGATACAGCCATCGACGCACGCCGCGGCTTCAATGTCATTGCAACCGCCAACAACCGCGACAAGGGCGTCAACGACCTCTCCTCCGCGCTGAAGCGCCGCTTCAATGTTGTTGTGCTTCCCTCACCTGCAACACTCGAAGAAGAGACCGGTATCGTGCTCAAGCGCGTGCAGGAGATCGGAACGTCCCTGAGCCTTCCACCTATCAAGCCTGCCGATGAGGAGATCGTCCGCATCGTCACACTCTTCCGCGAGCTGCGCGAAGGTAAGACACTCAATGGCAAGACGAAGCTGAAGACCTCCAGTGGATCGCTCTCTACTGCCGAAGCCATATCCGTTGGCGTCAGCGCGTGGGCATCGGCGGCACACTTCGGTGACGGTTCCGTCGACGCGCAAAGCCTGGCGCCGAACCTCGTTGGCGCCGTGATCAAAGATCCGGTACAGGACACCGTCGCGCTCGAAGAGTATCTCGAAAGCGTGGTGCGTACACGCGATGGCTGGAGCGATCTGTACAGCGCCATGCGGGAAGTGCTCTAGCAACTATGGAAGATCGCGTCCATCTGCTGGGTATCCGGCATCACGGCCCTGGTTCCGCAGTTCTGCTGCGCCGGGCACTCGATGCGATTGACCCGGCGTGCGTTCTGATCGAAGGCCCGCCGGAGGCAGATGACCTTGTCCGTTACGCCGCCGGTTCCGCGATGAAGCCTCCGGTCGCGTTGCTGCTGCATGCCAACGATGACCCCAACCGGGCGATCTTCATTCCATTTGCGGATTTCTCTCCGGAGTGGCAGGCCATGCGCTGGGCACTCGATCGTGGACGTCCCATCCGCTTTATCGATTGGCCCGCGGGTGTATCGCTGGCAGAACCAAGAGAAGACGTACGCAAAATCGAATACCGGGCCGATCCTCTCGACCAGCTCGCCCAAGCTGCCGGATACGACGATGGCGAAGCCTTCTGGGACTCGCTGATCGAACAGGCCGGCGGGATGCAGGAAGCAGCCATCTCCACCTTCGCCGCCATTTCCAATGCGATGGCGATGATGCGCGAAGCGGAGCAGGCCGCGCCTGAGGAGGAACGGCTGCGTGAGGTTCGCCGTGAAGCCTTCATGCGCCTGAACATTCGCGACGCGCTAAAGACCTGCGAGGGAAACATTGCTGTTGTATGCGGCGCCTGGCACGTGAGCGCTCTACGTACTCCGGTCAAGCTCGCGGAGGATAAGGCTGTAGTGAAAGATCTTCCCCGCCTCAAAGTACAGGCCACATGGGTTCCATGGACCGACAGCCGCTTGAGCACGCGCTCTGGATACGGTGCCGGTGTCCTCTCTCCCGGCTGGTATCGGCATCTGTGGTCGCTCTATGCCGCACCACAACGTCCTGAGGTCGCGGCATTCGCGGCATCGTGGCAGGCGAAGACCGCGCTTGCTCTGCGCCAGGAGGGCTATCCCGCGCCCACGGCATCGGCCATCGAAGCCGCCAGGCTTGCATTGAGCCTGGCCGCACTGCGTGGGCTTGCTCTGCCGAGCCTTGCCGAGATGCGCGATGCCTCCATGGCAACACTCTGCCACGGCGATGCGACCGCCATGACCTTGATTCACCATAAGGTCTACGTCGGCGAACACGTTGGAGAGATCGGTGACGATGTTCCGCAGATGCCGCTGGCGCGCGATCTCGCGCTCTGGCAGAAGCGGACACGGCTCAAACCGGAGGACGCTGAGACCGAGGTGCGGCTCGATCTTCGTTCCGAGGCAGGTCTGCTGAAGTCGACCCTGCTACACCGTTTGGCGCTGATCAAAGTACCGTGGGGCAAGCTAATCGAAGCCGGTGAGGGCCGCGGCACCTTCCGCGAGGTGTGGATGCTGCGCTGGGTGCCGGAGCTCTCCGTCGCATTAGCGGAGGCCCTGATCTACGGTGTCACCATTGAACAGGCAGCCGCTGCCTCCACTGTTGCCCGCGCGAAAGAAACAACCTCGGTTGCAACCCTTACGGAACTGATTCGCGCTGCCCTGGTCGCCGATCTCTCCGATGCGGCCACCGAATGCATCGCCCTGCTGCAGGCAGCCGCGATTCAGGCCAGCGACATCACCGATCTGTTGCGCGCCGTCGTGCCTCTGGTGCAGGTACTGCGGTACGGCAGCGCCCGCAAGCTTCCTGAAGAGGCGTTGCGCTCTCTGATTCACTCCCTCTGCGTCGAGGTCAATGCAGGTTCGCGCGTCGGTTCACAAGGCCTGGATGAAGAGACCTCCAGGGCCCGTGTGCAGGCGATGCTCGCCTATGATCACGCGCTCACGCTCTTCGGCGACAGCAGCTTGATTGACGCATGGAGAATGGAACTGGGACGGATGGTGAAGGACGAACAGGTCGCGCCCGCGGTTGCCGGCGTAAGCCTGCGGCTGCTGCATGACACCCGGTCGTGGGCTCTCTCAGTGGTCTCCGATGCCTTCTCGCAACAGATGAGCGGTGGCGATCCGAAGCGTTCCGGCATCTTCCTGGAAGGCTTTCTCAGCAGTGGCCCTGAAGTAATGTTGCAGGATCAACCGCTGTTGCACCTCATCGACGACTGGCTCTGCTCACTGCGCGAAGAGGACTTCGTTGAGTCGCTTCCTTTATTGCGCCGGAGCCTCTCCGCCTTTGACGCCATATCGCGCCGTCGTCTGCTGGAGAAGGTGAAAGAAGGTAAGCGGGAGACGGTCGAGACCGAACAGCTTCCGGACAACGACAATCTCGCCTTTCAGCAGGCATTGCCCTTGCTGCTACAGATATTGGGGATGGAGCCATGAAGGAGCAACAGCGACTACGCCGCTGGCATCTTGCACTCGGAGATGATGAGAGCGACCTCGACGAACGCGATCGCCGGCTCAGTGCCGCCCTGTCGGCGTTGTATAACCCCACTCAGCCGGGAAAGCGAGCCGGCAGCCTGAGCGCATCGTCGCCCCGGGTAGCGCGCTGGCTTGGAGATATCCGCGAGTTCTTCCCCACCAGTCTGGTACAGATCATCCAGAAAGACGCCTTCGAGCGGCTCAACCTGAAGGCACTGATGCTTGAGCCGGAGTTCCTTGCGACCCTTGAAGCCGATGTTCATCTGGTCGCGGACCTCATCTCGCTCCGCTCTGCCATTCCGGAAAAGACACGTGAGACGGCCCGCATGGTTGTGCAGAAGGTCGTCGACGATCTGCTGCGGCGCCTGCAGCATCGCACGCAGGAGACCTTACGCGGTGCGTTGAATCGTGCCCAGCGGACACGGCGGCCTCGCCATCGCGATATCGACTGGGGCAAGACCATCGCCGCCAATCTGCGCCACTACCAGCAGGAACAGCGAACGGTTGTTCCTGAGACGCTTATCGGTTATTCGCGCAACTCGAGGACACAGGCCATGCTGGAGCACGTCGTCCTCTGCGTCGACCAGTCCGGATCGATGGCCTCGTCCGTGGTCTACTCATCGATTTTCGCCGCCGTTATGGCGTCGGTTCCCGGCATGTCGACAAAGCTCATCTGCTTTGACACTTCAGTGGTCGATCTGACGGAAGAGCTGCGCGATCCCGTCGAAGTCCTCTTCGGCGTACAACTCGGAGGCGGCTCTGACATCAATGCCGCTCTCGCTTACTGCGAACAGAAGATCGAGCATCCCACCAAAACCCATCTCGTGCTGATCACCGATCTCTTCGAGGGCGGAAATGCAAAGGCCATGCTCGCCCGCGTTGCCGCGCTGAAACAAAGCGGAGTCAACGTTATCGTGCTGCTTGCGCTCTCTGACGATGGTCATCCCGGTTACGACGCCCGGCACGCGGAACAGATCGCGGCCATGGGCTGCCCTGTCTTTGCCTGCACTCCAGACAAGTTCCCCGACCTGATGGCGGCGGCACTGATGCGCCACGATATCCACCAGTGGGCTGCGAGCCAGGAGATCGCACTCGTGCGAGGCCAGGCTTAATAAAACCCGGCGGGGAGCGAGTTCTCGCCCACCGCCGGGACCCTGGAGGCTAACCAAGGAACTTATCTCTTCGCGGGAGAAATCCGGCCAATCTCCACGTTTAGACGACAGCAGGATAGAGAAAGACGCATTATTCCGAACTGCGGTTTCTACCTTAAGGTGCGCTGAATATTGTGTGATGGGAGGACGACTGCAAGGGTCCCAGGGTCCCTGGCCAGCTTGCTGGCTGGGGTAGGAAGGCCTACGCCGTTGCCGATGCTCGATGTGTCTCGCGCCAGTCGCCGGGCGGCACGCCTTCCCAGGAGCGGAAGGCGCGGCCGAAGGAGTTCGGGTCCTGGAAGCCGAGAAGATAGGCGGCTTCATTCAGTTCCAACGCCGAGTTGCTGAGATAGTACCGTGCCATCTGGTGACGAGCCTCATCGAGCACCCGCTGGAAGCTCGAGCCGCCTTCCTGCAAGCGGCGCTGCAAGGTTCGCGAGCTCATATGCAGAGCACGCGCCACCACTTCGATCGATGGCCGCTGGCCAGTCAGCCGATCCTGAATCGCTCGCCTCACCAACTCAATGAAACTGTCCTCTGCCTTCTGCAGCTTCATCTGTTCGTCAAACTGCGGCGCCAGCATGTCCAGCAGCTCCATGTTCCTGGTTACGAACGGAAGTGTCGCATCCTCTGCACGGAAGACGATTGCATTTCGGGAGACGCCACTGGTCACCGGACATCCGAAGTGCCGCTCCATGGCGCGTACACTCGCGCGCGGCTGAATGTACTCCACGCGCAGAGGCGTCACCGGCTTTCCCGTGCCATGCTGCGCGATCGTCACCATCCATGCGAAGCAGTGATCCGTAAGCGCCCGAGGTTCCGCTTCCACCGCCTGCAGCCAGCGAAAGTTGATGCTGAACTCGTCATCGTTCATCGAGGAGACAATCTCCTCCGGAACCGTCAACTTCTTGAAGCGGGCCATGTGTTTCACCGCCTCGACAAGGTTCTCGGTAGACAGAGCAGCGATCCCCATCGGATGAAAGCGCTCCGTCCTTGTCTCCACACCAAGCCTCAGGCCGATCAATGGGTCGCCACTCACACTCTCAACCGCATGCCACAGAGCGAAGAGCTCTTCGGTCGATACCAGGACGCGCGTCTGCTGAAAGAGATCCTGCGGCAACCCTGCCTTCCGCAGGACCTCATGAACAGGCACACCAAGTTCAGCGAGCTTAACGGCGAGGCGGCCGGCGACACGGAAATGCTTCAGCATGGAGTTCGACCTCCTCCTTAAGCCTACCGGAGTACGCTCGCAGCGGGCAGGCCTATCGCGCCATTCCGTATGCAGATCGCGCCAACCTCGCTGGCGCGGAATGGCGTATCTTGCAGGGAGATTGGCGGGTGATGTTGGGCGCGGTAAGGCAGTATCCGGCTATTGTCAGAGCATCGGAACGCGCCAACGGACACGGAGTGATCAACGGTGGACGACGTTCAGGAGGAATACAAGATGCAGAAGCGTCTCTTAGGAAAGAGCAATCTCGAAGTCTCTGCGCTGGGTTTTGGCTGTATGGGACTCAGCTCCGGATTTGGTCCGCCGACCGAGAGGTCGCAGGCCGTCTCCCTCATTCGCGCGGCCTTCGACCGCGGCGTCACCTTCTTTGATACGGCAGAGGCCTATGGACCTTACCTCAACGAAGAGGTTGTCGGCGAGGCTCTGGCTCCGGTGCGCGATAAAGTGGTCGTCGCCACCAAGTTCGGCTTCCGCTTTGCCGAAGGTAAGATCGCCGGCCTGAACAGTCATCCCGACCGCATCCGCGAGCACGTCGAAGCGGCGCTGAAGCGGCTTCGCACCGATGTGATCGATCTGCTTTATCAGCATCGCGTCGATCCGGAGGTGCCGATCGAAGACGTCGCCGGAACGGTGAAAGAGCTCATCGCACAGGGCAAGGTCAAACACTTCGGTATGTCAGAAGCTGGAGCGAAGACCATTCGCCGTGCTCATGCAGTGCAGCCGGTCGCCGCACTACAGAGCGAGTATTCGCTCTGGTGGCGCGAGCCCGAAGAGGAGATTCTCCCCACGCTCGAAGAGCTTGGCATCGGCTTTGTTCCCTTCAGCCCGTTGGGCAAAGGCTTTCTCACTGGCGCCATCAACCAGAACACAGAATTCGCTCAGAACGACTTTCGCAACCTTTCTCCCCGCTTCAACGAAGAGAACCGGAAGGCCAATCAGACGCTTGTTGATGTTCTCGGCTCCATCGCAGAGTCGAGGAACGCCACTCGCGCGCAGATCGCCCTGGCGTGGCTGCTCGCGCAGAAGCCGTGGATTGTTCCTATCCCAGGCACCACCAAGCTGCATCGCCTGGAAGAGAACCTTGGCGGAGCGAACGTCACGCTGACTGCAGGCGACCTCAAACAGATTGACGAAGCACTCGCAGGCATTGAAGTTCTGGGAGAACGGTATCCGGAGTTCCTGCAGCGCATGATCGATCGGTAGAACCGAACAGCGGGTGGGAGCAGCGGGCTTTAAAGCCCGCTGATTCAGGCCACATAAATGTCGGGCTTTAGCCCTGGGCCTTTTGCTTTCCGCGAAGAGAACCCAGGGCTAAAGCCCGTCTTTTTAGAGTCTGTAGACCGTGGGCTGAAGCCCACGGCTCCCACTGGGTTACCAATAAACAAAAGGACTGTGCTCCTCTATCCCTCCAACACTCCCTTCAACCGCTTCACACCTTCTCGAATCTCCGCCTCGCGCAGCCGCGCAAATCCTAAGATCAATCCCGGTCTCAATGGCTTCCCGACATAGTGCCTGGAGACTCCATAGATCCCCACACCACGCTCGGCCGCGCGGGCAATCACCGCTGCTTCGTCGATGCGGCGTTTCGGCCAGAGAACGATGTGCGCTCCCGCGCCCTGTCCCGTCACCGTCACCTGATCACCGAAGACATCGTCCACCGATTCCAACAAAGCATCACGGCGCGCTACATTGCTTCGCCGAAGACGCCGCAGATGCCGCTCGTACATGCCGCTGATAAGAAACTCCGCCAGCGTCTGCTGTTCCAGGGTTGAGGTGTGACGGTCAGACAGCCACTTTGCCGCCATAAGTGCCGGCATCAACGAACGTGGAGCGATCAGATAACCGATCCGCAGAGCCGGAAAGACTGTCCGCGAAAACGTCCCGAGATACAGCACGCGGCCTTCGCGATCCAGTCCCTGCAGCGACTCCAGCGCCTGGCCTCCATAACGGAACTCACCATCGTAGTCGTCTTCCACAATCACCGCACGATTGCGTTTGGCCCAGTCCAACAGCTCCAACCGGCGTGAAAGCGGCAGCACCGCACCGGTCGGAAACTGATGGGATGGAGTCACAAAGACCATTCGCGCCTCTGCGGGAATCTTCGCCGGCACAATGCCTTCGTGATCCACCGGCACCGGCCGCAACCGCGCTCGTGCAGCGCGCAGCCCTTCGCGGATGCCTCGATATCCGGGATCCTCAATGGCAACCGAATCTTCGGGTTCCACCAGCACACGCACGATCAGGTCCAGCGCCTGCGCCGATCCGTTCACGATTAGCACCTGTGATGCATCGCACACCACGCCGCGCGAGCGCTTCAGATGTGCCGCGATGGCTTCCTGCAGCTCCGGCGATCCCGCGGCAGCGCCGTAATCCAACTCATGCACCGGAGCCTTGCGGGCACTGCGCAGCAACATGCGCCGCCACGCTTCAAAGGGAAACAGATCGATGTTGCTGCGGCCATAGACAAAGTCATATCGCAGGGGCCGCGGTCGACGATCGGTTGCACCCAGCTCCGCGGCCGTTTGCTCCACAAGCTTGCCGAAGCGCGACATCCGGAACCGTGTGGTGTGCATTCGCTCCTGCACGGCTCGCAGATT
>JABFXN010000084.1 GCA_013361705.1 Acidobacteriaceae bacterium
CAGGCTCCAGCAATCGCAGACGCGAGTCGATACCGACAACCTTGAATGCAGTGGCAACATCCTGCTGCGTCTGAGTAAAGTGAGCCCAGCCTTCGTTGTGGATAGCAACAATCGCTGCGTCCTTGAAATGTGCAGCTGCTTCAACAGCATCATTCGTATTCATAGTGACATCGAAAGGTCCGCGCGGCTTGGCTGCACCGGTAAACAGAATCGCCAATCCCACCGGGAAACGCTCCGGAATCTCGGCCAGAGCGGAGTACCACACAGTGTCGCCAGAGACGTAGATCGCAGGACCTTCCTCAACCTGCAAGACGAACCCGGTAACATCACCCGAGATGGGCTCAAAGCCATGAGGTCCGTGACGCGCCGGTGTTGACGTAATGGTCAGCGTGCGCCCGTCGGGGAGAACCACGGTGGTGCTGTTCCAGGTTGCAATCCCCGTCGCATTGGCTCCGAGCTTTGGTGCTCCCGCGGGCGTCGTGAAAACATGCTTTGCATGCGCGAGCATGGCGCGGCCGGAGTGGTCGAGATTGTCGAGATGCTGCTCGTGCGAGACAAGCACGATGTCGATCGGCAGAACCTCGTCGACAGAAAGCGCAGGCCCTGTCTTCTTCGTCAGCGTAATGCCGGCGGACGGATAGGACTGCGGCTGGTCGAATGCGGGATCAGTGAGAATACGAAGGCCGGCATATTCGATCAGAAGAGTAGGGCCGCCGATTAGGGTGAGGGTCGCAGTCTCGTTAGCCATAACGATTATTCAGATGACACATTCGGATACCGGGATGCGGAATTGTGTCAGGCCTGAGTCGATCAGGGTGCTCGTGGTGGATCTTGCCACGATGCATTGGCAAGCTGCTATCGTTCCAGTGTCATGCGAATGGACCGACGGCAACTTCTTCAGTTACTGGCTCTCTCCGGAGCAGGCGCTGCAACCGCACACAGTTTCGGCGCCCCTGTCCGCAAGCGGCCACCTAACATCGTCGTCATTCTGTCGGATGATGTCGGCTACGGAGACGTAGGCTGCTACGGTGCGAACGACGTAAAGACCCCGCGCATTGATGAACTGGCTAAGGATGGCCTCCGCTTCACGAACGCACACTGTGATGCGGCAACCTGTACCCCTTCCCGCTATGCGTTGCTCACCGGCAGTTACGCCTGGCGGCGGGATGGAATCCAGGTTCTCCCGGGCGATGCGAAGCTTTTGATCCACCCGGAGCAATCCACCATCGCGTCCATCCTCAAAAAGGCCGGGTATAGAACCGGGCTCGTCGGCAAATGGCACATCGGTCTGGGAAGCGGAACCATCGATTGGAATAGAGACATCGAGCCAGGACCATGCGAGATCGGCTTTGACGAAGCGTTCTTCTTCGCTGCAACCGCAGACCGTGTACCCACGGTCTATATCCACGATCACCGTGTCGTCGGGCTTGATCCCGCGGACCCGATTCAAGTCTCGTACCGAGCCAAGGTCGGAAACGAACCCACAGGCAAAGAGAATCCAGATCTTCTCAAAATGAAGCTGAGTGAGGGTCATGACGGCACCATCGTCGACGGCGTCAGCCGAATCGGCTTTATGACCGGAGGAAAGTCAGCCCGCTGGACAGACGAGAACATGGCAGCCACGTTCACGGACAAGGCCGTCGAGTTCATCGATAGAAATCACAACCAGCCATTCTTCCTGTACTTCACGCCCAGCGACATTCACGTACCGCGCATGCCGAATAAGCAGTTCGCCAACAAAAATGCCTGCGGTATCCGGTGCGATGTGTTGAATGAACTCGATTGGAGCGTCGGACGCATCGTCGACAAGCTCAAGAGCCTCCACCTTGAAGAAGACACGCTCATCCTCTTCTCTTCCGACAATGGCCCGGTCGTGAACGATGGCTACGATGATGGGGCCGACCACCATACCGACAGCCACCCGCCAGCTGGACCGTGGCGTGGAGGCAAGTACACCATCACCGAAGGCGGCACGCGCATACCCTTCATCGTGCAGTGGAAAGGAACGGTGAAACCCGGCGGGGTCTCTGATGCACTCGTCAGCCAGTTGGATCTCACCGCGAGCCTGGCCGACCTTGCCGGGACTCGACCTCCTCAAGGTGCGGCGCAGGACAGCGAGAATGTCCTACCGGCGCTCCTCGGTCGCTCAACGATCGGCCGTCAATCTCTCGTCGAAGAAGCACAATGTCTTGCATTGATCGAAGGCGACTGGAAACTGATCGATCGCGCGCAAAGACCTGGAACCACTCCTCAAACTGTACACGGATACATTCCCGATACCATTCTGGGCGATGCTCCGCGAGAGACTCCACCGCAGTCAGCGATTGAGCTCTACAACCTCAAGGTCGATCCGCACGAGATGCATAATATCGCAGCTCAACATCCGGAGATCGTGACAAGAATGCAATCGAAGCTCGCAGATATTCGTGCGCGGCAGCCTCACTAAGCCGCGATCGGCGGATGTGATGTTCCCATATCAAGGAGTCCAGGAATGCTTACACTCGCCAATCAGCGCTTCTGGACACGCAGGCTTCTAAGATCACATCTCGAGGCCATTGGACTAGCGGCTGGCGATGCGGTGATGGTGCATGCCGCACTGCGCTCTGTCGGCCCTATGGTCAATGGTCCAGACACGCTGATCGACGCAATTCTTGATGTCGTTGGCCCGGACGGCACGCTTCTGAGCTATATTGACTGGAACTCGCAATACGAAGACGCCGTAGACCACGAAGGGCGAGTGCCGGAGGCGTTGAAGCCCGACATTCCACCGTTCGATCCAGAACGCTCACGGGCAAGCCGCAGCTACGGCGCCTTCGCCGAGTTTGTTCGCACCACTCCCGGCGCGTTGAGGAGCGGGAATCCTGGCGCATCGTGCGCTGCCATCGGAGGCAAGGCAGCCTGGTTTACCGCGAATCATCCATTTGATTATGGCTACGGCGAAGGATCACCTTTCGCCCGGCTAGTTGGGAGCAAGGGCAAAATTCTGATGGCAGGCGCACCATTCGACACGATGAGCATTCTTCATCACGCCGAGCATCTAGCGCAGATACCTGGTAAGCGCATCCGCCGCATCGAAGTTCCACTGCTGATCAACAACAAGACGGAATGGCAGATGATTGAGGAGTTCGATACAGCAGATCCGGTTGTTGAGGGCCTCGACGAGAACTACTTTGCCACAATCGTGCGGGAGTTCCTTACCGATGGACGCGGTAGCGTTGGGCCAATCGGTTCTGCATCTTCAATACTGGTCCCAGCCGCAGACGTCGTCGCTTTTGCTGTTCAATGGCTGGAACAACGAGTTCGGCAAATGTAATTTCGTCCGGACTACTTACTAGACCAGATCAATCGCAACCACCTCATGTAAGCCAATGGACGGCACCTCCAACTGGAGAAATCCTCCGTCGTTCCTATAGTCGGGCTTCGTCCCTGCAACCAGCAGTTGCACCTGTTTCACCTTGCGACCGGCTGGAATCTGTACTCTCACCTTTTGCACAGAGATTGGGATGATCTCGCGTACCGGACCTTTCATCATCATGGGGTTGGTCAGATTCACCAGGTGTACCGTGATGGAGCTCTTCTGCTCCCAAACCGAGACATCCAGCACACCTTTCCCTTCGACCGTCAACGGAGCGGGCTCATCAGTTGCCCAAAGCACCGCATTGCGAAGCAGCCTGGCCTGATCGAAGTTCAGCGTCTCCCAGAACGTTCGATCGATGTCGCCTGGCAAATAAACGACACGCCCCTTCCCTACCTGACGAACAATGGCGCCTGGCTGTCCAGCCGGCGCATCTTTGCGGGGAAAGACCTCTTCCATCGGAAGATCCGGATAGGTTGGGATCACCTGCAAAGGATACGTTCCTTCGCCCGCCGGCCTGACCGATACCTGATTCACAGCATTGATGATGCGTACGGCGTTTTCGAGATCCCTCAGGAGAGGGTGATATTGCCCCGATGAGTCTTTCTTCAGGCTCAGGTAAGAGTTCTTCATCGGGCCTTCCACCTTGCCGGCGTAATTGACGCCGAAGAGAGATGCCAGGCCAAAATTCGGCTGACGAACGCCCCACTCGTTATACAGCGAGGTCTCATATGTGGCGATCAGGCTGCCGCCATCTCGCACAAACACCTCAAGCTGTTTGCACTGCTCTGTGGAGAGAGCCGCGATATTCGGAAGGATAAGCGTGCGGAATGGACGGACATGCTCAGAGCCAAGCAGATGATCATGGACCATCCCAAATGGGATACGAGCTTCGACGAGTGCCTGATAAAAACCCAGACTTGGGTCCTCGACTTTAGCACGCGCTTCGTCGCCTCCGTAGTACGTTGCAGTCTGTTGCGAGTACACAAGGCCGACCCTGGCGAGCGGCCGCTCGTTGCGCAAGTAGATTTCGTTCGCCGCGTGCCACTTGTAAATCTCTTCCACGACGGGCATCCAGCGTGGATCGATCACCTTGCAGTCGAACTTCGTGAACCACGGTCGGAGATCATGCGCAATGCCATCCGCAACCCACATCCGTAATTCGTCGTCACTCTGTACAGAATCCTTCCAGCGGTATTTGTCCTCCAGCCCCATGCTGAAGATGCCGACGATCGCCTTGCGGCCCAACGTGGCGCGATACTCCTTGCCATTCTTACCGTTAGCCCACGGTGGAGTCAGACCCGACCGTCCCTGGCGGTCGGCGAAGAGCGTAGGCGCCAGTTCCCCGACCGTCTTCATATCGAGTTCACTTAAGGCGCCGCCGCCTGCATTGGCAATATAGCTTGCGTTGGGATTGATGCTCTGGATCTTTCCGTTCCACAGCCGCCAAAGTTCGAAGAGCCTCTGCTGCCGCCAGAGGATGTATTGCCGCCGTGCCGGATCCTGCGGATTGTGGGTGCGAGGAAGGGCCATGCCACTGAAGGCCTGGAAGTTCTTCTGGCAATGCTCGCAGTAGCACATGCCCGACCCTGCCCATCGATTGGTGAAGATTCCGCCGGTCATGTACTTCGTCATGATCTCTTCGTGAACTGCGGTCATGAATTCGAAGTTGTAAGGTCCCAGAGCGCAGGTCAGCCAGAAGTCTTTATCAGACGGATGACGGACCTTATCTCCGTTCGCATCTACCATGATCCAGTCCGGATGAGTGTCAAAGACGTCCTGATGGCAGGCATGCGCATCTGTCCTTGCAACGACAACCATGCCAAGCGCGCGGCAACTCTTCTGCAGATCGCCGAAGGTGTCCATATCCCCAAGCCACTTGCTGCGATAGTGGAAAGGAACCTGTGTGGGATAGAACGCAACGGCTCCCCCGGCGTTCAAAGTCACCGCATCAATGCGCAGACGCTTAAAGTAGTCCAGCCAGAATTGCGGATCGTAATTGCCGGGGTCATCTTCGGCAAAACCGATCTGAGCCCACCGCATGGGTTTGTCATACCAGCCGCTTTGCGGTTCAACCGCGGGCGGCTGCGACCACAGACGAATGCCTGGCTCAAACAGACTGGCGGCTGTAGCGGAGGCTGTGTATCCCAGAAACCTTCGACGGCTGGTTGTCATCACTTCTACTCTTCATCCTTCGTACGCTGTCCGCGCAACTCTTCGCTTAGCGCAGTGCAATCACGGCCGCATCTCTCGCGGGCACGTTGACCGTAACCTGTTGTCCTGTGAGCTTGATGCTTAGGTTTCCCCACCTATCCTCACCCGCGGAGAACGTACCAAGTTCTGGAGCAAGCGCAACCGAAACTGCGCGCGAGATCCTGGTTGGATTTGTTATCCATAGGTAGGACCCACCCGCGCCCTGGTGCACACGCGCCTGCACTTCGTTGTCGTCAACGATCACCCTTGGAGTGATGCTGGCCGTTTTAAGGAAGCCGGCGAACAGCGTCCGGGCGTCCTTGCCGTGATGCAGGTAATAACCGCCGCCAGGAAAAGACCCCATCAGGAGCGTGCGTCCTTTGCCCGTCTGGTTTTCGATGGCTGCAATCGCACCATTTGGATAGCGGCCTGCTGCCTTGCCACTGCCCTTTGTCTCATACTCCTGGAAGAAGTAGCGGCCATCGACGTTGTTGCCATTGACCTCCATCTTCAGATGGTCATGGATATCGGCTAGAAACTCGACGTATGTCTCACGCGCGCCGAAGAGCTCATCCAGCCCATAGTTCGGCTGTACCTGGCCGACGTGGCCATGCTCACCGAAATAGGCAGGCAGACCTTCGCAAATCAACGTACCGCCGTTCGCGACGTACTCCTTCAATTTCGCGACGGTTTCAGGATGCATCATCACCGGATAAGCCAGATAAATCAGCTTGTACTCGTCGATATGCTCGAGCGCGACGAAGTCCGGCTGGATGTTCTGATCAAAAAAGGCCTGATACGCGCCGCGCATCGACTCCGCATAGAAGTCGGTCGAAAGCTGCTGGACATAGTTAAAGAGCTCGGCCTCCGGAACGAAAAGCAGGCCGACATCTCCGCGCACCGGCCGCGACTTCCAGATCTCAGGATGGGCATTAGCCCAGCTCAGAGTCTTTCCGGCCATCTCCGCGCGAGGCGTCACGGATCCGTCCATGCCGATGGAGCCAAACGCTCCGAAGAGCGGGCCGTCCAGCAGCGGACGATAACGGCAGTACAGCAAGCCCCGGGCTCCCCCCGCGAACGAGATCATATTCCAAATCCGCACATCTTCCGGCTCTGTAACGCGGCCATCTTCTCGTGGCTTGCCGATCAATTGTGGCTGCATCCACAGCGGTCCACCCTGTGCCTCGGCATGCCAGAACGGCTTGCCCCGCGCGCCTGCTCGTGTCAAATCAAAGGACTGCCACTGACGCCATGGCTCCGTGCCGTGACGCGACTGCACCCAGGTCAGGCCGTAGACATCGACACGTTTGGCAGCCATCCATTCGTTGTGCACGGCAGAGGGATAGCTCTCCAGCGTTCCGGCAACGCCGTGACACGTGACCAGGTGCTTGGGATCGAGTCTGCGATAAAGCTGAATGCGCCAGTCGAACAGATCGTAGGCGTTATCGATGCGATGTTGCAGCCAATCCAGGCTCTCTGGATAGCCTGAGAAATCACGAGGAGGCTCAATGTCCTCCCACTCCGCGAAGCTGGGGCGATGCCATGTCTTGCAGACTTGGTCCAAGGAACCGTACTTCGTCTTGAGCCACTCCTGCAGCTTCTTCTTACTCGCATCACAGAAGCAGTTTGTCTTTCCGGGGCGGCCACCGTTGTAAGTGGTCTCATTCCACAGGTCATAGCCCAGCAGCGCAGGATGGTTGCGATAGTGCTCGATCAACCGGGTGTGGAAGTTCTCTGCCAGCGCTTTTACTTCAGGATTATCGAGACACAAACCAGGAAACCCGCCGACGCCGCTGCTGGCCGAGACGCTGCTGTGCGTGATCGAGTCGTCGCTCGCCTTGTAGCGGGCATTGGAAAACTTGCGGAAGGCCCACTCCGGCGCGGCGGTATCGAGCGTCGCGATGATTACCTTGATGTTATTTTGCGCGGCAAGATCCATCATTCGGTCATAGTCGGCCCAATCCCATTTGCCAGGAGCCACCTCAAGCGCCGACCACATGAACCAGTGGCGAAAGGTGTTCATGCCAAGCCGCGAAGCCGTCTGATGATCGCGCTCCCAATCCTCCATCGGAGGATTGGACTTCCGAAAGCAGACACCGCCGGCGGGAAACACCGATCCCATATCCACCTCAGTGGCTGGTGTCCCAGGCGCTGCCTCGACTTCGTGCCCCACGAGTGCGCTAAGGATCGGCTGAGCGTGGCTAGTCGCCGAGGATGCGGTGATCATCGCTGTAGAAAGAAGAAAATCTCTCCGGGTGATTTCGTTGCGGTCGTCTATCACGGGTGCTCCAATGGTGTGCTATCACGGTGAACGATAGAGCATTTTTCCTGTAGGTATAGCGCAGGGCTTGTGCATCTATGGGCGTTTTCCTCAATGAAAACGCCGCTGCACGCTCCTCACGGGATACCCAGCAACAGGAAAAATGCTCTAGCGGCCCCACTGTAGCATTCCGGAGCCAAGAAGGGCGACCGCTCGCGAATCACGCGTGTGCAAATACACGCCGCGGCTCTCCTAAGAGCCTGGACGAAGTGTCTGTATTTTCATCGGAATGAGTTCAGTGAACTTCTTTGTCAGCCGAGATAGAAAGCGTGCCTGACACGTTCCCGTTGGAAACGGAAAATGCTCTCATTGCACTCGACCGAGTAGGTGTAATTCAGACCGATGCCCCTCCTCCGATGGGCATCAGTCTTCCAGACGAAATCAAAGCTTGTTAGAAGTTGATCTTTAGCGCGAACTGACCGAAGCGGCGTTCGTCGTTGGCTCCACTGTTGTTGCCGATACCGCCCTTCGAGGCTGTGATCGGCAAAGGATCTCCAGGGTCGACGTTAGCAACATCATTCAGGCCTTGCTGGATAAAGAGATTGTGATGGTTGAGAAGATCGAAGCCTTCTGCACGGAACTCGATGTTGACCTTCTCATGAATGGGGAAGGTCTTACTGACAGATGCATCGAAGGTCCATGCACCAGGTCCGCGGAAGCTGTTCCGGGAGACCATGGTCGCAGGGAACGGGCCCCAATCGGAGATTCCGCCCAGTGCAGGATTACCGAAGGAAACAGCCGGCGGAAGGTTGCCGAAGACATAGCTGATCAGTCCGCCGACAGTCTGGCCATTCGGGATTGATTTGAAGGTGCGTTGTGGGACCGCGCCACCGCGTGGTGTATACCGCGCGACTTGATAGCCGCTGTTATTGTTCGTGCTGTCGAAGTAGCTGAACGGCGTACCCGTGCGGACAGTATAGATGCCCGTTACCTGCCAGCCGCCCACCGTCTGTGCCAGGAAGCGATTGCCGCCGGCAAAGGAAGGCGTCCGGAAGATAGGGGCGACGACCAGGCGATGACGAATGTCGAGATCGCCGTTGCCTCGATCGAAACCGGGATTGAATGGCTGCAGATATCCAAGTGCGAACGCGTTGTTGGTCTCAGAGAATGTCGTGCTCAGATCGTCAATCTGATGCGCGAGCGTGTAATTTGCCACCAGGCTCAACCCGGAGTTATGGAGATTCGTACTTTGGAACTGGATGTTCATTGCCTGGTAGTACGAGTCGCCATTGGAACCCCGGTTATTGATGTTGGAGTATTGGTTCGTCAGCCTTGTTAGCCCCGTGTTCCCGCTGCTATCTGATCTTGGGTCGCCAAGAAGCACATTGCCCGAACCAAGGGCGTTGATGTTCTTGATGTCATAGAGATGGAGTCCGCGAGCGCCGGCATACTGCAGCGAGAGCATCGTATTGTGTGCCAGTTGCTGCTCCAGTGCCGCATCCCAGAACTGCGTCTGCGCTGTGCGAATGTTTTGATCCACGTGCCGCAGGCTGGTGGGTGGCAACGGAACGCTACCCGAGGCGCCCCCAAGTGGACCAGCGTTCGAGGTAGTGATCCGCGTATTGTTGACTACAACAACCGCATAGTTCGGAGGATTTTGAATCACGTTGAAGGTGACATTGCCGAAGTTCCGTTCGTAGCTGATGCCGAAGCCACCACGAATCGAGGTCCTGCCTGTCCCGAATACGTCAAACGCAAATCCGATACGTGGTGAAACCGTGCCCCACTGCGGTTTCCATAGCCCGCCGATGGGACTCTTCGGAGTGGTGAATACCTGGCCGTTGCGAATGCTCTGGAAGAGGTTTCCGCCGGAGCCATAGTAGAAGTTCGACTCCAGATCCTTCTTGTTGTTGTGCTGCACGCCATAGTGTTCATAACGCACGCCATAATTAAAGGTGAACCGTGACGTCAATCTGTATGAGTCTTGCGCGTAAACGGCCCAGTCATGGAAACGATTGCTGCGCGCAAAGTTAGGTTGGGTTGCCGGCAGGTTGATAGAGCAGGCCGGGGTCCGCGTCAGTGTGCCTGTATAGGGGTTGATGACACAGGGCAAAGCACCGTTTGGATTCACCGCCGCCTGGAACTGGAACAGATCGCCGGTGACCAGATTCTGCAGGCCGGCCGTCCGATTGACGCCAACCTGCTCCGTCGCCTGCGCATACGCACCATAGGCGTTATTGGCCTGCAGATAGAGATACTGTCCACCAAACTGCATGGAATGCTTCCCCTTCAGAACGTTTAAATCCTGATTGATCTGGATCGTGTTTTGCGGTCCGCCGAATGGAAGGCCGCCATTCGCTGGGTTGAAGTCATAAAAGCCCGGCAGTTGGATAAACGTGCTCGTCTTCGGTAGCTGCGCATTCACTGAAACAATCAGCGTTGGCACGTTCTGTAATTTCGTGTCGTAGGTCACGGGAGCGTTGAACCTGCTGAAGCTGAGCTTTGTGCTCGAAGCCACGGAGGGACTGAACTCGTGAAATGCGCTCAGGAGATAGGCACGAGCCC
>JABFXN010000177.1 GCA_013361705.1 Acidobacteriaceae bacterium
AGATCCTCGATAAGCTTGGCGGGCCGGAGACGACGCCTCATTATCCGGTGGGCTGGGCATGGGCTGGAGACACTCCATTCCAATGGGGCAAGCGCATCGCCTCCCACCTGGGAGGAACCCGTAACCCCCTCGTGGTCTTCTGGCCAAAGGGCATTCATGATGCCGGAGCCTTGCGGGAACAATTTGAGGACGTAACCGATGTAGCTCCCACCGTTCTGGAGGCTGCACATATCCCGGTGCCCATTGAAGTAAATGGAGTGAAGCAGCAGCGGATGGACGGCATGAGCATGCTGGCGACCTTCGCCTCTGCCACTGTCCCAAGCCAGCGGACGACACAGTACTTTGAGATGCTGGGCAATAGGGCCATCTATCACGACGGATGGATGGCGGCCTCGCGTAGCGGCCTGCTTCCCTGGGTGTATACCAACCAGCCGCCTCCGGACCCGAATCGCCAGCCCTGGGAGCTGTATCACCTGAGCGAGGACTACTCCGAAGCAGATGATGTCGCCGCCAGGAACCCTGACAAAGTCGCAGAATTGGCCGTTCTCTTCGATGCAGAAGCGAAGCAGAACCGTGTTTATCCCCTGGACCCGCGCTTCGGAGGACGGCAGGCGCGGCCGGAGGGCAACCACTTCAGGTACTACACCGGGGCGGGACATCTGTATCTCTCGCTGACGCCCGCTTATGAAAACAAGTCGCACAAGATTACGGCGTATGTGACGGTTCCCAATGTCAAAGCCAATGGAGTACTGATGGCGGACGGCGGCGAGGGTGGCGGTTTCAGCCTCTATCTGAAAGACGGACGGCCTACGTACACCTACAATTACTTCAAGCGGCGCATCACGACGATCGCCTCTCCGACGCCCCTTCCTGCAGGACCAGCCAAGATCACGCTGGAGTTCAGCTACGACGGTGGAGGCATTGGAAAAGGGGCAAACATCACGCTGCTGGTGAACGATAAGACTATCGCCAAACAGCGGCTGCCGGAGACGGTACGTATGGCGTTCGCATTTGAAGACACATTCGATATCGGCGAAGACAGCGCATCGCCGGCAGGCGATTATGAGAGCCCGTTCCCGTTCAACGGGACGATTCAGCATATTGATCTCGATATCGAGCCATAGCCGTCCAATGGGAGCGCTACTCCATAGGAGAATAACTCCGCGAATACGATAAGCTTCCCTCATGCGCGCTACGCTGAAAGACATCGCCGAGGCAATTGGAGTTTCTATTGTTACCGTCTCGAAGGTGATGCGCGGCCACGGAGATATTGGTCCGGAGACCAGGCAGAAGGTTCTCGATAAGGCAAAGGAGCTTAACTTCCGTCCCAATCTGGCGGCACGCTCCCTGGTCACCGGTAAGAGTTCCATCGTGGGCCTGGTTGTACCGGACTTGCTGCACCCCTACTTCGTCGAGATTGCGAAATCGCTCGCCGCGACGCTGCGGAAGAATGGCTATTACCTGATGCTCTCTTCTTCGGAAGAGGATCCTCGAATGGAGGAGCAGGAGGTGGAACATCTTCTGGCGCTGCGCCTTGATGCCCTGGTGGTTGCATCGTGTGCCCCGGCGGTCCCCAAGCTCTTCAGCGACATTCAGGACCAGGGAACGCCACTTGTCCTTCTGGACCGATCATTTGATGGATTCCGCTGCAACTTCATCGGTTCGGACAACGCGCAGATGGGGTATCTCGCGACACAGCACCTCTTCTCTCTCAAACGCAAGCGGATTGCGCATATCCGGGGACCGGAGAACTCCATCGGCCGGGGACGTTATGAGGGCTACCTCAAAGCCTTCGAAGAAGAAGGGCTGGATCCCAACCCCAAGTATGTTGTAGGAACCTCAACCGTGGACGTAGATAGTACAGTGCAGGGCCACGATGCGATGAAGCGCCTGTTGGCGGTGAAGCCGCGGCCCGATGCGGTCTTCTGCTACAGCGATCCTATTGCGATAGGCGCCATCGATGCGATTTTTGAGGCTGGGCTACGCATCCCCGAGGACATCGCGATCGTGGGATGCGGCAATCTTCACTACGACGAGCACCTTCGGGTTCCGCTGACAAGCGTGGACCAGGGAAGCACGCGGATCGGTGTCCGCGCGGCGAAGATGCTGCTCTCTATCCTGGATTCCAAAGCTGCAACACCGGAAAAGCCGGCTATTCGCCGCGCCATTGAGCCGGCAGAGATTGTTATCCGCGAATCGACTCGGCGTTCGTAGTACTCTCATCGCGGTGTATCGCTGGATTCAGGGAACATCCTGCATTAACTTCACTCAGAGGACCTTGTAGTGCGCCATCTTACTCGCCGGGCATTTCTTCCCTTCGCAGCAGTTGCTCCGCGCGCGATCTCGCAGGTTGCGCAATCAGCATCTCACCATCGCGAAAACGATGATGATGCGAATTACACGATGTGGTTTCGCTCCCCGGCATCGAACTGGATCGATGCGCTCCCGATTGGAAACGGGCGGCTTGGCGGCATGGTCTTTGGCGGCACCACAGAGGACCGCATCTCTCTGAACGACGACACGCTGTACTCGGGGTATCCCAAGGACGGCAATAATCCTGGGGCGAAGACCAAGCTGGCGGCTGTCAGAAAAGCTGTTCTGGAAGATGGGAACTATCATCTTGCCGACCAGATTTGTAAAGAGATGCAGGGACCCTATGGCGAGGCTTACCAGCCGCTTGGTGATATGTATGTCACACTCGCCCACAATGCAGATGGCAGTACAGAAGTCAGCGAATACCGTCGTGAGCTGAATCTTGATACGGCGATCGCGCAGACCACGTTTCGGTTAGGGAACCTGGCTGTTACCAAGCGCTGCTTTGTCTCCTATCCCGATAACGTGCTGGTGATGTCGATCGAGGCATCGGAGCCGGTCACCGTCACGGTACGTCTGGACAGTCAGCTGCGACACGCGGCCGATGTCAGCGATACGGCCTTTGTGATTCGAGGAAAGGCTCCGGTGGTCAGCAGACCGAATTACCTGAAGACTGACAATCCGATTCAGTATTCAGACGAGCCCGGCAAAGGCATGTACTTCGTTAGCGAGGCTCGCGTTCTTTCAAAGGATGGAAAGGCCCGCGCTGCAAATAATGTGCTGCAGATCGAGAAGGTGCGCTCAGCCTACATTCTCTTCGCAGCCGGCACCGGCTTTCGTGGTTACGACAAGATTCCGGACCGTCCAACGAACGAAATTCATGCCGGCGTACTGGCCACATTGAACAAGGCAGCGGCCAAGCCCTTCCAGCTTCTGCGAGACCGTCACGTGGCTGCGCATCAGAAGTACTTCCGCCGCGTTGCCCTCCGTCTCGGCGAGCAGGATTCGATGCGCTCCACGGCAGAACGTGTTGCGGAGTTTGAGAAGAAGCCGGACCCATCCCTGCTGGCGCTCTACTTCCAGTTTGGCCGCTACCTTCTGATCAGCAGCTCGCGCCCCGGGACACTTCCGGCGAACCTGCAGGGCATCTGGAACAATGAGCTTCGCCCGCCGTGGAGCTCCAATTGGACCTCCAACATCAATGTGCAGATGAACTACTGGCTGGCAGAGACCTGCAACCTCTCAGAGTTCCACCAACCGTTATTCGAGATGCTGCAGACGCTCGCGAAGAACGGCGCAAAGACTGCCGAGGCGAACTACGGAATGCCCGGCTGGGTCTCTCATCACAACATCGATGGATGGTGCCTCTCAAGCCCGGTAGGAGAAGGCAAGGGCGATCCCACATGGGCAAACTTCGCCATGAGCGCTCCATGGCTGTGTGCTCATCTGTGGGAGCACTACCTGTTTACCGGCGACAAGGGATTTCTCGAATCACAGGCGTATCCCCTGATGAAGGGTGCGGCGGAATTCTGTTCTGCCTGGCTGGTTTCGGATGGAAAAGGAAGGCTCACAACCTGTCCATCCGTTTCCACCGAGAACGACTTCCTGGCTCCCGATGAGAAGAAGGCGAATGTCAGCGCCGGTTGCACGATGGATATCGCCCTTATCCGTGAGCTCTTCAAGAACTGCATCGAAGCGTCCAGAGTTCTCGGCATTGACACGGAGTGGGCCGCACATCTTGGCCATCAGCGTGACAGCATGATTCCCTACGCCATCGGCAAGTATGGCCAGCT
Organism: Acidobacteriaceae bacterium; assembly: GCA_013361705.1. Classification (GTDB taxonomy): domain Bacteria; phylum Acidobacteriota; class Terriglobia; order Terriglobales; family Acidobacteriaceae; genus Terriglobus. Next base: position 4,107 of record JABFXN010000177.1, read on the forward strand.
TCAGGAGTGGTCTGTCGATTTTGTTGAGTCCACGCCTGGACAGCGACATATGTCTCACTTGTATCCGCTCTATCCGGGCAATGAGTTCGACAGGGAGAGTGCTTCAAAGTGGATGGCTGCAGGCCGTGTCTCATTGGAACGGCGGCTGGCCAATGGAGGAGCGTACACAGGATGGAGCCGTGCATGGGCGTCTAATCTGTGGGCTCGTATAGGAGATGGAGCGCAGGCCTGGACCTCGCTTCAGATGCATATGAAGGTAAGTACCGCCGGCAATTTCTTCGACACGCATCCTTCCGGGAACGGCGCCATCTTTCAGATCGATGGCAACTTCGGCACAACCTCTGCGATTGCGGAGATGCTGCTTCAAAGCCATAACGGTCTGATCCGGATTCTGCCCGCGTTGCCACAGGCATGGCCAAATGGAAGCGTTGCGGGACTAAGAGCTCGGGGCGGAGTGACTGTCGATATTACCTTGAACAATGGAGCCATCGCGAAACTAGCGATGGTGGTGCAACAGGCAGGAACTCATCGCATTGTGATTCCTGCCACATCGAACAAGGTTCGTAGTACTCAGGGAACGAAGGGTTCGGCGACGATCACTGCTCGCGATGCCGGGATTGAAGTTAAGTTTCCAGCGCCGGGAAAGTATCGTTTTGTCTTTCATGCATAGGGCGTATCGCGAGAGAAAAGCTGGGTCCATGTCCCCGAGGGACACTACCCCAACGAACAAGTTCGTTGGGGACCCCGGACATGGGCACCCGCTGCATGGTATATACCTTCGCGGCGAAATCACAAACAAAAGTTGGTCCTGTGCAGTTGAGTAGAGCCTAATCCCGGCTCCATTCAACTGCACAGGAGTTTTCCTGTACGCCAAGATCTACCTTTTCCTCTCCTTTCCCTCGACAGTGCGGCGTTACTGCGTTCCTCCACCGGCAGCGGAAGAGATGCCCACCACCAACTGTGTACCGCTATCCAACTGAATATCCTGCTTTGCGCCGAGCAGGATGCTGGAAGCCTGAGCCATGCGGGGATCTTGCTGGCCGGGCGCGTTGTTCGCCAGCAGCACACCGGGGACGGACGTGGTGCTGATGGCGATGTTGCCAGTTTTAGCTACGACTGTTCCGGGCGCGGGGCTACCTGCAGCAGGACTGTCTCCCGCTCCAGCGGAAGCTGCCGCATTGGAGCCTGGGCTCTGCGGCGCGGCGCCCGCACTGCTGTCACCACTTGCTGCATTGGCGCCTGGGCTGGATGTACCACTCGCCGGTGGCGCGCTCATCGCACTGGATCTGCCGGCCGATGCTGCACCGCCTGCTGGAGTAATGGACTGAATTTGCGAATGGACCGGGACACTCTGACCGCCCTTCAGTTCGAGATGGTCAAACTGAAGTACGACCTGGGAGTTCTGTCCTCCTTCACTCGCCTTTACTCCGAGTACATGACCGACGAGCTTCGACCCTTTGGGAATATCAGCTCCGTCTGCGGTCTTGGCTGGTGTTTTGGTCTGGATTACGATGCTGTCGCCATTCTTAGCGGTCTTTGAGTCCAGCTTGCTGACGAGCTCGCCATTCACTGGGCTCAGCGGTGCACTCGATGCGGCAGCAGTATTGGCGTCCTGACTTTCAGTAGCTGCCGGTGATTTACTGGCAGGATTCTGCCTGGTAGGTGGGCTGTCTGATTGCTGGTCGGGCTGGCTGGTTGCGGGTGATTGCTGCGCCACGAGCGTAAAGCTAGCCATGGCGAGTAGGGTCGTGACGAGCGTCGTGCGTGTATTCATGAAAATCCTCCGTCGGTTGCTACTCACGTTTCCGCACCTTCACGATCTCAGCGGGACACGAAGTCCGTGTGCTGTAGCAACCGGGGTGCCAAACACGGCATTCCCGCATAACCTCCATCAAAAAGCCGTGGATAGAGTGGATTCAAACCAACAACGTTTTTGTGAGTTATCGATTTGAACCGACGCACCCCGAATTCTCTGCCGGAAAGACGTAATTCCTTCCCGGTCGAAAATTCCATCAGTCTTCTTTTTCCATCGTCAAACGTAATGTCCCGATGCGGCTGATCTCGACCTCAACTGCATCTCCTTTAGCCATATATAAAGGAGGTGTTCTCTTCATACCCACTCCGCCCGGAGTTCCTGAGACAATCACGTCGCCCGGCGTGAGCGGTGTAAATGAAGAGCAGTACTCGATCAACTCCCCAACCGTGAAGATCATCTGTGATGTGCTTGCATGCTGAACTACGTGGCCATTAAGTTTGGTCGTCAGCTCAAGCGCTTGCGGATCTCTTATCTCATCGGTTGTCACCAGCCACGGGCCAAATCCGCCCGTGCATGGGAAGTTTTTGCCAGGGCCAAACTGGGTGGTATGACGTTGCCAATCGCGAACAGAGATGTCGTTATAGCAGGAGTATCCGGCAACGTGAGAGAGCGCTTCGGCCGCCGGTATATAGCGTCCAGGCTTACCGATCACGACGGCGAGCTCTCCTTCAAAATCGATCTCGGAGGAGACTCGTGGGATAAGCGCGCTTTGCCCATGCCCGACCTGACTGTCAGCAAAACGGAAGAAGATTGAAGGAAAGGTTGTCTTTGGTCTTCCCGTCTCCAGCCGATGCTCTTCGTAATTGTGACCGATGCAAAAGATCTTCGATGGATTGGGAATCGGCGGCATGAGTTCGACCGAATCGAGATGGAAGGATCGGCATGAACGGCAGGCATCCCGTAATTTATCCCATGCGTTCCTGAGGACGATGCTCTTTAGATCTGGGAATTGCGTGCGGAGCACGGCGCTCACATCCAAGACACGGTCGTCCTGTACGACTCCATAGCCCGGAATGTCTTCGTTCATAAAAGAGATAAGCTTCATCGGTTCTCCCTGGTCTGACTTACTAACTGATCGATGTTTCTTTGGATCTGAGCGGAGTGGTTTGCGACATGCTGCACGAGCAGATGGTCAAGAATGAACGACGCAGACTTGATCTCCCAGCGTGGGTTCCTGCTTTTTGCCGTAATCTCCAGCATCTCGTCACTCAGGGGTAACAGCCGATGGCGGGTAGATTCGACACAGTCGCGAATTGACACAAGAACGTCGGAAAGGTCCCGCTTGCTTGTATCGGCAACTGCTTTCAGGCGAGCTGGATCGGCGTGCGTTCTTCCCCACTCCTGATCGGGGTGATGAATGATTGCCAGTATCTGGCCGGTCCAGTAAGGAATGAACTCTTCGATATGACAGAGGATGTCCAGGATGGACCACACATCCGCGGCAGGACGCCACGAAAGCCAGGCTTTGGGCAGAGGCCGCACCTTCGTCTCTATCTCAGCAAGGATTGCGTCGATTTGCCTTGAGGCATCTTGTACACGCGTCATCATGGTCTCCTATGCCACTTCGTCGATTCGATCGAGCAGTGCCGTGGGCAGAAGATTCGGGTCGGAGGGTGTGATGCCGGACTCTTGTGTTTTGAGCGTGAGAACCGCCAGGGATGCCAACAGCGACGTACCGGCAACCGTCACAAACATGGCACGACTGGAGTGATACTGCTGCTGAAGAAGACCGGCAATGTAAGGCCCAAGAATCGCACCGAGACGGCCAGTTGCGAGTTCTGCTCCGACACCGGAGGCCCTGATGCTGGTCTCATAGGAGCGCGCCGTAAAGTTGTTGAGCAGAAACTGCGCTCCGGGAATACCGAATCCTGCAAGACCGACGGCAATGAGATTGAAGAGGTGTTGATTTACGGCTGCGAGAAGCGCCATGGAGATTGCACCGCAGAACCAGAGGCAGGCCATCCATTGTTTCGCTGCTCCCATGCGATCGATCAGATACGCGCCGAGTAGAGCTCCGAGAAACGAAGCGATCTGCATGATCGCCCCAAATGAGAAACCTGTGGCGAAGTTCTCTCCGCGCTGAATCATGACACTCGGAATCCAGCCGGTTAAGGCGTACACACCGAACAGGCTGAGAGACGAAGCGATCCAGATCGTGATACTGGTTCGCCGATATGGCGCCGACAGCAGAGCCGCGTAGCTGCCTTTTTCCGCCCGGGTCGAGAAGACACGCATCTCAGAGCCCTGATAGTGAGTACTGCGATCGGGATGCAGCTTCGATAAGAGCGCTCGCACCTCCGCGGTGCGCTGCTGCAAGGCAAGGTAGCGATTCGATTCGGGGAGGCTGGTGTAGGTGATGGCAAGCAGCGGGAATGCAAGCGCTCCCAGAAAGTACAGGAGCTGCCAGCCCAAGCGCGGCGTCAGATAGATTCCGGCGATACTGGCCAACGTAGCGCCGAGAGCCCAACCAAAGGCTACTCCCCATACCGGCATCAGATTCGAGAATCGGCGCGGCGCAAATTCATTGATATACGTGGTCGCAAGCGGCATCAGCACCCCCAGGCCGACACCGGTGATGAACCGGATAGAACAGAAGGTCACAAGGGATACACCCACAACCGGCGTAAGTACGGTTGCAATGGCTGAAAGGCAAAGCGCATAGAGAAGCACGCTGCGCCTTCCATATCGATCGGCAAGAACTCCATGACCTGCCGCCCCAAAGAAGAAACCGAACAGGCCGCTCGAGACCAGCAGGCCTCCCTGACTGGGAGAGAGCTTCCAGGCTGGAATCAGATAGTGAACCGCATAAGACGGATTCACCGTGTCATATCCATCAAATACGATCAGGCCGGCCAGCAGGAGAGCCAGCCGCAGGTGAAATCCGGATAGCGGAGCAGAGGCAAGCTCCTCATGCACATCGAAGGTCTGCGAAAGGTGTTGGGCGCTCATACATTCGCCTGGGCAGGTTCCTGGCCTGCCTCAAGATACTCCTCGCGCCAGATTCCCAGGGCTTTTTGCGCCACTCGATCGGAGAAGCTGAACAGAATCGACTCCTCTTCCCCTTCATGGCGAACCGGCTGCCACGACGGGACCACAAAGACATCGTTGGTCTCCCATGCAAGCTCTGTATCGCCGACGAATGTCCGTCCATGGCCAGAGGAGACACAGAAGACAGTCGCATCGGTAGAACGATAGCTCTTCCCTTGAAAGCCCGCGGGTAACAACTGGAGAAATGCGGAGATGGTCGGCATGGGCGAACCACCGGTAGCCGGATTGGAGTACTGGAGTTTTATGCCGTGCCAGGCGTTATGCTGTCCGCTCTCCTGCAGATGCTGCAAGGCGCCCTGGCTGCGCTCAAAGGGATAGGCAAAGACCGGAGCAGATATGCCGTCGAGTTTGTACTCCAGCGGCAGCAGGCCCATTCCGAACCGATGCAGGGCATCTCCGGCGCGGTGATCGACAGGTTGAGTTGTTTGAGGATGATGCTGCGCAAAGCTCGTGCAGAAGAAGTTTGCGATGGGTATATCCAGACCATCGAGCCAGACAACCTCTGACCCGCCAGGATTACCGTGATCGTGCCACTGCCACGACGGAGTCAGGATGAAGTCGCCGGGACGCATGACCGTTCGTTCCCCGTTGACGGCCGTATATGCGCCTTCGCCTTCCATGACATAGCGGAGCGCCGAAGCGACATGGCGGTGACTGGGAGCAATCTCTCCCGGCGCAATCATCTGCAGTCCCGCATAGAGTGTCTGCGTGATCTGCGATGAGCCGGGCAAGCCTGGGTTTTCGAGAATCAGAACACGCCGCTCCGCCTCCTCAGGCGTGATAAGGGCTGCACCTTCGGAGATGAGTGGCCGCATCTCGCGGTAGCGCCAGATGGCTGCATTCGTCCGGTCACGCGGAACCGGTGTCACCAGGCTTGAAAGCACCTCCCATAACGGCCTGGCAGACTTCTCCGCCAGCCTGCCGTAGTACTGACTCCGTGCCTCCGAGATGCCGGGACGTTCGTGGAATGTAGCTCCTACTGTCATGGCGGTCGCAACTTTCTGTCCGAATCAAGCCCTAGTGCCCGATTAGACAGTACACATATATTCAGTACACGTACTATTTGTCAACCAAAGCGCGCAACTTTAAAAGAGGCGGGTTCGTCTTATTAGAATCTTGAGTATGCCGAACCAAAAGTCCGATTCAGGACAGCTGCAGGATTTTCGCTCTCTGCCAGGTCATCTCATCCGGAGGCTGCACCAGGCCTCTGTCGCGCTTTTCGCCGAAGAGTGCGCCTCGCTCGATCTGACACCGGTGCAGTATGCCACCTTGTTTGCGATTGGTGAGTCACCGAAGATCGACGCGACGCGCCTGTCGGAACAGGTGTTCTTCGATCGCTCGACACTTGGCGCCGTATTGGATCGTCTGGAAAAGAAAGCTCTTGTGGTCCGCAGCGCGAGCGCAACCGATCGCCGCGTCAAAGTACTCACACTGACGGCCAAGGGGAAACAACTGGTAAAGCGGGCCTCACCCGCGGTACTGAGGGTGCAGGAACGCCTGATGGAGCCTTTGACCGCCAGCGAACGGGAGCAGATGCAGCACCTGTTAGCGCGTCTTGCAGAGGTCCATCGGGGACGGGAAACCGGTCCAAAGTTAGACGATTAACCGGAGGTGCGGTTCGTCTTTCAAAACGTGTAAGCTTGCCCAACAGAGGTTTCTATGAGCTGCATCACTCCCCAGCCATCCAAAGCAACGGACGGTGAGGCGCCCGTCTCCAAGAAGGGTTGCTGCGCGCCTTCGGCGGAAGCCCGGGCCGGTGTGGTGGAAGAGCAGTCTGGTCTCCGCTCCGGCGTTGATCCCAGAGACCGCATGATCGCGATGCAGGGAGGGACCTTCCTGATGGGAACCGATTATGCCGAAGCCTTTCCGGAAGACGGAGAAGGGCCTGTCCGTGAAGTGACTCTCGATCCATTCTGGATTGACCAGCATCCCGTGACCAACGAGCTGTTCTCTCAGTTCGTCGAAGCGACGGGATATCGAACCGAGGCGGAACGCTTCGGATGGTCTTTCGTCTTCTGGGCTCACATCCCCAAAGAACGGTTTTATGAACTTGTGGTCGATACCGTCGCCGCGGCTCCGTGGTGGTGCAAGGTTCCCGGCGCGAACTGGCGAAGCCCGGAAGGACCGGGTTCCGCGATCAAAAGCAGAGGCAATCACCCTGTCGTTCATGTCTCCTGGAACGACGCGGTGAGCTTCTGCGAATGGTCAGGGCAACGGCTGCCAACGGAAGCGGAATGGGAGTACGCCGCCCGTGGCGGCCTGGTACAGAAGCTCTATCCGTGGGGCGATAAGCTCCGGCCCGATGGAGAGCATCGCTGCAATATCTGGCAGGGAGAGTTCCCTCGTCATGACACGGGAGACGATGGGTATACGGGAACGTGTCCGGTCGACGCATTCCCGCCCAATGGATACGGTCTTTATTCAGCAACAGGCAATACCTGGGAGTGGTGTGCCGACTGGTTCAGCACCGACTTTCATCTCACCGGCAGCCGCATCAATCCGACCGGGCCTGAAAGCGGGGAGAACAAGGTGATGAAGGGCGGATCTTTCCTTTGCCACAAGTCCTATTGCAACCGCTACCGTGTGGCCGCACGCAGCTCGAATACGCCAGACAGCTCAACCTCACATATGAGCTTCCGGTGTGCCCGGAATATCTAGTGATGTACGAGGCGTTCTGCGATCACCCGCCAGCTTCCGGGAACAGCGTTGAGTCCTTTGACTTCAAGCACCAGTTCGAATGATGGAAGGTCCTGCACGGACTTTGCATGGAAGTCTTTCAGGATGCCGGGGACAACTTCATGGGAGCTGAGAAACGTTCCTGCTGCTTCGAGTGCTTCAGGGCTCGTGGCGCCTACGAGCACGACCCTGCCGCTTCCTGAAAAATTCGGCAACACCGCGACCCGAACATAGTTCACGGATAGGTTGCCCTCGTTGTGCGGCGGGAAATCGGTCTGGTCACCGGGCCGGCTCCCATAGTCATGAATTTGCGACTGGGATGGATTGCCAGCCATTGGAAGCAGCCGGAACGTAAGGCGATTTTCAAACAGTTGCCCCCACGGATTGATCCACGGTCCGCCCAGCAGGATGAGGTCTTCCTGGTCCTGAAATTCGCGCATGCTCATATCATGAGGCTGCTTGATAACTACCGCTCTTGAAGCGAGAGCTGACTTAACATCAGCCGCAACAATGGCACTGGAGACATTGGTTTCATTCGACTGCATCGCAAAACGGGCCGCATTTGCGATGCGCGGGTTGCCGTCGGCAACATCGGGCCCGTACGAGCGAGCGATGTAGTCTTTCAGCGCCACCTGCTTGCCGAAGATCTCACGATATGCCTGGAGATTGGAATCGGTAACAACAACCACCACAGGGCTCTTGCCGTCTCCCAGGAGGGCAAGGAGGCTGGTGCTGGCAGGCTTTGCGGATGAGCTCCCCTGGAATCGCCAGAACATCCCGCAGATCAAGCCGAAGGCCCAGATTCCCAGAACCGTGGCCGAGGCGATCCAGTAACGCTTCGACACATCCCCCCGCCCGCCGGACCTTATCTCCGCGGAGCTGTTCGGCACTTCGGCCATGCCGATCACGTTGTGAGCCTTGGCCAGAGGCTTCTCGGAATCGGCTGGGAGAAGTTTCTGTGCCGTCTCTCCCCAATGACCGACGGGAGTCTCGTTCCCCTTCCGAACCGTCAGAATGGGGATGTACTTCCCCTTTGGAATCTCGAGAACAAACTTTTCGTCGCGCCCTTCGGTCCGGTAGAACTCATCGAGCCGGTTCCTAAGATGCCGCACCGTTACCCGAACGATATTGTCTTCGCTCGCGTTGTATCCGGCGGGACGGCCAAATACCGCCTGACCAATGCTCTGCTCGGTAACGTCGGTGATCGTGCCGCTTTCCAACGCGGTTGCAAGATAACTCAGGACCGTGCGAAGACGTGGAGCTGAAGCAAAGGTGGAACTCGCAAGAAGACGATGAATCGCGCTTTGAATATCCCCTGCCGCGCCTTCCATGGGAGGCTTCGCTTCCCCTCCGGTTTCTGTGTTTTCTGTCTGGATCACGTTGGAAATACTACTCTTTCCCAGGGAAACCGGTCTTGTCCCGGTGAATTCCCATTCTCAATCGCACCTGCCGGGTTGAAAGATCGGGTTCACTTGAAATTTGTCTTCGTTCGCTGGCGGCCAAGCGCAGCAGCAGGAAGACAAACCGGACAAACCCAAGAGGTTCCGCATGAGATCGTTCTTGTTCTACCGCTTCATTTCGCCAGCCTCCCGCAGAGTTGAGAGTCACACCGCACCTCGTCATTTCCTATTGCTGGTACTCGCTTTGCTTCTGGCCGCTACGGCCGGTGGCCATGCTCAAACCTCAACCGCAGATGTGCTGGGCACAGTGACCGATGTCTCCGGAGCCTTCATTCCAGGGGCAATCGTCCGCCTGCAGAACCTCGAGACCCATCAGACGCGAGAGACCCGATCTTCCGAAAACGGCACGTATGCCTTTACGCAACTTCAGCCTGGGACGTACAGCCTGACGGTGACAGCGACGGGATTTAAGGGGTTTGCAAATCCCGGGCTGCTTCTTGTTGCCGGCGACCGGGCCCGTGTCGATGCTCCATTGCAGATTGGCGCTACCAGCGAGACGGTGGAGGTTACGGCGCAACCGAGCGCCCTGCAGACAGATAGCACCAATGTCGGTTCGACGGTTGAAGCAAAGGCGATCGCCGATCTTCCCCTTAACGGCAGGAATGTATTTGGCCTGGTGCAGGTCGCACCGGGCGTGAACGCCGGAAGTCCTACTTCGATGACGAGCGGCACACGTCCGGACGACAGACGGCAATCCAGTTCCATCTCCGCCAATGGGCAGTATGAGCTAGTGAACAATCAACTTCTCGATGGTCTCGACAATAATGAACGTTTTAAAGGTCTGATCTTGCTACGTCCTTCGGTAGAAGCCATTCAGACGGTTCGCGTTGATACCAATACCTACACCGCGGAGGTTGGGCGAACGGCCGGCGCAGCCGTCACGATCCTTACCAAGGCGGGAACCGACCAGTTTCACGGTTCCATCTATGAGTTCTTTCGGAACGACATCACTGACGCGCGCAACTACTTCGCCCGGACGATGGTCCTCGCGCACAAGCCAGAGCTTCGCCAGAATCAATTCGGTGGTAGTATCGGCGGACCAATCCGCCGGGGAAAGACCTTCTTCTTCGCAGATCTGGAGGAGTTCCGTCAGGTTGATGCGACAGGCACCGTCTATACATCGACTGTTCCTACGCTGTACCAGCAGCAGCACCCGGGTGACCTGTCCGACGTGGGAGGGCCGGTTGTTACAAATGTCGACCCGACGGCGTTGGCGTATTTCAGACTCTATCCCACGCCCAATCAGCCAGGAACGGCATTCACCCCGGGAGTGAGTGTTCCGACCAACAACTATCTCTACAAACCCGCCCGGACCCAAAACAGCACACTTGGCGACCTGCGTATCGATCATCACTTCGGGACGAACGATACCTTGTTCGCCCGTTACTCCTACAACGACGTGAAGACGTTTGTTCCGGGTCCCTTCCCCAATGTCGCAGGCGTAGCCAGCGGGAATAACACCTCGTCCTTCCCGGGCAGCTCTGTGATTACCACGCACAATGGCCAGTTGGGATACACCCATATCTTCAGCTCAAAACTCGTGATGGATTTGCGTACGGGTTACACGCTGTTCCTCGACCACGTGACGCCTGTCAATTACGGGGCCAATCTTAATACCGGCACCAGCTACTCCATCCCGAACGCGAATGCCTGCCTGGAGTGTTCCGGGCTTTCACCGATTACTCCAGGAACCGGTTATACAGGTCTGGGAGACGCAACATTCCTTCCTATCCTGCTGAACGAGGGCACCTATCAGTACGCCGGCAACCTTACCTACATCCATGGCAATCACACTCTGAAGTTTGGAGGCGCGCTGATACGCAGGCTGGTGAGCAATCTCCAGCAAAACTTCGGAAAGCCTTCCATTACCTTCACTGGATCGACGCCACAACAGGCATTGGCAAGATTCTTTGCGGGCCAGCCGTTCAACTATCAGAGACAGGGACTCACTAGAAGACCCCATGTCCGGACGTGGGAAGAAAATATATTCGTCCAGGACGACTGGCGTATCCTACCGAGCCTCACGGTTAATCTTGGTGTGCGATATGACATCTTCTCCGCGCCAAATGAGAAAGATGGTTATTTCTCAAACCTCGACCTCAATACGCTTACGCTCGTCACCAACCAGACCGGTGGAATCAAAACCAACTATGCGAACATCGCTCCACGCATTGGCTTTGCAGAGAGCATTACACCAACGTTCGTGATTCGCGGCGGCTTTGGCCTCACGTTCTACGCTAATGATATCCAGAACGCGTTCTATCTACAGAATCCGCCGTATAGCTTTGCCACCGGGACTCTGACTTCAACAACGGCGTTATCGAGCGGCGTCGCTGCGGCTCCGGCATCGTCATCCACAACAGCACTCTCAGGCGCTGTTTGGAGCAAGCCATTTGGCTATCGGAATGCCTACGTGGAGCAATTCAATCTGCTGATGCAGAAAGATCTTCGCGGCAACGTTGTGACCATCGGCTATGTGGGCGAGTTAGGACGGCACCTCAATGCACAGATCCCGAATATCAATCTGCCAGCACCGAGCGGCTCCGCTACCGTGCCTGGCCTGGTCTATGCTTCACAACTACCGAACGTGAATACCATTCAATATTTCGGATCGTTTGCGGCATCCAACTACCACTCCCTGCAAACCAGCTTCGAGCGCAGACTGAGTCATGGTTTGACGATCAATGGGAACTATACCTTCGCGCATACCCTCGATAACACCAACAACCAGGGAACCGAAGGAGATGCCGGCTATGGCCTGCAACCTGCGAAGGTAAGCACCTATGACTATGGCAACTCAACGCTGGATGTTCGCCACCGGATTGCGGTAACGGCCAACTACGCCATTCCATTCCGCAGCGCCAATCGAATTACCCAAGCCGCACTTGGCAACTGGCAGGTCAACGCTCTCAGCTTCTGGCAGACCGGAACGCCCTTTGCCATTACCAGCGCTGTGACACAAAACGGACGTGCCTACATTAACCTTCCGACGGTTACGGTTGATCGTCCGGACCTGATCGGCAATCCTTTTCTCGATCACCCGACCCCCATAACCGGCTTCCTGAACCCTGCCGCCTTTGCCCGCCAGGCGATTGGAACAGCCGGCAATGCAGGACGAAACATCATGCATGGCCCGCACCAGCGGCGAACTGATCTTTCCCTTTTCAAGAGCTTTCCGATTCGCGACACTCTCAACCTGCAGCTCCGCGCTGAGTGTTTCAACATCTCAAATACACCCAACTTCGCGCTGCCGAACGGGCAGATCTCCAGCTATAGCGCCACGCCCGATGCAAACGGACGTTATGTGGCCACCGCAGCAGGTAACTTCGGCATCAGTACCTCTACGGCGACGGGTTCAGCGGCACGGCAGTTCCAGTTCGCTGCCAAAATTACGTTCTGAGCAATTCATACCGAGAGGAGCCCACGAAGAATGCCATGGGCTCCTCTTCTAAAATTCCCCGTGAAAGACATGAGCAATAACAGACGAGATTTCCTGAAATCGCTAACGGCTTCAATCCTCGCGCCTACGGTAACGGCTGAAGCAAATGCGTCACAACGGCTCCATAACACTGCGGCTTCGCAGAGAAGGCAGCCGAACGTCCTTCTCATGATCTGCGATGACCTTGGGTATGGCGATCTTGGGTCATACGGATCAAAGCTTCCGACTCCAAACCTGGATCATCTGGCCGAGGAAGGAGTTCGATGCGCCCGGCATAATGCGGCGCATCCCATCTGTTCGGCATCGCGAGCTGCGCTGCTAACGGGACGCTATGCGGCTCGCAGCCACACTCCCGGGGCTCTGTTTCCACATGCCAAAGTTGCCATGGCGCAGGAGGAGCAGACACTTGCGAACCTGTTCAAGGCTAAGGGATATCGCACCCATGCCATCGGCAAATGGCATCTGGGCGATGAAGCCGGTTATCTGCCCACGGATCGAGGCTTCGATTCCTTCTATGGCGTTCCCTATAGCGACGATATGCAGCCGCTCCCGCTGATGCGAAACGGCGACGCACTGGAGAGCGACACGGATCGTGATGAGCTCACGCCGCGTTACACGGAGGAGGCGCTCAAGCTGCTTGCGCAGCCGACGTCCGAACCATTCTTTCTTTATCTTGCCTACTCCTATCCGCATGACCCCGCGCGAGGATCGAAGGCCTTTCGAGGACGCTCGGCATTCGGCGCCTATGGAGATGCTGTCGAAGAGATTGACTGGAGTGTCGGCCGACTGATGGACGCTCTCAAACGAAGTGGACAGCACGACAACACGATCGTGATCTTCACCAGCGACCACGGGCCGTGGTTCCAGGGTTCGCCGGGCAATACCCGTGGGCGCAAAGGATCTACCTTCGAAGGTGGCGTGCGGGTTCCGTTTCTTGTTCGATGGCCAAAGCACATTCCAGTGGGAGTCGTATGTGAGGCATGGACCGGACACCTTGATGTTCTACCAACGCTCGCGAAGTGGTGTGACCTGGATGCGCCTCGACTTCCTATCGATGGCAGCGATGTTTCTGAAGCTTTCCTGCACCAGAAGACGATGGAGGACAGGACCGTGCTGTATTTCTCGCCTGCGGGCGGACGAGAGATGGTGCATGGGATCCGGTCCGGTCCGTGGAAGCTCCGCATTGCGCAAGGGACCGGCGAGATCTATATCAACGATCAGGGGATGGGCCGCGAACACTATCTCCTTCCGCAACCCGAACTCTACAACCTTGCGTCGGACCCGATGGAAAGTTTCGACATCGCCGATCGTCACAAGGATGTTGTACAGCGGCTTCTTACTGAGATCGACCGGCAGCTTGAAACGTTCCCGGATACGACGCATGCGCAGTATGCCGAGCTCCGCAATCGGCCTGCCAGCAGAATCACGCCTCCGGGAGCCGCACCGAGGATTCAGCGTGGTCCGTTGCCGGATTGGGCGTGGGAACCACCTGAGCGGCGATAGGGACACTCTATAAATTGGGTTCGCCGACGTTTAGTGAAGTGAAAGCCCGGCTCATTCCGTAGAACAGCGGCCGATTGGAGAGGGAGATCCTGATGTCTGCTTTTGCGGTAGTGCTGCATGCGGCATCAGTGCCTCCCACTCCTGTACGGCTACGGCGGCATGGGTGTCTCCTTTGCCCGACGCCTGGAAGACACTGCGCAGACATCGGGTCGTGATGATTCGGAAGCCTACTTCATTCATGCCATCTGCTTTCGTTCCGTAGGCGGTGGCATCCTCAACGGGGTGCCAGTGATTCCCTGCCCAGTACTCAAGATGCCAGGATGCGGGCGGTGCGACACCGACTTTCGATCCGGCAGGCTCATCGTTCCAGAACCAGATTCGCGATCCGTTTAATTTCACCGGGTGAGCCCAGTCGTATTCAATCCACTGCACTGGTGGATTGTGCTGAGACCACGATGCCCACATGTCCGGCGGTAATGGATTCTTACGGACGACGCCATCGTTCAAAGCCGCGAGTGCATACTGCACCGGCATCGGCTCATTGGATGCATGTGCTTCTGCGGTAGAAGCGATGTTCCTGGTAGCAACAGGTGGTGGGCCAGGAGCACGCGTCGGTTTCACCTTTACGATGCGGGCCGGGTTGGAGATGTCATCCCATCGCATCTCGTCGATTGCGACACTGCGACGGAAATGGCCGCCGCCCTTTGCATCTGCCGTGTGATACACGAGGTACCACTTTCCCTGGAAGGCGATCGCTCCGGGGTGCGAGGTAGTACTCGATACTGGATCGAGGATCACGCCGCGATATGTCCACGGCCCCAAAGGATTGGGGGCTGTCCCGTAGGCGATGCACGCGTGATAGATCGCGCGGGTGCAGTTGGAAGCAGGACCGGCATTATTCGCCGCATAGAGCATGTAATACGTATCGCCACGACGAAACAACCAAGGAGCTTCAAAGAAGCCCTTGAGTGTTGTGACCGAAATCTCCGGTCCCTTCGGCGTCACCATATCCTGCTCGAGCTCCATACCGCGCAGCCTGCCGAAGGTGCCCCAGTACAGAAAGACACGCCCGTTCTCATCCACCATCTCGGTTGGGTCGATGTTCTGGATCGTGTTCGGTTCGGGCATCGACTGCGAGACAATGGGCCCCGATGGATGCGCGTCCTGCCACGGTCCAAGAGGACTGTCGGCAACTGCCACACCAATGGCAAACGGATCCTGGTTGCTGCTGTGCGCCTGCTGTACCGGCGCATAGAGATAGAAACGGCCATCTCTTCCTGCCACGATCTGTCCTGCATATGCGCGGCCAGGCTCAGCCCAGGAGAACACCGTCTTGGGCCGCAGCATTCCCGGATAGTGCATCCAGATACGGGATGACACACTCTTCGTCGACAGCAGTTGCCACTCCTGCATCACGAAGTCATTTACGTCTGACGGCGCCTCATCGCGGCCTGCAAGAATGTAGAGCGTGTCGCCCACCACGAGTGGCGCCGGATCGGCCGAGTAATACTGGCCCTCTGAGAGGATGGGATTGCCTTTGCTATGAATCACTCGAGGCGTTTGCGACCGCAATGAAACGCAACCACCGAGAAGAGCAAGGGTGAGGCAGCAGGCGACGTGCTTCATAGCGATACAATGATTCTACCATTTTGTATACGATTTTGTTTTTCTAAAGGCTTCGCGGATGAACCAAACGACTGACAAAGCTACGATTCACATGTCCCTCGACGAGCTGAGAGAGTTCGCCAGCAGAATCCTTCTTGAGAATGGTCTTTCCGCCGCGCAGGTTCCTGGTGTTACAGAGACTCTGGTTGCGGGTGAACGCGATGGGTGCGGTGCGCATGGCATCTATCGGCTGCTCTCCGCGGTGCGCAGTATGCGGCTGGGAAAGATCAACCGGCACGCGTCTCCCACTGTTACGGAACCGGGGCCGTCGCTTGTCCGCGTAGATGGCGATCGTGGCTTCGCACAACTTGCCTTCGAAGCCGGACGGCCTCTTTTGATCAAGAAGGCTCGCCACTATGGCATCGCGGCACTGGCTCTCAACCGCTGTGTCCACTTCGCCGCACTCTGGCCGGAGGTGGAAGCCATTGCCGGCGAAAATCTGGTCGCGATCGCAATGACCTCCAACCACGCCTGGGTGGCGCCCGCCGGTGGCACACAGCCGCTGTTCGGCACAAACCCAATTGCCTTTGGATGGCCCCGTCCGGGGCAGGAACCGTTTGTCTTCGACTTCGCGACCAGCGCCATCGCACGCGGTGAGCTGGAACTTCATCGCCGTGGAGGAAGACAGCTTCCACCCGGTTGCGGCATCGATCGCGATGGAAACCCTACCACCGACCCCGCGGCCATTGCGGCTGGAGCCATGCTCCCCTTCGGAGGTCACAAGGGTTCCGCACTCGCATTAATGGTCGAGCTCCTCGCCGGTCCCCTCATCGGCGACCTCACCAGCAAAGAGTCTCTCCTGATGGATGACGGTGCGGGTGCAGCGCCTATTGGAGGCGAACTCATCCTTGCGATTGACCGTTCCAGGTTCAGCGACACCCCGACCTCAGCCGATCAGGCGGAGGCACTGTTTCAGGAGATTGTCGGGCAGGGCGCCCGGCTGCCATCGCAGAGACGCTACATTGCCCGCCAAAAGAGCCTTGCTGAAGGCGTGCACATTCCGGCGGCGCTCTATGAGGAACTTGCAGGTCTGGGTCGCTAGAGTTACCAGCTACCGCGCTCTCCAAAGATATCGATAACGTGCCCCAGCCGGTCGGCGCCCTTGATCCAGTTGTTCTGCAATGCTGCCTCTACACCATCTGCATCGCCGCGACGCACTGCCGCAATAATGGCGGCATGTTCGCGAACGGACATATGCAGATCGGTGATGATGGAGCTGGCATACAAACGCCAGTAGCGCTCCGCCTGCGGCTCGACCGCGCCATGCAGAGTGGCAAGCCGCGGCCCCGCGCCGGCAATAACAATAGCGCGATGGAAGTCGCGGTCCACGTCGAAGATATCTGCCGTACGTCCCTTACCCTTGGAGATTGCGGCCAGTTTGTGATTGAGATTCTCCAGCGTATCCGCCAGCTTCTCCCGGTCATCCGCCGAAGCCTGCGCCGCACCGCGGCCCGCAAGACCTTCCAGCCTGCCGATAATCAGGTAGAGCTCGTTGGCGTCTTCCTTGGTCAGCGGAGAGACAATCATCCTGGACTTGCTTACGTTCCGCTGCTCCAGCACATAGCCTTCGCGTTGCAGCCAGTGGATGGCCGCACGCACCGGTGTACGGCTCATGCCCAGACGCTCCGCCAGGTCTGCTTCCACAATCCACGTTCCCGGCGACATCTTGCCATGAACGATCAGCTCACGAATCTCCTGGAAGGCAGTCAGCAGGCTGGTGCCGTGCTCGGCTTTCTCTCGCTCACCTGTTGGAGATACCGTCCGCACCGCGGTAGTCTTGGTTTTTGTTGGCCCAGCAGCGGTTTTCTTCACGTATCTTTCTCTCAATTCCTACTGTAGCGCACGATGGCCGGACAGGCACCTTTGAATGAAAAAGGCGTATTTGTATCCAACTTCGTCTACAATTTAGGCATGCCATCGCCACTGCCCGTCTTCGTCTCTGTCGTGGACTCACACACGGCTGGGGAACCGACCCGTGTTGTCATTGAAGGCGGGCCGGATCTGGGATCCGGACCGCTGGCAGAACGCCGGGCTCGCTTTCAAGCTGAATATGATCACTTTCGCAGCGGCGTTGTCTGCGAGCCCCGCGGCTCCGAAGTCGTGGTCGGAGCATTGCTCTGCAAGCCCATCAATCCTGATGCCGCGGCTGGAGTCATCTTTTTTAACGATGTCGGCTATCTGGGCATGTGCGGCCACGGCACCATTGGCCTTGTTACCACGCTGGCTCATCTCAACCGCATTGGCCCTGGCAAGCACCTGATTGAGACTCCGGTTGGAGATGTTCATACCGAACTGCATGCAGATGGCAGCGTCTCTGTGCGCAATGTGCCCGCGTATCGGTATCGCGAAGCAGTCCGTGTCGATGTTCCCGGCTACGGCATTTTCACCGGCGATATCGCCTGGGGCGGAAACTGGTTCTTTCTGGTTGACGGCCACGGTCAGAAGCTCATTGCCGCCAACCGCAATCCCCTGGTCGCATTGACCACGGCAATACGCGAAGCTTTGATCGCGAACGGCATCACTGGAGCTGACGGTGCACTGATCGATCACATCGAGCTCGTCTCCGCACCGGAAGACCCAGCGCACTCCGGCCGCAACTTCGTCCTCTGCCCGGGTGCTTCGTTTGACCGCTCTCCCTGTGGCACAGGAACCAGCGCTAAATTAGCGTGCCTGCATGCCGAAGGAAAACTTTCAGAAGGGCAGCAGTGGAAACAAGAGGGTATTCTTGGGACGGTATTTACCGGCTCCGTTGTTTCACACGGCGATCAGGTTATTCCAACCATCAGCGGACGCGCGTGGATTACAGCGGAGTCGAAGCTTTATTTCGATTCCAGCGATCCCTTTGGTAAAGGAATCGCGTTCTGATGCCTGATTTTGATCTCGTCATCGTCGGCGCCGGTATCGTCGGCTGTGCCTGTGCACTGGAAGCTGCGCGCGCAGGCCTGCGGGTGGTCATCGTAGAACGCGGCGTCGTCGGTGGAGGAACAACCGCAGCAGGCATGGGCCACGTCGTCGTGATGGACGACTCTCCGGCCCAACTTGCACTCACGGCTTACTCAAGATCCTTGTGGCGAACCATGGCTCCGGAACTTCCCGGAGGCGTGGAGTATGAGTCGCGAGGCACGCTGTGGATCGCGGCCGATGACGAAGAGATGGCCGAGGTCTTCTCAAAACAGACGACCTATGCCCAAGCCGGCATCGCCTCACAGGTTCTCGATCCTCGTGAACTGGCCGAGGCTGAGCCTTATCTCCGTTCCGGGCTCGCCGGCGCTCTGCTGGTTCCTGACGATGGAGTGCTCTATCCCCCCGTTGCCGCGGAATACTTCCTCTGCGAAGCACGGCGTTTGGGCGTTGTGTTTCTCTCCGACCATGAGGTTGTGCGTTGCGGCAAAGGCCGTATTCAGTTTGCGAACGGCACCTCCATCGAATCGGAGCGAATTCTCCTTGCCAGCGGCGCTTCTATCGATCTGTTGCCTTCGCTGCCCATTCAAAAGCGAAAAGGGCATCTGCTTATCACTGACCGCTATCCCGGCGTGGTGAGTCACCAGTTGGTCGAGCTTGGCTATCTGAAGAGCGCGCATAAACTCACGGCCGATTCGGTGGCATTCAACATCCAGCCTCGACTTACCGGTCAGTTACTCATTGGTTCCTCGCGCCAGTATGGCGACGAGAGCCGCGAGATCAACCACGCCATATTGCGCAGCATGCTTGAACGAGCCATCGAATACATGCCCTGCCTCAAAGGGCTTTCGGGGATTCGCGTGTGGACCGGCCATCGCGCTGCGACGGCGGATAAGCTTCCTCTCATTGGACCAACGGCGGATCCTACGCTGTTTCTTGCCATGGGCTTCGAGGGCCTTGGTATCACCAATGCGCCCGGAGCAGCCGTACTTGCCATCGATGCTCTTCTTGGCCGAGCATCGATCATCGACGCTGCGCCGTATCTACCGTCGCGTATCCAACAGGAGGCCGTTCATGCCTGATCAGCAGATCGTGATTCATGTGAATGGATCGCCTATCTCTGTGCCTGCGGGCTCTATGCTGAGCGCGGCTTTGTTGATGGCATCGGCGCCCTGCCGTATTTCAACTACAGGCGAGCCCCGCACCGCACTCTGCGGCATGGGAATTTGCCTGGAGTGCCGCGCTATCGTCAATGGGGTTCCGCATACCCGCACCTGCCAGACCGTATGCCAGGAAGGTATGCGCGTGGAGACCCAGTCATGAAGCCGGCAGATGTTCTGGTCATAGGCGCCGGCCCCGCCGGTCTTGCCGCGGCAACCGCGGCTTCGCGTAATGGCTGCCGTGTTGCCATGCTCGACGACAACCCTGCCGCCGGCGGGCAGATCTGGCGTGCAGATATCACGCGGCCCCACGATGAGGATCCTGCACGTGCCGCCGCGATCGCGGACTTTCATACCTCTGGAGCAGCTCTACTTCCCGGCCGCCGTATCGTCGATGTCCCTTCTCCATCAACGCTGCTGGCCGAGGCCGGAGGTCACTTCGAGACTTATCGCTGGGACCGCCTGATCCTCGCTACCGGTGCGCGAGAACGCTTTCTCCCTTTTCCTGGATGGACTCTGCCCGGAGTCTTCGGTGCGGGCGGTCTGCAGGCCCTTGTCAAAGGCGGATATCCGGTTGCGGGCAAGCGAATCGTTGTTGCAGGAACAGGACCGCTGCTACTCGCCGTCGCCGCTCATCTTCGTGAATATGGAGCCTCGATTGTCACCGTTGTGGAACAGGCATCGACTCTGCAGATGTTGCCCTTCGCAGCATCGCTCTTACGCAGCCCGGGCAAGCTGCTGCAGGGTGCAGGCTACCGCAGGACTCTCGGCGCAACGCCGTACCAGACAGGTTGCTGGCCGATCTCGGGGCAGGGCGATGAGACGTTGCGCTCCGTCACGCTGACCAATGGCAGAAGAACGTGGACGGTGGAGTGCGATCTGCTCGCCTGCGGCTTTCATCTTGTACCAAACACCGAGCTCGCTCAACTACTGGGATGCACGCTTCAGGGCAGCTTTGTTCAGGTCGACTCGCAACAGCAGACTTCGGTCGCCGGCATTTACTGTGCGGGTGAACCCACCGGCATCGCGGGCGTCGATGCTGCGCAGGTGCAGGGAGAGATCGCAGGACTTGCAGCCGCAGATTGCAGTCCCCCTCCCACGCGCCTGCTCGCTCGCCGCGCAAAAGAAGCTGCGTTTGGTCGCCGCCTGACGCATGCCTTCCGGCTTCGTCCTGAAGTGCTCAAGCTTGCTTCGCAGGAGACGATCGTCTGCCGCTGCGAGGATGTCACCTTCAGTCAACTGCAGACGCGTTCCAACTGGACAGACGCTAAGCTTCATACCCGCTGCGGCATGGGGCCATGCCAGGGCCGCATCTGCGGCTCCGCAACCGAGGCCCTTTTCGGCTGGCAGCTAACCTCTGTCCGCGCACCTCTTTTTCCGATTCCTGTCTCTGCCTTCTGCGACGAAAGCTCTTCGCTCAACGCACCATCAGCCCGTTAGGAGATCTCTATGAAGTGGACCGGAGTGATTCCCGCTGTCACGACGCCGTTTGAACCCTCCCTCGCCGTCGACCACAACCTGCTCTTCCAGCACACATCGTGGATGCTGAAAAACGGATGCACCGGTCTGGTCATGCTTGGCTCTCTCGGAGAGGGCGCAACGCTGGAACATAACGAGAAGGTGGCCATTCTTGAGACGGCGCTTCGCGCCTCAGAGAAGACCGGAACTCCTGTGGTCGCCGGCATCTCCTCTCTCTCGACAGCAGCCGCTGTTCGTCTGGCAAAGGAAGCAGAAGACCTCGGCTGCGCTGGCCTGATGGTGCTTCCCCCCTATATCTACAGCACTGACTGGCGCGAGATGAAGGCTCATATCGCCGCGATCATGAGGGCGACGAAGCTCTCCTGCATGCTCTACAACAATCCGGTCGCGTATAAGACTGACTACATTCCGGAGCAAGTGAAGGAGCTGGCGCAGGAGTTTCCCAATTTGCACGCCATCAAGGAGTCAAGCACCGATGTGCGCCGCGTGACCGCAATCCGCGCCATTCTTGATGATCGCCTTACCATCTGCACCGGTGTTGATGATGCAATTGTCGAAGCGGTTGCGGCCGGATCCAGTGCCTGGATCGCGGGTCTGGTCAATGCCTTCCCCGCTGAGTCCGTCGCGCTTTACGAGCTTGCGATGGCGGGAAAGCATCAGGAGGCCTTCGAGCTCTACCGCTGGTTCCTGCCTTTGCTCCGCCTCGATACCGTGCCGAAGTTCGTCCAGCTCATCAAGTGGGTCCAGGAACAGACCGGCACTGGCACAGCCAGGGTTCGGCCACCGCGGCTCGAGCTCGTAGGCGCAGAGCTTGAAGAGGTGAAGGCAGTGCTGGCAACGGCGATGGCCAATCGTCCTACGATCAAGTCCACACCTTTCCCTGTTCTGCAGCAGGCGTAAGCCACTCGACGGCGGCTGCATTCCCTTCATGCAGCCGCCGCCGCGCAAGATCAGCCCTCCCTTTTCGAATACAGCTTCAGGAGCCCGCCGTGAGCTTCTCTCCGTTGTTCCGCCTGTCTCGTGCTGTCCTGTTGTCCTCTCTCATAAGCAGCACACTGAGTTGGTCTCAGCCTCCCAAGCCGCTTTCGCCTGGCCCGATGCTTGATGGCGGGCGAGTAGTGCTGAAAGGGAAAGAGCTCACACTGGAGTTACTTACCTACTCCGGCACGGCAGCGCAACTGAGGCCAGCAACAGATCCAATGCTGGACTACACTCCCGGCGATCTTCTCAAAGCCCGCTCGGCAGATACCTTTTACCACCTGGGCGATCTCGACCTGCGCCTTCGCGATGATGCCTCTACCGACTGGAAAGACTATTCGACGGCTTACCGCCGCAAGCCGATCCAGGTTCTTGCCAATAACTCAACCGTCTTCCGCGCTGATCTTGCCGCGACCCTACCGGCCGAGATTCCGCTGCGGGTGGTGCGGGAGTGGTCCGTTCGTAGCGGCGACATCTATCTCAGCTACACGCTTACCAATCGCACCCACAAGGATGTGCATCTTGGAGGCATCGGTGTTCCGATGGTCTTCAACAACATCATGAACGGCCGAACGCTGGAGCAGAGCTATACGACCTGCTCCTTCTACGATCCCTATATCGGTCAGGATGCCGGTTATGTTCAGGTAGCGCGCCTCTCCGGCACAGGGCCCGTGCTTCTGATCGCGCCCGATGGCCATGCACCGCTTGAAGCCTGGAAGCCGATCCTAGATAAACGGAACCCGGATAAACGTGTCGGCCGCGACGGCGAAGCCGTATTGCTCAATGATCCGACGCGGCGCGGCATGACCTTTGAAGGGTCGTATGAGTGGATGATCCACTCCGCAGGCTTTGCTGAGACCGAGTGGAAGGGCGCTGAGCAGTGGAACCAACCAACCGAAGCTGTCCTACAACCTGGGAAGAGCGTCACCTATACGCTGCACCTGTTCGTCGCTCCCTCACTCCGCGAGATCGAAACAACACTCACAGCTCATGGACGTCCGGTCGCCATCGGCATTCCCGGATACATCCTGCCGCAGGATACAGATGGCAGGCTCTTCCTTCGTTCCGCAACTCCAATCGCCAGCGTCGTCAGCGAACCTGAGGGCGCACTCTCTGTCCATCACGACGGCCTGGCGCCTGACGGCAAGACTCAGGCCTACACCGTTCACGGTCTTCGCTGGGGACGAGCTCGACTGCGCATCACCTATGGGGATGGCAATGTACAGACCATCGCCTATCGCACCATCAAGCCGGAGACGCAGACGGTCGCCGATCTTGGCCGCTTTCTCTTTCATGAGCAGTGGTTCGAGCAGCCCAACGATCCGTTCCATCGCTCGCCTTCGGTTATCAGTTATGACAACGATGCCGGGAAACAGCTAGTTCAGGAGTCGCGTGTATGGATTGCAGGCCTGAGCGATGAAGGAGGCGCCGGGTCGTGGCTTGCAGCCGCGATGAAAGAAGCCATCGCTCCCGATCCGGAAGAGGTTCGTAAACTTGAGGCCTTTGTGAATCAAACCGTCTGGGGTCACCTGCAGGAGGCTGAGGGCCCGCAGAAGTTCGGCGTTCACAAGAGCCTCTTCTACTACCAGCCGGACGCGATGCCCGCCGGGTACTACGACACGTCGATGAACTGGGGCACGTGGACCAGCTGGAATCGCAAAGATGCCGCCGATGTCGGACGCTCTTTCAACTATCCGCATGTCGTCGCTGCGTACTGGTCCCTCTACCGCATCGCGCGCAACACCTCAGGTCTTACCACAAAGCAGGATTGGAAGTGGTATCTCGATCACGCGTATGAGACCACCATGGCCATGCGCTCCCATGCGCCGTACTATACGCAGTTCGGCCAGATGGAGGGCACCATCTTCACCCTGCTGCTGCATGATCTGAAGATGGAGGGCTGCAACGAACAGGCATCCACCCTCGAAGGCTGGATGCGTCAACGGGCGCAACAGTGGAGTCACGAGCCCTATCCCTTTGGCAGCGAGATGCCGTGGGACTCAACAGGGCAGGAAGAGGTCTACGCCTGGACGCGCTACTTCGGCTTCAAAGAAAAGGCGGATCTCACGCTCAATGCCATCCTCGCATACACACCGGTCGTACCCTCCTGGGGATATAACGGCAGCGCTCGCCGTTACTGGGACTTCCTCTATGGAGGCAAGTATCCGCGCATCGAGCGTCAGCTACATCACTACGGCTCGGGCTTGAACGCGATTCCGCTACTCAGCGAGTATCGTGCCCATCCAAGTGACCTTTATCTGCTGCGTGCCGGCTACGGCGGCGTCATGGGACCACTTGCGAACATCGATGAGAAAGGTTTTGGTTCTGCAGCGTTTCACTCGTATCCCGATCGCATGCAGTACGACCCATATACCGGTGACTACGGTCCGAACTTCCTCGGTCATGCGCTCAACACCGGCGTGTATCTCGTACAGGATCCCTCGCTGGGCTGGCTCGCTTTGGGGGGCAATGTGACAGTCCATGGGAATACTGTCCGGTTGGATGTGCTCGACTCATCGCGGCAGCGGGTCTTTCTTGCGCCGACTGGTCAGTGGCTTATTCTTGATGGCGGAGCCTTCACCGCGGTGGAGTATGACACCTCTACGCATCAGGTCACGGTTCGTCTGGCGCCTGCCACTGCTTATGTCAAAGAGGTGAAGCTGCATATCTCTTCTCCGGCTACAGAGAAGCCTGAAGAGGTGCGCACGATTTCTCTTTCGTTGGAAGAGACGAGTGTGTCTTTGGCAGCTCAACGCTAGGGCCCCGCCATCAGACTGAATGCGGTACCTCAGCGGCTAAAGCCGCATACTTTCCCGCTCGGGACGGCATGGCTAAAGCCATGCCCTTAAGCAAAACAAGAGAAGCAAGAACTAGGGCTCGCCTTTTGTTCGCGCAACGCGCGAATGTCTTGCTTAAGGGGACGGCTTTTAGCCGTCCCAACCTGGTTCGGGAAACGCGCGGCTTTAGCCGCTGAGGTACCTGAGAACTATTCCGCAGCAGCCGCATCAAAGCTGCGCCGCGGAGCTTTGCGCTGCAGCAGGGCGTATACCGGGATTCCGCTCAGAATGATGATCAGTCCAGGCCATGTGGTTGATGTGCGATAGCAGAAGAGAATGACCAGCACCACCGCAGCGCCGACGAGATACAGTGCCGGCAGCCATGGATATCCCCAGCAGCGATAAGGCCGTACGGCATCCGGCTTCGTCGCTCGCAAACGGAAGAGTCCGGCGACAGTAAGGATGTAGAACAGCAACGCGGCTGAGATCACGTAATCCAGAAGATTGCTATAGAGATTGCCGTATTCTCCTGTAGCTGGGTTGTAGGTACGCGGTAGTACGAGAAGGAGCGACCATAGGCACTGCAAGCCGAGAGCCCATCCCGGCACCCGTGCTCGGTTCAGTACGCCGGCGCGGCGGAAGAACAATCCATCCTGCGCCATGGCGTAATAAGCGCGTCCTCCGGCAAGCGTGAGCGCATTGACTGTTCCGAAGGTC
>JABFXN010000378.1 GCA_013361705.1 Acidobacteriaceae bacterium
GCAATGCAATTGCTCTCCAGAACTACACCTTGAGCGGAGGACTTCAGGCTCCGGTCTCAAGCGATACCCCAAGCACCACAATTAATCTTCCTAACGCAACCGGAGCGCAGGAGTGAGGGTGATGCGATACCGGTTTGTCCTGTCAGTTGTCTCGTTGACGGCTCTGCTGCTGGTGGGCACCGGCTTTCTGACATGGCGTTTCGTGCATCGCGGCTTCAGCACACGCAATCAACCCGGCAAGATCGAAGTTATGCTGGCGACCACCCTTCGCCGTGCGGCCATTCCTGCCGGCGAAAGGGAGTTGAAGGTCCCCGTGCAGGCTACGCCGGATGTCCTTCGTGAAGGTATGGCTCATTGGGCAGATCATTGTGCGTCCTGTCACGGAAACAATGGAAACGGAGAAACCATGTATGGGAAGACGATGTATCCGCGTCCTCCGGACATGCGGCTTGAACCGACGCAGGAACTGTCGGATGGAGAGCTCTACTCCACCATCAAAAATGGCGTGAGGTTGAGCGGAATGCCCGCCTTCGGAGAGCCCGGAGACGATGACATCGACAGTTGGAAGCTCGTCGCCTTCATTCGTCATCTTCCAAAGCTAACGGAACAGGAGGAGCTGCAGATGGAGCAGTTAAATCCGAAGACCCCGGAAGAACTTCAGGAAGAGCGGGAAGAACAGCAGTTTCTGAATGGTGATGGCAGCCCTGCCTCACCAAAGACTTCTACCACGCACCACAAAAAGGGATAGGGAGATTCCATGAAGCGTCTTATCGCATTTGTCGTAGTCGTTCTGTTTGCCGGCCTGGCGTATGCCCATGAAGGTATGCAGCATGTGATGGGTACGGTGACCGCCATCACTGCGGACAGCATAACGGTTAAAGCTACAAATGGAACGATGCAGACGGTTGTTTTGAATACGCAGACGAAGTATTCCAAAGGTACATATGCGATCGCGCAGAAGGACATCAAGGTTGGGGATCATGTTGCGGTGCACGCTTCAAAAAAAGGAGTGCAATTGATCGCTGCCGAAATCAAAGTTGGGATCATGCAAGGCGCGGACGGGATGAAGGGGATGGATATGTCTGGAGATAAATCAAAATAGTCGGTGAATGCTTGCAGGCGAGGAGGAGGACACAATGGGTAAGGATATATTTCAGAGATCGTGGAGCCGCAGAACCCTTATGAGTACGATGGTGGGGATCGCCGTCACGACGGTGGCTTTCGGACAGGTGTCGTCGCCCCCCGTCCCTGCGTCGAATACCCATCGAAAACTCTCGCACAAAGAACTGAAAGATCTCATTGCCAATGCAAAGACGCGGGAAGACCATCTTCGGCTTGCCGCCTACTATCGTGCTGAGGCTAATCGTCTGCGGAAGGATGCCGAAGAGCATCAGGACCTCGCAACGGCTTACGCAAAGGGCGAGCTCTACGAACCTTCAAAGTCGGGAGCGCTGCAACACTGCAAGCAGTTTGCCGACTTCTTCGCGCATGGGGCGTCCGAGGCGGACCAGTTGGCTGCGGAGCACCAAAAGCTTGCAGATCATTTGAAATAGATGCGCGGCCGAGCAGATGATCTCGGCCGCGCATAAAACAACAGTGTCTTTGTGTTCAAGCCTTCGGTGCTTCGCTGAAGATCTGCACGAGCCGATCCGCGATGATCTTGTCTTCGCCATCTTTGATCTGCCAGAGAGCGAAACCAAAGACACTTGGATCGGAAGGACGACGACGGCGTTCAGAAGCTGGTTTCTCGGGAGCGTCAGGATTGCGCCCGCGAAGGCCGCTTGCGCCGGCGCCCATGCTTCCAATGCCTATCGGCCGTGTATCGGCGAGCTTCTGCATGACCTCCGGTCCGGTAATCTTGAGCTTTGCCGGATCGATATGCCAGCTGTAGTGCGGCGTCACATTGCCCAGGGCCTGAGGATTGAACTCCCGTGGAAGGGCAGTTACGCCAAACTTCTTGACGGCGTCAGTAATCACTTGGGCGCGTGCATCGTACATCTTCAGCACTGCGTCGTAGTCCTGATTAACGAAGAGCTCCAGCGCCTTCAGCAGCGCGAAGATGGTTTCTTTGCCGACTTTGCAGGGACGACCGATGCGGTCTTCCTGCGGACTCATGTTGAGCATCGCCCAGCGGATCAGCTCTTCCTTACCGATGAGAACGCCCGAGGCTTGCGGACCGCAGATATCCTTACCGCCGCTGAATGTGACCATGTCGAAGCCAAGCGCGGGATACTCCCACAGTCGCTCCTTTGGTGGCACATCTGCGGAAGCATCGTTGAAGGTATAGATGTTGTGCGCCTTGGCGATGGCGACGGTCTCAGGGCCGCTCACCTTACCTCGGTCCGACAGGATATTCGTGAAGTGGATCGCCAGCGTCTTGGGATTGATGGCGGCGATCATCTCTTCGCGAGTCTCCACCTCGATCAGCTTTGCGCCTGTCTGGCGAATCTGATGGTCGAAGGGATAACGGTGACTCTTTTGAATGATGACCTCCGTCCGAGGGAAGCCACTTACGTCGGGGCAGGAAGTGATGCGAGCTTCCAGGTCTTCCGTCATCATGCCCGCATAGCCGACAACCATGGCAGCGGCGGCCCCGGCCGTTACCAGGCCGGTGTAGCCTTCAGGCGACTTGCATAGCTTCGCAATAAACTTCCCGGCAGCAACCTCGAGCTCATTAATCAGAACGAAGTGCTGGTTGCCCTGGCGCATCAACTCCATGACCTCGGGCCTCATCACCGATCCGCCGATCACGGTTACCGTTCCATTGATATTGATGAGCGGTGTGACTCCAAGCTCGGCGTAGATATCGCCGGTTGAACCAAGGCCAGTTGTAATGGGCACAATGGGATGGCCATCGACAGGGGGAATGGCCTGTTTGCCCTTTTTGGAAAACATCCCTTCGGCATTAAGCCTGGAAGGGCTGAGCAGATTGCCGGTTGCCGCCGCAAGCATCGACAGAAAAGAACGGCGATTCCAGCCGGATCCGAGATTCATTCGTTACTCCTTTAGATTTTTTTGTGTGTTTCCTTGTTCGTGGATGAACCGGTCAGGCAATCACTCGTGCGCTGCCGACAATCTCAATGAGGGAATCACCAGGGATCCATTCCACCGCCATGCAGGCACGCGACGGGGCTTTTCCCGGGGTGAAGTATGTCGCATAGATTTTATTTAACGCGTCATACTGCGCCTTGTGGGCGTCAAATCTGGCTTTTCCTGTAGGCGTGGGATTACTGTCCGCAAGCGGCAGGCAGAGAAAGACCTGCAGGTTGAGGATGCTATCCATGCTGCAGCCATTCCGCTCAAGAGACTTCTTCAATGCATCCATGGTGCGGGTGACGTGCTTCTCGAAGGGATCGGTCACGGTGACGTGATCTTCTTTGGGATACCCGTCGTTCGATCCGGTTCCCGAAAAGTAATAGATGCCGTTATAGGTGTGGTTGCCGGTGGGGCGAGGCCTGTTGCCTTCCGGGGAAGAAGGCGCTGCGCTGGATGGAGTAGATGGTTGCGCTGGGGTAGATTGTTGTGCAGAAAGTCTGGACGCGCCCGTCAGAATAGTCATCATCGCCGCCAGCTTCCCAAAGAAGCTGCGTCGTGAATTGGTCTCCGCGAAATTCTCAATCACTGAAAGAGATCCTCCTTTGTATCGTTTTGGTTGAAAGCGACCTGCCTCATATGAGGCAGGCCGCCTGCGTTCTAAAAGTGGTACTTGACGGAGAGTTGCAGTTGTCTCGGGCCAGAACGGACTGCGGTGATCTGACCGAAGGTGGAAGATGTCACGTTGCTGGTGGGATTGCTGAGGTACGCACTGTTGAAGACATTGTCCGCATCGGCGCGGAAGTTGACCTGTTGCTCACGCCAGATCGTGAAGTCCTTGGTCACCGATGCACCGTAAGTCTGGAATCCGGGTGCGCGTTCTGAGGTGGGACGCGCGGTGCCGAAGAGGCCAGGCGCCGGCTGGCCGTAAGCGCACAAGCCGTTGTCGTCGATGGTAACGATCTTTGTTACCGGGTCCGTCTTGGTGCCACAAGGCTTTGCGGAAGGATCGGTGCCAAACCAGTTGTTGATGGAGCGGTTGACGATCTTGAGCGCGCGATAGTGATTTGCGCGTAACGAGTTTCCGTTCACGCCGGAAGTATTGTTCGAGGTGTTGATGTTGACCGGGAAGCCGCTGTAGGAAACACCGGTCATACCAATCTTCCAGCCGCCGACCAGTTCGTCTACGATCAACGGCATGTTAGCCCCGAACAGGCGCTTACGTCCCAGAGGAAGATCGTAGACCATGTTCCAGTTGACCGCATGACGAACGTCCTGGCCGATGGGGCCATACTCCGAATGGAGATCGTAGACGTTCTGTGCATACGCGCTGGCTGCGGTGATGCTGGGAACACCATAGAAGCCGGTGCTGTTGGTATTGCCGTGGCTCCAGGTGTAGTTGACGGTGTATTGCAGGCCATGCCATTCACGCTGGCGGAAGCTTGATTGCATGGCGTTGTAGTTCATCATGGCGTTGGAGTCGGTATAGCGGATCACACCGTTGTAGCCCACACCGGGAGTTGCATAGAACGGTGCGGGCGCCTGCGCCAGGCAGGTTGCCGATGGAGTAGCGGTAACAGCCTGAACAATTCCGTTAATAATGCAGGGATTATGAAGCTGGTTCCGCTGATTGGCCGTCACCAGGTGCTGTCCGGCTTCACCAACATAGCCAACCTGGACCGAAGCCGTATTGTTGAGCTGATACTCAAGGGTCAGGTTGTAGATGCCAATGAATGCCGGCTTTATCTTCTTGTTCCAGACGTTGTAAACGTTGGAGCTGGCTGTGCCGCTGCCAAATCCATTTTGTACAAGGAAGAAGCTGCCAGTTCCACTGGGGCTCGCCTGTACGCCGGTGGCCTGATAGGTCGTCTGGAAGGGAAGGTTTGTCGTCATGCGCAGGTTCGCACCTGTGCCTTCCATGTAATTTTGCAACCCATATCCTCCGCGAAGGACGAGCTTCGGAGTCGCTGAATACGCAAAACCGATGCGGGGCATAATGCTGCCGTAGTAAGGATCGACAAGTCCACGGCCATAGCCTGCTGCCCTGGCCTGTGCGCTGCCGTCGATCAGAATGACCGCTGGATTCGCCGGATCGATCGTCGACATCTTGTGATGGACTTCATAGATTGGTTGAACATACTCGTACCGTACGCCCAGGTTCAGCGTCAGCCTTGGAGTGACCTTCCAGTCATCCTGAGCGAAATAGGCGTCGCGCCACGACCGCATGCCAACTGGGCCGGCGACTCCGCCCTTGCTGATGAATCCGGCGCGGTTCAGCACAAAATCAGCCGCTGTATATCCGGTGCTGTATCCATTGGGGTTGCCATTCGGACTGGCTGTACCCGGGCCGAGATAGTAAAACCCGCCCAGAGAACCATCGTTGCCCGGATAGAAGTTGTTCTGCTGCTGACGAAGGAACTGCACACCGAATTTGATGGTGTGGCGGTTCTTCAGCCAGGTGAAGTTGTCGCCATAGAGAAACGTGTTCAGCGTGTAATTGGTGCCGAGATTTGCGCTACCGAGAGTGGTGTACTCGGTTCCGTTGGAGGCCCGGAAGCCTTGTGGGCTGGCCGAATCGCTCATAGCGAGCGCAGAGAAACCGGCGAACGCCTGAGAAACAGGATTGTTTGATCCGATGCTGAGGATCTTGTCGCCATTGAGTCCGAAGACTCCGGTCGGGTCCAGCAGCACGGCACCGTTATTTTGAATGCGGGTGTAGCCGGCGCGGAACTCATTCACCGTCGAGGCATTGAAGGTAAGGACCTCATTGATGGCGACTCCGCGAACTGGAAACGTAGGAGCACTGGCGAAGCTGATTGGCAGAACATTGGTTGTGGTCTGCCCCTGCTCGGCTTTGCTGAACCGCACGGAGAGGGTGTCTTTCTCCGCGGCCTTCCAGTCGACTTTGATATCGAACTGATTGCCATAGTTCCGGTTCTTGGTTGGGCCCTGATAGTTATTGCGTGCCGGCGTATTGTTTCGATCCGGCGTGCGGTTAGGCAGTGGATATACCTCCGGATGCGCGAACAGATAGACGGCAGCCGGATTCAGGATGGAGACCTTGTTGTTCGCGTACGCGGGGAAGCCGCTCGCGGTCGCATCGTAGAGCTGAATCAAACGAGCGTTGGAAGTGCACACGCCGCCGGAGTCGCCGGAACACATAAGGCTGCGATCAAGAAGCTCGGAGAAGTCCCCTTGTCTCATCTTCGCGGTCAGGACAGTTGCTGTTCCAATGCCACCAGAGTGGTACCGTCCGCCCTGGTAGTCCGCGAAGAAGAAGAGTCTGTCATGGAAGATAGGGCCGCCGAATGTCCCGCCGAAGATATTGCGGGTAAAGGACGTCTTGGGAATGATTGTCGTGCCGTGTTTGTTGGCCCATGTGTTCGCGTTCAGGTTGAAGTTCGACAGGTAGTAGAACGCACTTCCATGCCATTGATTGGTACCGCTCTTGGTTTGATACAGGATGTCGCCGCCAAGCACGTTGCCATACTCGGCCGGTGCGTTGGCAGAGATTACCTGCACCTGGCCGATGGCGTCGACGCTCGGGTTATAGCCGGGAATATCGTCCAGCGTCTGGTTGATATTCATGCCATCCAGCAGATATTGATTCGTCTGCTGCCGGTTTCCATTCACCGACACGCTTTGGTTCGAGCTGATAGGACCGGAGACGCCGGCCTGGTTTACGAAGCCATTTGGATTTGTGCTGACCGCACCCGGTAGAAACATGGTGAGAGCAACAAGGTTGCGGCTCACCAGCGGGATATTCTCAATGGCTCGCGTGTCGAGAGTTGTAGCAAGCGTGGGAGTCTCCGTATTAATCAGCGGCACAACCTCTGAGGTGACCTCGACGTTTTGTGCCTGGCTGGCCAGCAGCAATTTCATATCAACTTTGGCGTTCTGTCCGGTTTCAAGGACGAATGGACCGAATGTGGTTGTCGCGAAGCCGGCAGATTCGACCTTTATCTGATAGTTCCCAATCTGCAGAAAGCGAATGGCGTAGATTCCTTCGTGGTTCGTGGTGGTGGGTGTTGTCACACCAGTGTCGACGTTGACGGCCATTACTGTGGCATTGACAACGACTGCTCCGGTTGGATCGGTTACTGTTCCGTTTACGCTGGCTGTGATCGTCTGTGCTAACAGGGCACCGCAGGAAAACAACAAAATCGAACAGGCAAGCTGAACCGTTTTGATTAGTTTTTTCATCGTCTTTGACCTCGGAGAAATTGCTTTCAAAGGCCAGGTAGTTTCGTTGCACCTCCAACAACCATCTGGCCAACGTGCTCAAGCCGATGATTTGATCCGGAATGACTGTATGTGACAGACAAATCAAGTACTTTCCGCACGCATATTGGTGCGTTGAATTTTGCGCTGAGTGTGCGCTTTGCGGCAGGGGCTGCGCCACAGGCAAATGACCTATGCCCAAAGATGTAAGGTCGATTACTTTCGCTAGTCTAGATAACGTGGCGGTGTCACACGCGTTGTTCCGAGGCGTGGGAGTCAGGACGAACGACGGGCTTTTCAGCGTGCTAAAACCGGTGGGAGCTTCGCTCGAATGTTCGACTCACGCTTTCGCGTAACCACCCAACGAACTTGTTCGTTGGGGTGGTGTCCTTGGGGACATGGGCCCGGCCTTCATTTTCCCGAGCACTCGTATCAACCTCTTCACGTAGCAACGGGAGGGTTACAGAAGAACGGTCGCGCAAAGCGCGATACCCCACGCCAAGCCCCAGCGAACGCGTTCGCCGGGGACCCCACCCTTCGCGATAAAACTGCGAAGAATGGGGCAACGAGTGTCTACAGCTTCCGAATTTCTTGATACGTCCTAGTTACTGGAGCGGGAACCCCTGCGCCAGAACAACAGCGCACTCAGGCCAAGGAAGCAAAGGCCGCCAAATGTGTCGAGGCCGACATCGACAATGGTTCCGGTGCGATCTGGCATAAAGTACTGGTGCAGTTCATCGCTGGACGCGACAAAAACTGTCGTGCAGATCGCCATGAGTGCTGAGCGTGCACGCCAGGCGCCGATAGCCATATGCCGCAGACTGCGGGCGAAGGTCAGCAGCCACCCACGCAGGCTGGTAATGCACAGCAGGCCGTATCCGGTAAAGTGGCCAGTCTTACGGATGTAGTGGTGAATTTCCTGCCAGCGGAGGTTATCCACTTTACCGAAGATTGCCTCCCAGACCGGCCTGAACATGCCATCGGTGTTGGCCGCCGAGAAGGTGTGTGTGGACTCCGTGATGATGGCGATGACCATGATAATGGCCGGAAGCCAGGCATAGAGGAGCCACCGCACACCGGTGCGTGATTCCAGATTGGAAGGCCTTTTGCTGAAAACGGTCATCTAGAGCGTTTCTCCTGTTGCTGGGCATCCCGGGAGGAGTGTGCAGCAGCGTTTTCATTGAGGAAAACGCTCATAGATGCATAAAACTCTGCACTACACCTACAGGAGAAATGTGCTATTCGACGTGGTAGTTGGGCGCTTCGCGCGTGATGATGACATCGTGAACGTGCGACTCGCGCAGACCGGCGCCGGAGATGCGAATGAAGCGTCCGTTCTTCTGGAGATCCGGAATCGTCCCACAGCCCAGATAGCCCATGCCGGAGCGCAGGCCGCCCACAAGCTGGTAGACCATGTTCTCCAGTGGTCCGCGATGCGGTACGCGGCCTTCGATGCCCTCGGGAACAAACTTGGCCAGACGGTTGGAGTTCGTCGCCTCGGGAGCAGTGATCGATTGCCGCTCCGCCTGACCGTTCATGTCGTCTTTGCCCTGGAAGTACCTCTCGCCTGATCCCTGCGCCATTGCAGAGAGTGAGCCCATGCCGCGGTAGGCCTTGAAGCTGCGGCCCTGGTAAAGGATGGTCTCACCCGGGGACTCGTCCACGCCGGCAAAGAGCGAACCCATCATGACGATGGAGGCGCCGGCGGCGATCGCCTTGGTGATATCACCGGAGTACTTGATGCCACCGTCGGCGATAACGGAGATGCCGCGCTCATCTGCGGCGCGATAAGCCTCAGAGATTGCGGTGATCTGCGGCATGCCCGCGCCCGTAACCATGCGGGTGGTGCAAATGGAGCCAGGTCCAATGCCTACCTTCACAGCGTCGGCGCCGGCTTCGATAAGAGCAGCGCAACCCTCGTAAGTGGCAATGTTGCCGGCGATGAGGTCAACGTTGGGGAAGCGCCTCTTGCACTCAGCCACAGCCTCCAGAACGCGGCTGGAGTGGCCGTGTGCGGAGTCGATGGCGAGCGCGTCGACCCGGGCTTTGATCAGCTCAGCCGCGCGTTCCAGGAAGTCACCCGTGGCGCCGATGGCTCCGGCGACGCGCAGACGGCCCTGGTCGTCCTTGCAGGCGTTGGGATACTTCAACTTCTTCTGGATATCTTTGACGGTGATCAGGCCCTTCAGCTCGTAGGCGTCGTTGACCACCAGGAGCTTCTCCACGCGATGCTGGTGGAGGATTTGTTCAGCCTGCTCCAGGGTAGTACCGACCGGGACCGTAATGAGGTTGTTTTTGGTCATTACCTCGTCGATGCGGAGATCGGTACGGGAGACGAAACGGAGGTCGCGGTTGGTCAGGATACCGACCAGCTTACGGTTGCGTGTGACCGGAACGCCGGAGATCTTGTAGCGCCGCATCACATCAAGGGCGTCCGAGATCGGCTGATCGGGTCCGATGGTTACCGGGTCAACGATCATGCCGGACTCAGAGCGCTTGACCTTGTCAATCTCGCTTGCCTGGGCCTCGATCGTGAGATTGCGGTGGACGACTCCCATACCACCCTGCTGCGCCATAGCGATTGCCAGCCGGGACTCGGTTACGGTGTCCATCGCGGCCGACATCAGCGGAATATTCAGCATGATGTTGGCGGTAAGACGGGTCTGCGTAGAAACCTGCGTGGGGACAACGTCAGAGTACGCAGGAACAAGCAGGACGTCGTCGAAGGTAAGTGCCTCAGGTACGGGTGACACGATCATGTTCTTGAGATTGTAGAGCAGTTGGACGAAATGGGTATGTCCGGCGCCCGGCCTCCGGCTACGTCACGCAACCCGATTGCGACCTTGTTCCTTAGCTGCGTAGAGGTTACGGTCAGCACGGGCTATTACGGCAAAGATGTCGCCATCGTCCGGAAAGGAGGCCGCAATGCCGATCGAAACAGAAAAGTGGAGCTCTTCTCCGGCATCGGAGGTTACCGGGACTGAATTTTGTTTGTCATTTCGAAGCGCA
>JABFXN010000289.1 GCA_013361705.1 Acidobacteriaceae bacterium
GCAAAGCCATCAGAACTTTCTGGCGAAATACTATGGTTCGCCCAATCGGGGTGTCAAGGCAATTTCTGACCGTCCACAAGCCGCTTATTATCAATGAGATAAAGAGTGACCAAACAGTAACCCGAGCCGAAATCTGTTCGCCCTTTGTTCTCCTATGAAAGGGTAACATTTTCCGGCAAACCTGCCTGAATTCAGCCCGTTAGATATTTTGCTGCACCAGAAACGGTTCAGTTTTGCCGGGGCGGAGGTGGAGCGTCCTGACGCAGGTCAAGGTGAATGAACTCGGCATCATGCATCGACGAAGCAGGCTTTCCCTGCAACACACGAATCAACGCACGACCTCCACCGAAGAACGCTCCCAGCACCAATGCAGCAAGCCCCATGGCAAAGACACCAAGGATGATGTTGACCAACAGACGCGCCGCCTTGCTGGCTTCACTGATATAACCCTCTGGTTTGTTCCAGGTGACATTGGTCTCATAGTGCACCTGGTCAAGAAGCTTCTTCGCTTCTTCGGCGGTGAACTGACCATAGGTGATCGCAACGATAGGGCCGGCTCGCCGAACAGCGATGGAGTCTGTTGTCGCTCCTGCGGGCAGATGATCGAGCAGATCTTTCAGCAATGCACGTGAGCGGTCACCGGCAATCGTTGGCGTTGGATAGTAGATCGCAACGAAGGTGCCATGAGGATATTGCCCTGTGGCGATCTCCGGCGACTTCGAGAAATCTACGATGGATGGATTCAACTGCCCGCCATCGTGCTGATAGGTTGCCGGGCCAACGGCATACTTCACGCTCTCCCCACGCAGACCTGACTTCGGTAGATACGAGAGCAGGCCTGGAGCGCGGCCGGCGGCGCCGCCAAGCTTCGGCAGGCCATTGGTCAATGTCTCCAATGCTTTGTAGTCGGGCTGCGTTTGAAACGATGCAGAGACCAGTGTTGGTCCGCTCCAGAAGAGCACCTCGTTTCCCTTCACATCAGCCTCATTGCCGATCTTTGCCGGAGCGGCGTGTGTGCCCGCCTGCCGCAGCGAAGCGAAGGCCGCGTAAGCGCCGGTTGCATCCATATACTGCGTCGCGACGATTGAGAGCTGATTCTTTCCGGAGGTGTAAACGCCGGCCTGCGACCGCTTTACGCCCAGCTCTTTGTTGATGACGTCGTTGAGGCCTGTATCGGTGACAGCGGGCCTCTGATCGGTGAGCGTCCACGTGCCGAGCGATTGCGGGAGCAGCGGCGCCGGCGGAAGCTGCACGGTCGTCGAGGGATTTTTCTCCTGCGCCGGCTGCTGGGCAAACACACATGTTCCCAGGGCAACACTGAGAAGAACCGCGGAGAAGCAACGCCTGATCACAATTGTGAGACTACCACTCGACCGCCAATGGAAGCACGCCGCGCCTTGCATGAGGAGATAGACAACGCCGAGGTCAATTTAGTTCCCGTGAGAGATTCTCGAGACCTTGGCCATCAGCCCGCTGCTCCCACTTGGTTCGAGCTCCGCTCCAATACCCAGGCCCCCGAGGGACCTGGGGCACCCGGTACATGGGCACACCTGGAGTTACCAGGTCAGAGTCACAGTCTTCGAAACATACTTTGGCATGGGTTGTGGTGTCCCTTCGAAGGAGATCTGCAATCCATCGTCATGAAGTTCCCCACCAGTGGCGTGCAGCGTGAACTTCTGTTTGCTGTTCGTGCGCACCTTTAATTGTTGTGTCGTTCCGACGGGTGCTTCCAGTGTGAGCGTCAGACGGCGATCGGTCAGTTGCTGATCAACGACTTTCAGCTCCGAGGTCTCTTCTCCTTCGCGCGGTTGCATAACCGGGAGAGCTACCTCGACTGCCGGCAACGGCAGGCGAAGCATATGATGCGTGGATGACTTTTGCGGAGACGAGGGTGCTTCAGAACCCGCCACCAACGTGAGCATCGTCGGTTTCTCCGAGGTTGCCTCTACCTCCAGCGAACTGTCGATTCGCCGCATCGTGACGGTATAGAAGTCATTGCCGACGCGGACGTTGTTTAAGGTGGCCTCATTCCAGTCTGCCGGAAGTTGGGGATGAACATACAGCGCATGCTGCTGCGCGTCCGTTTCAATCCCAAAGAGACCGCGTATGGCAGGCGAGAGCACCATCGCCGAGGACCACAACTGGTGCGAGCTGCTGCGTCCCAGCGGCTGATAGAACTTACCCGACAATACCTCGGTAACGAAGCCAGGATCCTGCAACCAGGCGAGCTGCATATTCTGACGCAGATGCTCGATGGCGGAGAGCGTATGTCCCGAGCGGAACTCCGCCATGCTGACCCAGCCGGTGTAAAGCGGCCACACGGATCCGTGGTGATAGCTGATGGGATCGTAGATCGCCGCCGAACTCGCTACCGAACGCGTTCCCCAGTCCGTACTGAACTGCGATCCAGCCCACGCAGCAAACATCTGGTTCGCATCGGGCAAATTCAACCGCCCGTTCCACCAGGCGACGCTCGAAAAGATCGACGGCACATGTTCGTAGGCGCCATCGGTATCTCGACTGAAGGCATACATGCCGTCACTGCCGCGGAACTCCTTGAGGAGCATGGCAATTGACTTTGCCGTGGCGGCTGCGGACGCAGAGGATTCCGCATCATTCATCAGCGCTGCCAGCCGCGACATGGCTTCACTGCTCTGCTGGTCGAGTGCCACCAGGTAGATCTCCTGATGCGGCAGCTTCGGCAGCCACTCTTCCACCCAGCCTGTCCCCTGTGAGTTATCGAAAGCGCCCGCAGTCGTGTGAGCACGGGTAAATGCATACGCCCTCTTCACGTTATCCCAATGTGTCCGCAGGAACGCAACATCACCCGTAGCTCGGACGTAGTCTTCCATCTGCATGACGAACAACGGCGTCGCATCGGCGGAGGCATAGAGATACGGAAGCTTTGTCCACTCCACTGTCTCGGCTGTCTGCGAGTACTCGTGCATCATCTTGCCGTCGTCGCGCTGATGCGAGATGAGGAACTCGAGTGCCTGGCGGCTCAGTGTGAAGTCGCCATAACTATTCACCGCATAGAGTGTCCACAGCGTGTCGCGACCGAAGAACCAGCCAAAGCCAGGCCGGGCTGAATCACCCGACGTATACCATCCGCCGGCGAGACCCGCGCCGTCGCTGCGCGCAATCTTCGATTGCTCGATTGCCACCTCGGACCACTGCAGCGCTTCATCAAAATGCTTATCGGGCGTATGTGCGGTGAGGCGCTGATCGAAGAAGTGAGCGAAGTAGTCTGCCGTGGATCGATAGAGACTCTGAACGTGATCGCCGGCAGCGAAGGTCTTTTCCAGTAAGGTGCGCCTGTCTTGTTGTGTGCTACTCAGATCTGCGACCGAACACAGCAGCGGATAGTAGTGTGCATCGTCCTTTGCCGGATCGTAGGCAAA
Organism: Acidobacteriaceae bacterium; assembly: GCA_013361705.1. Taxonomy (GTDB): domain Bacteria; phylum Acidobacteriota; class Terriglobia; order Terriglobales; family Acidobacteriaceae; genus Terriglobus. The sequence goes on from JABFXN010000289.1 coordinate 3,402, forward strand.
GGTAAAGGTCAGCGGAGTGGTCTGGGGGCGTTCCTGATAGGGACGGATGTCGCCATGCGTCGCTTGCGGCATGGCGATCGCGCCGAAGAAGGCGGGGTTGTCCGTCTCCAGCAGATAGGCGCCGCCGGTGCCTGCGGGGATCCAGCTACCGTTCGGACGGCCGAAGTTCGGCGCAGGCCACTGACGTTCGAGGCTTGGATCGAGTGAGAGCGTTATCGCAGCGGGACGCGATGCATGGACCTCGAAGAGCACCACTGCGGTCGCCTGACCGGCAGGCTGTCCGCGCGGAATGAACATGTGCTGCTTCACCGTGATGGCTGCATGCGAATAGGTAATGGTCGTATGGTCCGGACGGACCTCAATCTCCGCAGCCTGTGCGTTGAGATCGATAAGCGCGGGATATCCCTCAAGCCGGGCCGAGAGCTTTGCGTTGTGAAAGATCTTCACGGGGAGCAGCCACAACTCAAAGCTTCCATCCTGCTGACCGAGAATAGCTCCGCGCTCTCCCGTCACAGAGAAGGGCTGATTGGGACGGGCGGCATGATCGATGACGAGTGGGTTTGCATCCAGCGCAAACGCATCGACAGCATGGAACTCACGCTGCAGGTACGCACGATCGAGCGGCAGCGATTGTGCATGTGCACTCGGGGTTGAGAGAAGCTGCAAAACAGCAAGAACGGACAGATACAAAATGCGTGGCGCGACGGAACGCATGAGACCTCAGGTGCTGAAGCATTTTCCCTGTTGCTGGGTATCCCGGAAGAGGAGCGCAGCGGCGTTTTCATTACGGAAAACGCCCATAGATGCAGAAGCCCTCCGCTACACCTACAGGGAAAATGCTCCATGGGAGAGATTCTTGTGTTTTCAGGAGGTAGATGCAAGTGGGCGTGAAGACCGATAGTGGTCCTCACGCCCTGCTTGCGGGTTAGAACTGCAGACGTGCCGCGAACTGCAGACGGCGCATCGTGCTGTTCGGTTCGAGGGAGGTGATGGTCCCGGCGGTCGACTGTGTTGCGGCCGAGCAGTCAACGCAACGGCCATAAGTTGCGGTGGGGATATCCAGCGCCGCGTGGTTGAAGACGTTGAAGGCCTGGAACTGGAACTGGCCCTTTACACGTTCGGTGATCGGGAAGTCCTTGATAAGCGAGGCATCCGCGAAGAAGTCGCGGGGCCCGACCATCGAGAGACGGCCGATGTTGCCGAACTGTCCGAACTGAGGACGGCTGAACGGACCGGAGACGGCTCCATTGGTTGTAAGCGCGGCCACGGGGGTGAAGTAACGGCGGGAGTGACTCGACGTATCGAACGAGCCGACCGACAGCGGGAAGGCCGAAGCATTGCCATTGGGGCGGCAGAGGCTGGTCGTTCCGGGACTGGCGAAGCCGGTGTCGAGGTCCTGATCTGAAGCGCACTCCGCATAGGTGGGCGTGAACGGACGTCCGCTCTCCCACGTGCTCTGTCCAGAGAGAGACCACCCGCCGATCACGTAATCAACCGGCTTGTTCACCTTGGAGAAGAGCATGCGGTTCCTGCCGAAGGGCAGCTCATACACACCGCTCAGCACAAAGATGTGTTCGCGGTTGGTGTCGTTGCGGCCCCACGAGGCGCGCTTGTACTGCGCAAAGGCTGCATCGTTGGCATAGTTCATTGCCTTCGACCAGGTGTAGTTGGCGTTGAATGACAGACCATTCGACAGATGCTGCGTCACCTTGGTCTGCAGTGCGTTGTAGATAGCGCGGCCGTTCGCCTGAGCGCTGGTCATGCCGCTGGAGCAGCAGGTAACGACCTGCCCCTGATACACACCGGAGAACCGGTTGTAGTACGGACGACGCAAGGTGTTGCCGGCGGCAAGCTGTGCCGCCGAGGTTGGCAGACTTGGGCTGTTCAGATCGTAGCCGTAGGTCTCACCCGGATAGACGCGATCGCCGATGTTGCCGACGTATGCGATCTCAGCCGTGGTCTTGCTGCCGAACTGCTGCTGGATGGCGACGTTGTACTGAAAGACCCGCGGCAATGTGATGCGATCGCCACGGAACTGCTGCGCGTACTTGTCCTGAAACGGAATGATGCCGTTCGTCGGAATGGTGAACGGAGTGGGCCGCGCCGGCGGTGCAGCTAGCGTAGCGGCATACTGATTGGCGGCGTAGTTGCCGGTACGATTGACATCTTCATTGCCCTGCACCGGAAGGTTGTGCGAGAGCACACTGCCGAAGAGCGTTCCGAAGTAGCCGACCGTGTCATACGTCATACCCGCGCCCGCGCGGACGACGGTGTTGGGATGAAGCTGGTAAGCGATGCCGAGACGGCCTGCAAGGTTGGTGTAGTCCATGCGCTGGCCGCCATTGGTGCCGATGCCATTCGCACCCGCGACACGAATGCCGCCGGCCTCAAGCGAGGCAAAGCCGCCATGGCCCAGGCCGTTAACCGCTTCGGGGAAGATGAGATCCCAACGCACTCCATAGTTAACGGTGAGCTTGGGTGTGACACGCCAGTTGTCCTGCGCATAGAAGGCAAGACGCTTCTGGTAGCTGTACTGATCGTTGATGAAGACATCGAAGCGCTGGAAGCGCGCGGCGTAACCGACGAGGAACGAAGCGACATCGCTGCCGCCGGAGCCACCGAGACCCGTCGATGAGTTGTCGAAGATGAACTGACCGCTGCGGTTGAAGTCGCTGGCGTTACGGACGTTCTTCGCATACCGCAGGTCCGCGCCGAAGCGAATGGTGTGATTTCCGCGGGTCTTGGTCCAGTTGTTCACAAGCTGGAAGACCTGCTCGCTCTGCAACAGCGGGCAGTTGCAGCCCTGGTTACCAAGGCCACTGAAGCCGCCCTGGTTGAAGTTGAAAGTTGGAGCTCCGCCAGTGTCAGCCGCGACATTCAGGTTGGGAATGCCGAGTGTATCGGCTGAGACCTGGCCGGAATATTTGCTTTCGGCAACGTGATAGCTGAGGAAGCCGAAGCGGAGATCGGTTGCAAGTGAAGGCGAAAGCGCCCAGTCGAGACCGGCGGTCGCGCTCTGGTTCTGTGTGTTGGTAAGACCGCTGGTATTCTGCAGGCCAAAGCCCTGTCCGCCGGCAGCACCGAAGACCGGAACGCCGGTCAAGCGGAAGAGAGCGTAGTCATAGCGGCCGAAGAGGTGCAGGTTTTGCGTCGCCTGATGATCCAGACGAACGTCCGCCTGATCTCCATTGAGAACGCCGTTGCCGCTGGCGACGTAGTTGTTCGTCGTCGACGTTCCATTGGCATTGGCTGCAGGAATAAGGCGCAGCAGGTTCACCGCCTGGGGAGAGAGCGAGCTTACCGGAATCTGTCCGGGCGTGCTGCTGTACGGAGTCTTGGTGACCGGGTTATAGAGCACCTGACTTGTGTACTGCGAAAGGTTGCAGTTTCCGCTGGAGGCAAGGCAGGTGGAGCGCAGCAACGCCGTGGGTACGTTCTGCTGCAAGGTGCTGCCGAGCCGTTGACGCAGGCCCTGGTAGTCGAGGAAGAAGAATGCCTTGTCCTTAATAATGGGACCGCTGAGTGCTCCGCCAAACTGGCTGTAGAGCTCACTGGGGACAAAGCGGTTGCTGACAGGATCGGCCTGGTACTGCGTGAATGGGTTGCGGGCGTAGAAGTAGTCGCTGTGGCGGAAGAAGAAGGCATCGCCGTGAAGGTCGTTGCCGCCCGACTTGGTGGTGACGTTGACGATACCGCCGGCAGCGCCGCCGAACTCGGCATCGTAGTTCTGCGTGATGACCTTGGTCTCGGCAATGGAGTCAAGCGTTGGGTTAATCACGATGATTCCCAGGACCGGGTCACGATTATCCGTACCGTCGAGGACGAAGCCCTGCTCGCCGTAGTTGGAGCCGTTGGAGTTGAGAGCGATGCCGCCCTGCGGATTCTCCGGACCGGCAATGTTGAAGCTGGAGTGCTGCACGCCCGGGGTCAGCAGCAGGAAGTTGGTGAAGTTCCGGGTGAAGTTCGGGACGTTCGCGATCGTGGTCTGATCGAGCACCGTCGCAACGTCCGCCTTATCCGTCTTGAGGGCGGGAGCTTCGGTGGTGACATTGATAGTCGTGGTGGCAGCCTGTAGACCGACGGTGAGGTCAATCTTCTGGGCGCTGTCGGCATGGACGTCGACGGGCTGCGATTCGGTCGGGGAGAAGTTGGGAGCCTCAACCTTCACCTTGTAGGTATCGGGGATCAGGCGATCGACCCTCCAGCCACCGTCGGGCCCAGAGGTGACGACCTGCTGGGTTCCCTTCTGAATGTCTGTCACGGTCACTGTGGCTCCAGGAATGGCGGCACCGGTCGCGTCGAGTACGTTGCCGTACAGCGATCCGTAGAGTGCCTGGGCAGAGAGCTGCGCGGCACCGGTCACTAAAAAAACCAGTGCGAGCAGACAGTAGCCCACTAGGGATACACGTCGTTGCTTCTTCATTGTGTTTACTCCTGCATGGTAGAAGCCATGCGTCGTCTCTTTTCGGGACGTCGTGTTGGATGCATCAGCTTTACACGCGGACTTCTCCGTTACACCCGTTGGCCAGGCGCTTTACGGTCAATTCACCGTGCTTCACCGGAGTAAACTGTTGATTGGAAATGAAGTTCAGTCCGGAAGAGATCGAACAGTACCGGAGCGTTACGGAGCGGGTTTCAAACGGTTCTCAGCTCGCCGCTTCTCCGAAGCTCAGGGAGTTCCTGAACTACATCGTGGACTGCGCTTTGCGCGAGTGCCCGGAAGAAGCCTCAGAGCAACAGATTGGAGTGAATGTCTTCGGCCGCAAGCCGGGCTACAACTCCAGCGAAGACTCGATCGTTCGATCACAGGCTCGATTACTACGGCAAAAACTCGCCTCCTTTTTTAAGGAGGAAGGTGCGTCGGAGCCCATCGCAATCGAGATTCCCAAGGGCCACTATCTACCGGTCTTCAAGAAGCGTTTGGTTAGCGAGACTGGTCTTCCCGCAGTGGCATCTGCCCTCTCGCTTCCCTCAGCCGTCATAGCTCCCGAGAGTCGCGGGCGGATATCGCTCGGCATCATCTTTATCCTGGTGGCTCTGGCTGCGGGCCTTGTACTTGGCTATGCCTTGCCGCGTCGCGGGGTCGCATCGGCGCAGTTGCACGATCCCCTATGGGCGCCGTTTCTCAGCCAGGATCAGCCGCCGCTGGTGATCTACAGCAACCCCATCTTTCGTGGCGCTCCTTTAAAGGATGGGCTTCGGCTGCTTCCACCCGGCACGGTCAGCAATGCGCCGGAAGACGATACCTACACCGGCACCGGAGAGGCGCAGGCTATCTATACTCTGACGCGTTTCTTCGACCGCGCGAATCGCGACTTCGTGCTGAAGCGAAGCAGGCTGGTGACTTGGGATGACGCGAAGTCGCGCAACCTGGTCTTTCTGGGAGCTGCAACCCAGAACACGGCGTTGGCCGAACTACCAACGGCGACTCAGTTCGTGATCCGCCTGGATCAAAATGCCCACGGCTATGTGAGCAATGAACATCCGCTTGCCGGGGAGCCGCATGAGTTCGTCACCGATAGCAGCGATGAGTACGCCATCATCGCCTTGTTACCGGGCCTTGAGTCTTCGACGCGGATTCTTGCCTTTACAGGTTTGACGACGGTTGGAACACAGTCTGCCGTAGAGTTCGCGCTGGATCCGATGCATCGTGCCGATCTGGCAAAACGTGCCGGGATAGACCATAATCTGGCGCGGCCGTTCGAAGCGTTGCTGCGGGTACATGTAAGACGTAACGTCGGGCTGGATTCAGAGATCGTCGCGTTTCATACGCGGTAGTTGGGTTCGAGCTTCGTTCGAAGCCCCACATAAGCTTCGCGCATGTGGGGCACCCAGAGTCTGGGCTTGACTAGTTTCCGGTAGCCTTTGGGCCACCACTGTTGGCGTCGGCCAGCTTCATGCCACTCAGACCGCTCGTATAACGGGCAACACCTTTATAGATGGACTCGGCGATGCGTTCCCGGTAGTCCGACTGGCGGAGCTGTGAGGCATCTCTCGGATTGGTCACGAACGAAATCTCAGTAAGGATCGAAGGCATATTTGCACCGATGAGTACGACAAACGGAGCCTTCTTAATGCCGCGGTTCTTCAGGCCGTCGTTGCCCTTCTGCAGACCGCTGTAGAGGGACTGTTCGACATCGAAGGCGAACTCGCGCGACTCTTCGATCTTGTCCTTCAACGTGATCTTTTTCACCAGGTCACTCAACTGCGAGATCGACTGGTTGGAGACTGCGTTCTCACGAGCAGCAACCTCCAGCGCATCGGGCTGCGAGGTGAAGTTCAGATAGTAGGTCTCGACACCGCGCGCGGAGTCATCGCGCGAGCTATTGGCGTGGATAGAGAGGAAGAGATCGGCCTGTGCCTTGTTGGCGATGGCTGTCCGTGTCTCCAGCGGGATGAAGGTATCATCGGAGCGTGTGTAGACGATCTCCGCACCCAGGCGCTCGTGCAGCAATTTGCCGAGACGCAGCGCGACGTCGAGCACGACATCTTTCTCCATCAGGCCGTCGACACCGATGGTGCCGGCGTCATGGCCACCGTGGCCGGCATCGATCACGATGCGGCCGATCTTCAGACCAAGCGCGCGCACGAGCGAAGTCTCACCCGCAGTGGTCGGTGTCGCCATATGGCCGATGGATTCATCCGCAGCGGCGATCTTCTTTCCTTTGCGCTGTTTCTTGTCCGCGGCAGGAGGAGCAGGCAGGTCGTTCACCGCAACCTCCACCGGGCGCACACTGGCAGCGATGGGCTGTGTCGTCGGAGCAGACGTTGCCTTCACCTTACCGGGCTGTGCGCTGAGGTTCGCAACCTCACGCGTGTTGGCCTGCTTCGTCGCAATCGTGCTGGGCACGGCCAAGACCGGCGCCACACTCTTCTCCGGAGCAGGTGGCAACGGCTCATCCTCAGTAATGGGATCGCTTGCCGGGCGAGAGATGCCTTCATGCTCATCGCCGGCGGCCTTGGCGGGGTTGTCGGCGACCTTTGTGGTTGCGCCATCGCTCTGCTGTTTAGCGGCAACTTCGGTGGGCTTGTTCTTCCCTGCACCCTTCGACCCGTGAATATCGATGATGAGTCGGTATGGATTCGGCAACAGGAATGCGGAGTACTCAGTGACATTGCTTACGTCGAGCACGACGCGGGTCACGTCATTTGAAAACTGGGCGATGCGGATCTTCTTCAGGAAGCCGTCGTCGGTGACGGTAAAGTTCTTGCCCACCAGATCCTGCGCCAGCCGGGTGCCGTGCAGATCGAAGAAGATGCGCTCAGGATTGGGCACACGGGCGGCCTCATACTGCACTTCATCGCCGAGATCGATGGCGACACGCGTATAGTCCGGCGTGGACCAGTGGCGAATGCCGCTGACCTGTGCCAGCGCTCCCTTGTGGCGGGGCATGGGCGCGGTCGAGACCGGCTGCAGCTTTTGTGAAGTCGCATCAGCCTGCGCACTTGAAGCTGTGGGATCGATCGCAGAGCCTGAAGCTGCTCCCGAGGTGAGAGGCATGGCCGGCAATCGTGCCGAGCCGTTCTGGCGTGGCGACGGCGTCTCCACCTGGGGTGCAGGCGTTTCTGCCGGCGGCGCAGCCGCAACGACCGGCTGACGTGCAGCAGGGCGGTCGCCGTGCTTGATGGCGTCGAGACCGGCGCGGGCGTCCTGTGCTTCGGTCGAACGAGGATAGCGGCGCAACAGCTCGTCATAGTGCTGCCGGGCAAGCTTCGCATCGCGGAGGTCGTTCTGCGCAATGATGCCCTCGGCCAGAAGCGCCGGAATCCGCAACGATGAACCCGGATATTGCTTGCGCAGGAACTCGAACTGACCGAGCGCGGCTTGGAACGACTTCGGATCATTCAGACTGCGGCCCTGCTCAGCAAGCAGCTCTCCCACGGCGAAGATGGAGCCGGGAGCGTGCATGTCGGCGGGATTGGCGTGATAGATGGCGCGGTAGGCGTCCATGGCGTGGACATAAGCCGCGCGAGTCCGCTGCTGCTCGGGCGTTGCTTCGAGCTGCTCGCGCAATTGCTCCGCCTGTTGCCAAGGCGAGACTGTAACCGCCTTCTTCCGCACCGCCGCCATCGCCAGCGTCGAGACGCACAGACCAACAACGATTCCAGAGCGAATTGAGGCAAAGACACCCATGCGGCAGCGCCGGCAAAGCCGAAACGCTTCCAGTTTACCGAGCAGTTAACCCGGAAACACTGCACAAAAACCGGAGCGTACTTGGGTGGTAAATGGGGTATCGAGGTGGGTCCCGGTTTTGTTATTTCGCATGGACAACCCGTTTCATCCCCCTTTGTCATTTCGCAGTCAACCGCCCCAGCCAGCTTGCTGACTGGGGCGGTTGATCGAAGGGAACGGAGAAATCTGCTTTTCCTTCCACCCGGCACGGTGCCCCATCCTTCGGGGTCGCCAACGAACGTCGTTCGTTGGGGTAAATACGCAACGCCAGGATGGGTAAGGGAATACCTATATTCCTAACAAGACAAAAAACGGTTCGCGCGAAGCGCGAAAGCCCAGATCCCTTAAGGGACCCGGGCACCCAGTTCTATGAGAGCAATGACTTAAGGGTCTCGGTGGCGGAAGAGATGGCGCTATCGAGTGCTGCGACATCCGAACCGCCGGCTTCGGCCAGGTCAGGACGTCCGCCGCCTTTGCCGCCGACCTTCGCGGCGAGCGCTCCGACTAGCTTGCCGGCGTGTACCTTGCTGCCGGCGAGATCTTTGGTGGCGCCTACGATCAGGGCTACCCTTCCATCTTCGGTGGCCGTACCAAGCACCACAACGCCGGAGCCGATCTGGTTGCGCAGGTTGTCGACCAGCTCGCGCATCTGGTTGCGGTCCAGACCCGGCACGCGCTGCGCCAGCAGCTTGATGCCGTCAACGTCGACAGCCGCATCGCCCGTAACCGCGGAAGCCGCCGACTTCATGCGCGCCTGATCGAGCTCGCGCTTCAGCTTCTTCAGCTCTTCTTCCTGCGCAGCAATCTTGTCGCGCAGCGCCACGGCAGGATCAGCCGCCGTCGTCGCGCCGACGATCTGCGAGGCGACACGGGCCACATCGAAATCCTTACGGAACTCGCTGAGAGCTCCGGTGCCGGAGACGGCTTCGACACGGCGTACGCCGCTTGAGACCGAACCCTCGCCGACAAGCTTCAGCAGGCCGATCTCGCCAGTGGCCGCGGTGTGGATACCGCCGCAGAGCTCGGTGGAAAAGTCGCCAATCTTGATGACGCGCACGCGATCCCCGTACTTCTCACCGAAGAGGGCCATCGCCTTCAGGTCATTAATAGCCTCGTCGATCGGCACATCTTCGAAGACCTGGACGGTGGTGTTCTTCAGCACCTGCTCGTTAACGATGGACTCGATCTGCTCGAGTTCTTCGTCCGCGACCTGCGAAAAGTGCGAGAAGTCGAAGCGCAGCCGCTGCGGATTGACCAGCGAGCCGGCCTGCTTCACGTGCGTGCCCAGCACCTCGCGTAGCGCGGCGTGCAGCAGGTGGGTTCCGGTGTGATTGCGGGTGGAGGCTGCACGGACTTCGCCATTGACGACGGTGTCGAGGACGTCGCCGACAGCGATAGGCTGACGCGCGACGACCTTGTGCGCAAAGACACCCTGAACCGGCTTGGTGCATCCGGCGACATCAGCGACAACCGAGTTGTGATCGGCTGAGTAGAGCCAGCCGATATCACCAACCTGGCCGCCGGAGTCGGCGTAGAAGCTGGTGGTATCGAGGACGACCTCGCCCGCATCGCCGGGGTTCAGCACACTGGCGCCGACGCCATCCTTAACTACAGCAAGCACCTTCGCGCCATCGACACGCAGCAGCTTGTATCCCTGGAACTCTGTCTTCGCGAGGTCGCGGAAGACCGGAGCGGCGGTCTTCTGCGAGCCGCCCTTCCAGGAGGCGCGGGCACGTGCCTGCTCTTCTTCCTTCGCCTTCTCAAAGCCAACAAGATCGAACTCGATGCCGGCATCGCGAGCGGCATCCACCATGAAGTCGAGCGGCATGCCGAAGGTCTCATACAGACGGAACGCGAGCGCGCCGGACTTCAGCGTCTCTTCGTTCATCTGCGAGAGGCCCAACTGCAGCGTGCGGGCGAACTGCTGTTCCTCGGCGAGCACGACCTTGGCGACGCGGTCGGCGGAGTCGTGCAGCTCCGGATACGCCGTACCCATCTCGTCGCGGACGGCATAGACCATCTGGTGCATAAAGGGCTGCTCCTGCCCCAGCAGGCGTCCGTGGCGGATACCACGACGCATGATCTTACGCAGAACGTAGCCGCGGCCTTCGTTGGCCGGCAGCACGCCGTCACCGATCAGGAAGGTAGCCGCGCGGGCGTGGTCGGCAATGATGCGGAGCGAGGCGCGCGAGCGGTCGTCGATATCCGAATCCTTCTCGACCTTGTGGTGAGTAAGCTGTTCGGCGCGATTGATCAGCGGCGTGAACAGATCGGTCTCGAAGTTCGAGATCTTGTCCTGCAGCACGCAGGCGATCCGCTCCAGGCCCATACCGGTGTCGATGGAGGGCTTGGGCAGCGGCGTCAGTGTGCCGTCGGCGGCGCGATCGAACTGCATGAAGACCAGGTTCCAGATCTCGACGTAGCGCTGCTCGTCCTGCGGGAAGGGAAGGTCCACGCCGGGCTGGTCAGCGGCTGCAAGGCCGAGGTCGAAGTAGATCTCGCTGCAGGGACCGCAGGGGCCGGTGTCGCCCATCTGCCAGAAGTTGTCCTTGGCGCCCATCTCGAAGATGCGCTGCTTGGGAACGCCGGCCGCAATCCAGAACTGCTCGGCCTCATCGTCGCGAGGTACGGAACCTTCGCCGGCAAAGATAGTGACGTAGAGCTTGTCCTTCGGAATGCCGTACCATTCCGAACTGGTCAGCAGCTCCCAGGCATAGGCAATGGCGTCTTTCTTGAAGTAGTCGCCGAAGCTGAAGTTGCCCAGCATCTCGAAGAAGGTATGGTGGCGGCGGGTGAAGCCGACGTTCTCGAGATCGTTGTGCTTGCCGCCGGCGCGGACGCACTTCTGGCTGGTGGTGGCGCGCGAATAATCGCGCTTTTCCGCCCCCAGGAAGACGTCCTTGAACTGGTTCATGCCCGCATTGGTGAACAGCAGCGTGGGGTCATTGGCCGGCACCAGCGATGACGAATGGATGCGGCGATGCTGCTTGGTCTCGAAAAAGCGAAGGAAATCCTCGCGAATCTGGCTTCCGGAACGATATTGCATGACTTGTTAAGTCTAGCAGCGCGGCCCGGGCATTTTTGCCGTTGCGTTGCCGCCCGCCGCCTGCAACACTAAGCGAAAGTACCCCAAATGATGTTTTTATCCGTTCCCTGAACGGACTACGGCCCAATGGATATCAATACTCTTTTCTTCGTGGAGTCGAGCCTGTTTTTCCTCTTCGGCCTCACGATGCTCGTAAATTACCTTGCGAACCCTGGTCTGAGGGGAGCGTACTGGTTTGTCGTATCAAACCTTGCCGGAGGAATTGCCCTGTCGCTGCAAGGTGCACGTGCGCATCTGCCGGTGATAATCGGCATTGTCCTCTCGAACCTGCTCTTTGTGGTGCAGTTAGTGTGCCTGAACCGCGCCGTCACCGCCTTCCTGGGACGCATGGAGAGGATGTGGATCGCGGTTCTCAGCGTCTGCATAGTAGGAATGTGTGGCATTGCGTATTTTTCACTGGTGCATCCTGATATCGGCGTGCGGGTTGCAGTCATCTCCGCCATGATGGCAACGCCGTCCCTGATGACGGCATGGGTACTCTTCGGGCCGGCGGCCTCCGGCGTGCGAACCGCATCGCGCCTGCTGGGCTCAGTCTTCGTGTTCTTCGCCGCAGTCACATCCGTGCGCGGATATGCGGTCTATCGTTTTCACCTCCCCAGTTTCTACTTCATCTGGCTCGACCTCATCGTGATTGCGGGCATTGCCTTCGGGTTTATCTGGATGTCGGCAGCCCAGTTGCGCGAGGATCTGGAGCGCCAGGCCATGACCGATCCCCTGACGGGGGTACTGAACCGCCGCGCTGTCGAGCGTGAGGTGGTCGAGCTCCTGCGGCGCTCAGCAAAGACCGGTGGAACCATCTCGGCGCTGATGCTGGATATGGATCACTTCAAGGGCATCAATGATCGCTTCGGCCACCATGGCGGAGACCGTGCGCTGCTGGCGGTGACGAACGCCATCCAGCGCTCCGTACGCGGCACCGACCTGGTGGCTCGCCTGGGCGGGGATGAGTTCATGGTGGTGCTGCCGGACACGCCTATGGAGATGGCCCGCATGATCGCCGAACTCATTCGCGGCGAGGTCTCGGCTCTGCGGGTACAGACCGAAACCCATCAGTTCCAGGTGCGAGTCTCCGTCGGCATCACCACGCTGGTGGGCCAGATTGTGGGTCTGGAGGATCTGATCAAGCAATCCGACCGGGCGCTGTATGAGGCAAAAGCGGCAGGACGGAATCGGGTATTCCCTTCGGGTGAACTTGAACCGGCGTTTATGGCTTAGGAATAATTAGGGCAAAGGGAAGGAAAGAGGTGGGAGCACGATTCACTCAGAGCCCTTCAAACAACTCCCAAATACGCGCTAGGTGATGGTCATCGTGTTCTGCCACGAAGAAGAGATGGTCGGTCAGAGTCATGGGCTGCTTCAAGCGCGGGTGCACAATACTGCGCTCCCATGCCTCTTCCTCCAGCGAAGCGACACGAGTCAGAAGCTTGCTGCGTGCACTCCGGAAGCCGGAGAGGATCTCTTCCAGCGGGCGCTCGTTGTATCCACCGTCTGTAGTCGCGCGATTGGCAAGATCAGTCGGTGCGAGGGTATTGCTGCCGCGGACGAAGTCTTCCACGCGGGTGAGCCACAGCGGCTCGAGTTGCAGCAGATGACCGGCATTCTCCTGTGCGGACCAGCCATGTTCGGGCCTGGCGATCAGTCGCTGAGGTGTATGGCATCGCAGTGCCTCCTCCAACCGAGCCGGGGTACCGCGCAGCCGCGCCATCAGGTTCGGTAACAGCTCCTTGGGATATCCGAAGGAAAACTTCCGCTCAAACCACACCGCGATCTGGGTCACGCCAATCCCTCCTAAAACTCCGCGAGAGAAGTGTGCTTTACCTTCGGGGTCCAGCGCCATCGTTATAAGTAAAAATGCATTCCACATAAACGGGGCGCTGGGCTCGCACAACACCTGCAGCAGCTTTTCGTTGCCTTTTGTTGACGAAATTTATTTTCCTCCTCCGCTGCAACATTCCTAAAACGCGAGGGTATGAGGGAGTGGACCGGCCGCATGAAGCGGACACAAAGGTCGCAGGAGTTTCCCCCATGTCGCTTCTCTCCCGAGGTCGTACGCTTCTCGTTGCCGGCGCGATGCTGTTCTCTGCAGCCGTTATCCAGGTGCCGCAGAGCCAGGCCGGCGTGTTTATTTCCGTTAACTTTGCTCCCCCCGCGTTGCCGGTCTACACGCAGCCGCCGCTACCGGCGCCCGGATACATCTGGACTCCCGGCTACTGGGCCTATGGCCCCGGAGGCTACTACTGGGTCCCCGGCGTGTGGGTTGCTCCCCCGCGTCCCGGCCTGCTCTGGACCCCTGCTTACTGGGGCTGGGAAGGTGGCGCGTATCTCTTCCACCCCGGCTACTGGGGACCGCACGTTGGCTTCTATGGCGGCGTTAACTACGGCTTCGGCTACTTCGGCTCCGGCTTTGGCGGAGGCGAGTGGCGCGGAGGATCCTTCTTCTACAACAGCGCCGCTGCGAACTTCGGCAGCGTTCACGTCACCAATGTCTACGTCAACAAAACGGTAATTGTGAACAACACCACCATCAACCGCGTCAGTTACAACGGCGGTAATGGCGGTATCCAGTCGCGTCCGACTCAGTTCGAAGCGAATGCCATGCGCGAGAACCATGTCGTCGCAACCAACGAGCAGATGCAGCACCAGACCTTCGCTTCGCAGAACCGCGCACAATTCGCTAGTGCGAACGGCGGGCGCCCTGGAGTGATGGCCGCGGCAACTCCAGCCTCGTTCCATGCCAACCCAACAAATGCGGCAGCGGCAGCACGCTTCAATCCGAACCAGCGTGAAGCCAATCAGGACCAGCGCATCGCCAATGGATTGCATAGCGGACAGATGACCTCCGGCGAGGCTGCCCGGGCGGAACGGACACAGGCCAACATCGACCGGCAGGTCCACAACGACCGTGTCGCGAACGGTGGCGCACTGACGCCGCAGGAGCGGCAACAGGTCAACCACGAACAGAATGCAGCCAGCCGTCAGATCTACAACGACAACCACAATGCCAATCGCGTTGCACCCAACGCCGTGAACAATCGCGAAGCCTATCAGCAGCAGCGCGTCGCCAATGGACTGCGCGACGGGCAGCTCAACTCTGCGCAGGCCGCACGCGACAATCGCCAGCAGTCTGGAATTGCTCAGCAGGTACACAACGAGCGTGTCGCAAACGGCGGAGCCATGACACAGCAGCAGCGGCAACAGGTCAATCGCGAACAGAACCACGCCGGCCGCCAGATTAACCGCGAGGAGGGGCGGCGTTAGCACTTCCCTTCCACGCCTCAACCCCTTTTTTACCGATAGAAACAAGGGCCGCGGTCTCAGCCGCGGCTCTTCTTCTTTTGTGTTGCTTGCAGATCGGGCGCCCACGTCCAGCCCTCCATCGCATGCAGCGGATCGCGCGGCTGAATAAGGTGTGGGAACTCGTCTCGCCGTTCGACCATCACCATCATGCTGACCAAGGCGTCGAAGGCGTCTTCTCCGGCACGAGCTGTCTGCAGCACACTGCGTGGCAGAGCGGCATAGGCTGGATCTTCTTTCCGTTTGCGCAGCAGATATTCCGCACGCTTCTCTGGGTTCGACTTGTGTACCGGCCCGGTATTGAGCCGCGTGTACATCTCCACGACGAGCGGTAGCTTTGGCCGGTCGAAGGGCCAAACAGAAAATCCTGCCTCACGCAGTTGCAGCAGCACCGGCATGCCGCGCAGCGATGCCGTACCTACCGAACCGGAGCCGCCGATCTGGAAGACCGATTTGGGGGTGATGCCTTTTACCCGTAACGCGCGCTCTTCTTCGGGAATCAGTGCAACCAGCTTGCAGTCAATATCAGTCGCGCGCAGCATGCGATGCAGCCGATCTCCGGAGAACTCCACGGGCCGCTTGTGCGGCTTGCCCCAGAAGCGGCGGTCTTCACACTCGCGCGAGAGCCAGCGCTCACCGTGCTGCTCGGCTACCAGACGCCAGAACTCCGGAGCGCTCTCCATCTCCAACTCGCGAAGAAACCATGCCGGGAAGGAAAAGCAGAAATCGAAGCCGACGACCAGCGATGGATCGTCCTTTGCCAGCTTGATCAGCCACTCTGCCGTCTCCTGCCGCGTGCGGCCGTTGGTCAGTGTGACCTTGCCGTTGTGCCAGCGGGCGGCGTATATGTGACGGCGCTGTCCGGCAGTATCGATGCGGCCTGACCAGTCGATCGCGATGACCTGCGTGACGCTCATTCCATCTCGTCCAGACTTTCAACCTCGGCCAGTACATCGTCGCTGGCCTTCAGCTCCTTGAGTGCCGCAAAGATGGTGCCGGTGGAGAAACCGGCCGCAGCCAGCCGGCGTACGATCCGTGCCGACTCTTTTTCATTGGTCGGCGCGGCGATCCGCTTTTTGCGCAGGTGTTCGCGGGCCAGATCCAGCTCTTTCACATCTTCGAAGGCTGCCGTGAGCGTCTTCTCGATGAGGGGAGACGCAATCCCCTTCTGCCGCAGGTCGTTGGCGATGCGGCGTTTGCCGAAGGCCTGATTGTCCTGGCGGAGCCGGGTGAAGTCGGCGGCAAAGCGCGGATCGGAGAGGTAGCGCATCTCTTCCAGCCGTGCGATCACCCTGCCGATCTTTGCTTCGCCCTCTGTGGAGTCTTCCACGCGGGCTTTCATCAGCTTCTTCAGTTCGGCCACGGTACGCATGCGGCGGCCCAGGGCGGCGGCAGCGTAGTCCAGCAGCTCGGTTTCACTCATCGGTTCGCGCGGCTTGGGTTTACGGAATGGCATCGGCGTGAGGAAATTCTAGAAGAATTGACGGACAGGGTACCGAATCACCCCCCGGGTGCCGCCCCTTTGGCCCTTCCGGAGACCCGACCAGTTACACTTGCTGAGGAGAAAGTTCCTTTGCCAAACGAAGAGCAGCAGCCTGAAGAACAAAAGCGCGAAGAGACCCTGCTCGAAAGCATTGCCTCCATCGCCAGTGTTCTGGCCGTGGGTCTCTTCGTCATGACCTTTATCTTCCAGAACTTTGAGATCCCCTCAGCCTCCATGGTGAAGACGTTGCTGATCGGCGACCATGTGCTGGTCGACCGTGTCACCCTGGCTCCGCAGAGCAAGTGGATGCCGCTGGTGCACTACCGCCAGCCCCATCGCGGCGATGTCTTCGTCTTCCTGAAGCCCGGCTGGCCCGATCTCTTCCTGGTCAAGCGTCTGGTTGGCCTGCCCGGCGACAAGATTCATCTGCGCAACGGCATTCTGTACGTCAACGGCGTTCAGCAGAACGAGTCTTACATCTCCAAGCCCGGCGATCGCGACGAGAACGGGAACATCCGCGAGTACCAGGAGTTCCGCGACGACTTCCCGCTCTATCCTCCGCCGTCCTTCATGTCCTCAGAAGACGTTCCCGGTGTCTGGCGTGAAGATCTTCCCTCCCACATCCAGGGAGAGGATCTCGTTGTTCCTCCGGGCAAAGTCTTCGCCATGGGCGACAACCGCCTGGATTCGCTGGACAGCCGATTCTGGGGCTTCGTTCCCATGGAAAACATTGTTGGCAGGCCCATGTTCGTCTATTGGTCGTTCGAGACGCCGGCAGACCAGATCAATAAGCAGACGGTTGGCGACCGCATCAGCTTCGCGGGCCACGTGATTCTGCACTTCTTCGACGAGACGCGCTGGAAGCGTACGCTGCACCTGGTGAAGTAGATGTCTGAGATCGGCGCACAACCGAAGCGTTCGCTGCGTCGGCGCATCGCCATGGCTCTTGGCCTGATCGTTCTTGTGCTGGTAGCCATCTTTGCGCTGCCCATGATCAACGTGGGCCGCTATCGCCTGCGGGTCGCGCAGAGCATCAGCGAGGCCATCGGGCGGCCGGTGCACATCGACAACATCACCTTGAGCATGCTGCCCACGCCCGGCTTAACGCTGGAGAACTTCGTCATCAGCGAAGATCCGGAGTTCGGCTCAGAACCGGTGATGCGCGCCAACCAGGTCCACGTGACTCTTCGGTTGAGTTCGCTGTGGCGGCGAAAGCTGGAAGCCTCCTCCATCTCGCTGACAGAGCCCAGTGTGAACCTGGTCCGCGCCGAGAATGGCCGCTGGAACCTGCAGGCAATCCTGATGCACGCCACGCAGGTGGACGCCGCTCCTACAGCGCAGCCCAAGGCCGGTGCCAAGCCCCGTTTTCCCTACATCGAAGCCACCAGCGCCCGCGTCAACCTGAAGCTGGGCAATGAGAAGACGCCGTTCTCTCTTACCGAGGCCGAGTTTGCGCTCTGGCTGCCGAATCCGGACGAGTGGCGCATCCGCCTGGAGGCGCATCCTTCGCGTACCGACACCGATGCGAGCGACACTGGCGTTCTGCGGGTCGAAGGCACGCTGAAACACGCGGACAACTTCAGCCAGGTTCCGATCGACCTGCATGGCGTATGGACCAAAGCCCAGCTCGGCGAGACCAGCAAGGTACTGACCGGAGCCGATGCCGGCCTGCGCGGAACCCTCGAATGGGGAGCCAACGTCAAGGGCACCTTCGCCGAGTCCAACGTGCAGACCTGGATCAAGCTGGAAGGCCTGCGCCGCGCGGAGTTCTTCCCCGCACAGCCGATCTCGGCGGAGATACGTTGCGGTCTGCGCGCCACCAACCGTTTTCTGACCCTGGACGATGTGAAGTGCGAGGCGCCCGTCGATGCCGGCGCCGTTGCCCTGGCCGGGCGGATCGACGACGTTCGCGAGCCGGAGAAAGCGGAGATCCAGCTGGGACTTCGCCAGGTTGCCGCGGATACGCTGCTGAACTGGGGCAAAGTTGCGAGCTCGCGCGTATCGCCGCAGTGGGCCGCCTCCGGAACCGTCGATGCTGACCTGACCTATAGGGCCGTTAGCGGATGGAAGGGCCACCTCACCGCCAACAAGCTGGGACTCACCGCCAAAAACCATGAGGTCATCAAAGACCAGACGGTCGAGCTGACGGACGTTGCCGTGACTCCGGTGGTATTCAAAGGACGCCCCGGCCTGAAGCCAGAAAATGGCAATCTGCAGGGTGATCTGCGGCGCTACGCCTTCACCTTCGACCGGCTGCCGGTCGAGCTTGGAGGAGAAAATCCTGCCCAGGTCAGTGGCCGATTCGATTCTCACCTGAGCCAGATTCAGATCACGGGCGAGGCAGATGCGTCAGTGACACGGGACCTGGCCGCACTGACTCCGCTGGGCGACCAGATCGATCCGCTGCTGCCAAAAGACGGCTCAACCCAGTTGAACCTGAGCTGCCAGCACAGCAATACGGCTCCGCCGTTTACTTGCGCCACGAATGTGGCTCAGCCTGCGCGCGTAGCCCGCAGGCGTTGAATGGTTGATTGGTTGAATAGTTGAATGGTGCGGCTAGAGCATTTCCCTGTTGCTGCGTAGCCCGAAAGGGTGTGCAGCGGCGTTTTCATTACGGAAAACGGCCATAGATAAGGAAGCCCTACTCTACACCTACAGGGAAAATGCTCTACAGGCTCAAATCACCCACGACCCACCATTCAACTATTCAACGATTGAACTATTCAACCAAGCAGCCCTACTGGGCTGCTTTCACATCCAGCACATGCACCGTCGAGCGTAGCTCCGGTGTCGTACCGTCGTTGACCTGGACCTGCTGGGGGGCGTCGTTGAAGACAATTCGGGTGGTGGAGCGGGAGCGTGCCGGGATGCGCAGGCGCTCCGTGGTGGTCAGGCTGCCGGAGCGGATCGTCACCGGCACATCGACTGCAGCATAGCCAGCATTGGAGACTTCGACGGAGATCAGGTAGCCGCCGGTGCGCTCGATGGCGCGCGGTGTTACCGAGACGATAGCGAGATCGGGCAAGCCACGGTCGTGATCGACCCAGTCGTCAAAGAACCAGCCGAGATCTTTCTGCGATGTCTCTTCGAGCAGGCGACGGAAGGTTGCTGCATTCGGCGAGGGTTGGGTGCGCAGTGCCGCCAGTGCCTGCTGCAGGGCGGTATCTCCGGCGATTGACCGCAGCATCCAGAGCACATAGGCCGCCTTAGTGCGGTAGATCAGATCGCTGTGCGCCTTCTCCAGGGGCTGACCTTCACCGGCATCCGGCTGGGAGAGGTCAGGCTCGAGCAGCGTCAGCGCGTTGCGGCCGTCTTCCAACGCAGCAATGGCGGCTTCGCGTCCTTCGGAGCGTTCGATCCAAAGCAGCTCCATAAAGCGCGCCAGGCCTTCGTCCAGCCAGACGGGCTGGGTGCCGGTGTAGGCGTGCGTAAAGGCATGCACCAGCACCTCTGCATCTTCGCTGGGGTGACCGGGAAGATGCCCCACGAGAAACGGGCCTGATTCAAAAGGCTGCAGGATGTCTGCTTCCAGCAGTGTCAGCGGGCCATTGGGTCGCGCTCCCAGCCAGGTGGTGAGTAAGGGAAAGACGTTCAATGCCGTCTTGTTCAGGTTGCTTGCCCGCTCGGCATCTTCAGAGATCACCGCCAGGTAGCCACCGCCCAGCATCTCCGGCTGGTCTTTGCTGAGAAACAGGCTGAGCGGATGGAAGCCCAGAGGGAATGCAGCGAAGCTCGCGGTGGCAACACCGGTGGCAGCGGCGGAGGGCTGGTTCGGATTGTCCTGATGCGTCTCCAATATCGCCTGATGGCCGCACAGGAACGCCAGCCGCGGCGGGTCCCCGGCGTATTCGACCGTGAGACGTCCACTCACGCGTGCCGTCTGCGTCGCTAGACGGTTGCGGCCGATGAGGTCATAGACGCGGTTTCCATCACCCATGAACGCAGGCGGCGCGCTGACGGGATACCAGAGCACATTGCCGAAGCCGCGCACGCCGGTGAAGTCGTCCGTGATGCGATCCCACTCCAGGGAGGACGCAGAGGAGGAGCTTTCGGCGCCGGTAGTCTGTTCGACCTTGCCGGAGTACAGCACGTCGAGGGTGGCAGATTCGTCGACAGACAGAGGCTTGGGCAGATGCAGCACCGCCTCGGTCACCGCAGCGGTGTGGTCGAGGTCAGTCTTCACCTGGTGCTGAGCGACCGGCAGGGTGACGGTGCGGCCGTCTTCGACCAGCCGGGCGAGGTCCCACATCATGGACGATGAGATCTGGAGCGGAAGATCCTCGATCGGCTTCGTTCCACCGTTGCGCACGGTCAGGCGCACCCGGGCGGAGAGCGTACTCTCCGTTGTATTCAGGTGCAGGTCCATGTCATAGGCGGTAAAGATCAGCGAGGAGCGGACCTCGTCCGAGACCTGGATCAGCACCGCCGGCTTCTTCTGAGAGGTCTCCGGAGGAGACTGAAAGATGACCTGGGGCGGTTGCTGCGCCCACGTCATACCGCCGGCCAGCAGCACGGCCGCACATCCCAATCGGCTTACAAAAAACATCTAGGAACCTAAACCCTTACGCGGTTTGGACGGTTTTGCCGCCGGTGCGGGAGCGCCGGCACGTTGCCGAACGGCCTCATACATCACGACTGCCCCGGCGACCGAGACGTTCAGCGAGCTGACAGAGCCTGCCATCGGGA
Source organism: Acidobacteriaceae bacterium (assembly GCA_013361705.1). Taxonomy (GTDB): domain Bacteria; phylum Acidobacteriota; class Terriglobia; order Terriglobales; family Acidobacteriaceae; genus Terriglobus. Next base: position 24,144 of record JABFXN010000289.1, read on the forward strand.
TACGTAGAAGGTGATCGCAAGTGCGCTTGACCAGATCGTGCAGCCCGGCCCCCTCGCGTCCGAGGACAAGGGCGGTATGTGTCTTGAAGTCGTAGTCGCTGTAGTCGGGCGTGCCACGTTCATCCAGACCGACCACCCAGACATTCTCCTCTTTCAGGCGTTCAAGGGCTCGCACCAGGTTGGTGACGCGGGCGATACGGACGTATTCGCTGGCTCCCGCCGATGATTTGGCGACCACCGCTGTTAGAGGTGCCGAGCGCCGCTCGGGCAGAAGGATGCCATCGACACCAGCTCCATCGGCAGTACGCAGCAGTGCGCCGAGGTTGTGGGGGTCTTCGACGCCGTCGAGGGCGAGAAAGAAGTAATGCTCCCCGTTTCGTGGCGGCGCGGCCAGTAAGTCCTCAATCGCCAGAAACTTACGTTCGCGTACCTGGGCGACGATGCCCTGGTGCATCTCGGTCTTGGCCAGCCGGGTGAGCTCGTCTTTGGAGGCCGGCGAGCACTTAACCCCTGCCTTGCGGCAGAGATCGAGCACCGCTTCCAGCCGGGCATCGCGGCGGTCGCGGGCGAAACGGACGTGATCCAGCGGGCGGCCGCCGGAACGCACTGCCTCCTCCACCGGGTGAATGCCGTACAGAACTTCCATCCAAGCAGTTTATCGCCCTGCCTCGCGCCTGAATTGGTCGTTACCAATTGCGGGAAAATTGGCGAAAACACGGGGAAATTCTGTTCCACGGCTGTGCCCAGGCACCCTATACTGATCCTCACCCGGTTTTTACGAAAAAATCGCCGCCACCGAGTCTTTTGGCGCGGGGTGCCCGTCAGAGGAAATGTGCCGTCCTTCTCTCTAGTCCGTACAGAAGCCGCCATCGCGGAGCAGGCGCAGGAAAATGCCGCCATCGCGCGTGGGCTGAAGCGGCAGGACCCGGACCTTCTGGACACACTGATCGAGCAGTATCAGCATCGCCTGATGCGGTACCTGACCTTCCTGACCGGACGCCGGGAGATGGCCGAAGACCTCTTCCAGGAGACCTGGATGCGGGTGCTGGTGCGTGGCTCGCAGTACAACGGCAAAGCGCGTTTTGAGACCTGGCTGTTTACGATCGCCCGCAACCTGGTCATCGACAACGCCCGCCGGAAGACCATGGCCAGCCTGGATGAGATGAGCGAAGGCGGAGAGGACGAGCGCCCCTTCGAGATCGCCCTGGATGCACCGTCTCCCTTTGAACAGTTTCAGGAGCGCGAGCACGCCGCCGAGGTAGCCACGGTGCTGCTGACGCTGGAACCCAGCTACCGCGAGGTACTGACGCTGCGCTTCCATGAAGATATGTCGCTGGAGGAGATCGCGACGGTAACGCGAGCTCCTCTCTCGACCGTGAAATCCCGGCTCTACCGCGGCCTCGCCGCCTTGCGACCGCAGGTTGAAGCCCTTCGCAGAGTACCAGCGGAAGGAACACGGTGATGGCTACAATGACTCCCCCCGCTCCATCGCGCGTCGTCAATCGCACGCACCGGGCGATTCGCGCACAAGCTCTGAAACAACAGGCACAGAAGAGGAAAGTGCGGAGCCTTTACCTGCCGCTGATCTTCGGAGGTGTTCTGCTGATTGCTGCCATGGTCACTACGGCGGTGATCCTTGCCTCGGACTCCGACGTGGAAGACACGTTGCCCTATGCCAGTGAGCAGATCTTCGTGCTGCTCATGTGGCTCATCCCTGTCTCCGCAGCAGCGATCGGCGTGGTTTGGTACAAGCGTGTGAATGCTGGCCGCGGAGGTCGTAACTAATGGCGGAAGTTCACGAGCGCCGAGATCGAGATAGAGATACAGGTAACGCCGAATACGATCTGAGCCTGATTCCTACCTGGTCGATCCTGCTGGCTGCGATCTTCTTTGTCGGTCTGCAGTATCTCTTCCATTTCAAGATGCCCCATCGCCACGGCGAGCTGTTGGCGATGCGCATTGCGATGGGCTTCTTCTGGGGATCCGCGCTTGCCAGCTACGCCCTGCTGGCTGGTTACGTCAGCCGCGACGTCAAGCGCCGCAATATGTCGGCGCCGCTGTGGATGCTGATGGTTATCCTGATGCCCGCCGGCATCGGAGCCATTGTCTACTTCCTGGTGCGGCAGCCTGTGGTCTCCCGGTGCCCGCATTGCAGCACAGAACTGCAGGCCGGCTTCAACTTCTGTCCGCAGTGCCGCTTCCAGACGGCGCCGGTTTGCGGACAGTGCTATCGCAGCGTGCAGATTACCGACATCTACTGCTCCAACTGCGGGCATGATCTCGCCACCGACGGGTCTCCGAGCCGCCTGCGGGCTTACCACGACGAGTAGCTTGAGCAATTTTGTTCGCGGTTCGGTTATCTCAACTCTTCTATACTGAATCATTGACATAGCGATGACCGCTCTTATCATCGACGACGAGCCGCTTGCACGGCAGGAGCTTGAGTACCTGCTGGAAAAAGCCGGCGATGTGGAAGTGCTTGCCCAGGGATCGAATGGGATTGAAGCCGTCGAACTCATCCGTGAACACAAGCCGGATGTTGTTTTTCTCGACGTTCAGATGCCCGGTCTGGATGGGTTTGCGGTTCTGAAAAAGCTGATCGGCAAGGTAACCCGACTGCCGCAGGTGGTCTTCGCAACCGCATACGATCAGTACGCCGTACGCGCCTTTGAAGTAAACGCGGTTGACTATCTGCTGAAGCCCTTCGACCGCGCACGTGTGGAACAGACAGTGGAGAAGGCGCGTGGTCGTGTCGCTGCCGAAGCGGCAGCTGCTGCGCAAACCTCTACTGATCCGAACAGCGCCAAGCTCGATGCCCTGATGAAGCTGCTGGAAGAACAGGCCCAGCAAGCGACCAATCCGGCACGCGCCAGTAGCAAAGTCGTGGTGCGGGCCCAGAACCGGCTGCTTCTGGTCGATCAGAAGCACCTCTGCTTCGCCGCCATCGATGAGGGCCAGATCTCGATCGTGACGCAGAACGTTGAGGGCACCTCAAACTGCCGCACCCTGGAAGAGTTGATGGACCAGTTGAATCCGGAGATCTTCTGGCGTGCGCATCGCAGCTATGTCGTGAACATCCACCACATTCGCGAAGTGGTGCCGTGGTTCAAGTCGAGTTATCAGCTCCGCATGGACGACCGCCAACAGACCGAGATCCCTGTAAGCCGCGCCCAGACCAAACGATTGAAAGAGTTGTTCAATCTGTAAGGGGTAGAGAGGCCGCTCTTTGTTTTGTCATCCCGCAGGGATCCGCTTTTTCTCGGCATCCCAGAAGCCCCTAGTCAGCAGCAGATTTCTCCGCTGCGCTACGAAATGAGAAACAAAACTAACATTTAGTCGTAACGCTCGAAGACGATCTGCCTACGATCCCATCCGCGGTCTTTGAACCACTGCCGCAGTGGAGCCGCAAAGGCATTCAGGCCCACGATGTACGCCGTTGGCTTTTCGTCTCCAGGCTGCAGAATCTCTTCCAGACGCGGAGCCATCTCAACGCCCACCAGCGGCTGATAATGGAACCCGGCAAGCTCGCGCTCAGCCTGCTCAAAGCGTTCGCGATAAAACAGCTCTGATTCCGAAGATGCCGTATGCAGCAGATGTAGCGAACCGGCGTTGCGCTGTGCCCGTAGTAAGGCATCTGCCATCGCGGCTACAGGCGCAATACCGACGCCGTCGGCGAGGATGATGCCAGGACCTTCACGAAGAACAAACCCGCCGTAAGGGCCTTGTACCTGCACCGTACCGCCAGGCTCCAGATCGCACAATAAGTTGGAGTACCAGCCGGCGCGATTAAGACAAAGCACCATGCGATCGCCATCGGGAGCCTGCGTCAGCGAATACGCGCGGACCTCCTGCTTGCCATCACGCTCCGTAACAAACGAGTAGAACTGGCCAGGCTGATAGGTGAGCGGCTCGCTGCAGGTGAAGGAAAGCTCCCAGGTCTGCGAGGCTTCACTAAGCAGACGCTTCGAGGTGAGCGTGGCAGCAATCACGCCCGCGTGCTCCGGCAAGCGTCACAATTGCAGACGCGGCGCAGATGATCCCAGGAATAGATGCCGGCTTCGTGCCCATCATTCCACTTGAACTTCAGCGCATAGTTGCCGATCTTCTCCACCGAGGTCGGCTTGGCAGGCGCCTGGTACATGGTGAAGAGTTCCTTGGCCTTCGGCTTGGGCTCACCCGGTTTGCGGCCGGTGTGCTGACGCTCTTCGTGACAGGTGGCGCAGGGGCAGGCGTCGCGCAGCCAGGGGAAGGTCCACTTCGAGTGATGGCCGTCCTTCCACTCGATCTCGACACCTTCGCCGGAGGTCAGGTGCACGCGAACCTTGGCCGGAGTAACCGCCTCGCGCGGCAGACGGGTATCCTGCGCGGCGTCGGACAGCGCCTCTTCCCGGCTTACGAAACGGATGCCTTCGTGACTCATACAGTTCTATTTTAGTTCCCAATTTCAAACCATATTGCGGTAGAAGAACCAGCCGGCGACGGCGCAGCCGATGACAACCACCAGGGCGCGCAGCACGTTACCGTTCATGCGCCGGGCATAACGGGCGCCGAGCCATCCACCCAGTCCGGCAAAGATCATTGCAACCAGGCAGAAATGCCATACCACCGCTCCCCGCACGATGAAGGTGACCACGGCGGAGAAGTTCGAGACGCAGGCGCCGAGCACCTTGAGCGAGTTCAACTGGTTCATCTCTTCCACGCCGAAGAGCGACAGCACCGTCATAATGAGAAAACCCGCGCCCGCGCCGAAGTAGCCGATGTAAAAAGTGACCGGGAGGAGGCAAAGCAGCACGTAGAGTGCCGGAACCCTGTGCTCGAGGTGGTGATGCTCGCTGCGGCTTCGCAGCCACCGGGAGATGCGTCCGCTAACGCCGAAGAGCAACGACGCCGCCAGCAGCATCCACGGCAGCACGTGAAGAAAGGTCTGCTGCTGCGTGTGCAGCAGGATAATCGCTCCGCCGATACCGCCGATCACTGAAGCGATGACCACGACCCAGGCCGCATCGCGCCGCAGATCTTCACGCAGAGCCGCAAGCGAGGTAAGCTGCCCCGGCCAGATAGCCACCGTGTTAGTTGCATTTGCCTGAATAGGAGGCACACCCACCGCCAGCATCGCCGGGAAGGAGACGAACGAGCCTCCGCCCGCGAGCGCGTTCATCACGCCTGCGATAAAGGATGCAAGGATTAGCCAGAGATAGTGGCCGTGCGTGGTGAGATAGGCAGGCATTGTTTTTATTGTAGGTTGCCGAAGGATCTGCTAAAAAAGCGGGTTCTTCACCTACGGTTCAGGTGACAACATTTTGCGCCGCTTGCAGAAAAAGCAGAAGAGGAGGCCGAGGCCTCCTCTTCTGCTGGGTTGAACTCTGACTTAGATGTCGAGGTTCTTTACGTCGAGTGCGTTCTCTTCGATGAACCGGC
>JABFXN010000246.1 GCA_013361705.1 Acidobacteriaceae bacterium
AGGGAATCTCGTCATAGGGCCGGTGAGTTACTGATGGCCGAATGCGATAGGTCCAGGTACGGCGATTCTGAGATCGCGGCGCGGTAAAAGGCGTTCCGCTGAGCTGCTCGGTATAAAGACCTAACGGATGTTTCTGCGGAGCATTCTGGCCAATGGGCAACGCTCCGGGAACGGCCTCCGACACGAATTCATTGCCGAAGCCAGACTGATACAGGACGCCAACCGTCATGGATAACCCTCTCTACAGGCGACCGCTCGCAGCGAGCCGCTCTGCTTCATGCATAACTTCGTAGAGCTGATCGAAACTGTTTACGACAAAAAGCAGCTTGTGAAGCTCGTCGATCTTGACCGGCGTATTCACCACTTCACCCAGGGAGAATTCCTTGATGGCACAGTGTCCGCCCATGACATTCAGACATTCTCCATGCGAGCTGATAAGCCCGCTGCCATACACTTTGATCTCCCCTTGCTGGCGAATCAGCCCGAATTCAACGGTGTACCAGAACAGGCGAGAAAGTCTTTCACGAATTGACTCCTCCGGAGTAGCGACACAGACACGGCCGTAGTGCTCCAGGAAGTCTGCAAAAACCGGATGCGCATGCATCGGCACATGACCGACGACATCGTGAAAGATATCGGGCTCCGGCGTATATTCCATGGATTCGCGGCTGCGCAGCCAAACCGTCGTCGGGAATTTGCGGGCGGCCAGCATCTCAAAGAATGCCTGCGAAGGTAGAAAACCACTCACCGCAGTGGAGTTCCATCCGGTTCTGGGCTCCAGTCGTGCGCTCACCTCTGCAAGATTGGGTAACCGATCGCGCTTCAGGCCGATGGTCTGAAAGCCATCCAGATACTCCTGTGCTGCATGCTTCTCAAGTTCGGGAAAGACACGTCCGACAAGGTCGGCCCAGATACCGTGCTGCTCCTCGGTGTAGGACGAGTAGTCCTGTTGGATGAGGTAAGGTGCCGCCGCAGAAAGTGTTGCAGTCGTCATGGTCGTTCTCCTCTTACAGATTGCCGCGAGCCTGCTGCTCCCTTTCGATGGCTTCAAAGAGCGCTTTGAAATTGCCTTTGCCGAAGCTACGGCTTCCTTTGCGCTGAATGATCTCAAAGAACAGAGTGGGGCGATCTTCTACAGGGCGGGTAAAGATTTGCAGCATATAACCTTCATCGTCGCGATCCACCAGGATGCCGAGCCGTTCGAGTTCATCCAGAGGTTCATCGATCCGACCGACGCGCTGCTGTAGCTCGGAATAATACGTATGTGGAACCCGCAAAAACTCCACGCCCTGCTCATGGAGTTTGTTGACCGTATGCAGTATGTCCTTGGTTGCCAAAGCAATGTGCTGCACACCCGGGCCGCCATAGAAGTCCAGATACTCTTCGATCTGGGACTTCCGTTTACCCTCGGCCGGCTCATTGATGGGAAACTTCACATACCCGTTGCCGTTGGACATCACCTTGGACATGAGCGCCGAGTATTCGGTCGAAATATCTTTGTCATCGAAGCTTTGATAAAGACTGAATCCCATCACCTTGGCGTAAAAATTAACCCAGGTATTCATCTCATGCCAGCCGACGTTGCCCACAACGTGATCAATGTGTAACAGGCCTACAGGGCGAGCGACGGGGTCTTCCTCTACCGCCCGAAAACCGGGAAGAAATGGACCCTGATAGTCTCCACGCTGAACAAAGGTGTGGATGGTATCTCCATAGGCGCGAATGCTTGCAAGTACGGCCTGACCGTGATCGTCCGATACGACATAGGGCTCGGCAACGCTGACGGCTCCCCGATTGACTGTCTCATGCCACGACTGGCGAGCATCGTCTACCCATAAAGCCACGCAACGGACACCATCGCCATGGTGCTGCACATGTTCCGCGATCGCATGATCTGGACGAAGGACCGTCGTCAGCACAAAGCGAATCTTGCCCTGCTGAACTACATAGGAGGCTCGATCTCGTTGTCCGGTCTCAGGTCCTGCATAAGCCACCAGAGACATTCCAAAAGCTGTCCGGTAAAAATAGGAAGCCTGCCGGGCATTGCCGACGTAAAACTCCAGGTGATCGATTCCCTTAAGTGGAAGAAAATCAACGTTCGTTGTGGGAGCCGCCTGGGCCGGTTGGGAAAGAATGCTCTTCGTAGCTGACATAGAGCTCCGTCTCTGCCGAAAGGCGCCGTCGCCTCCCGGCAACGGAACAGCATAGGCCTCCGCTTGTGCTTTGGGAATACCGATTAAAGAGAAACCGTCAGAATTTAATGGAAGAAGCGCTTAATGCTGTATTTTCAAGCAGTTGCGAACTAGGCCAAATTCCAGTACTGCGTCCCACCCATCGCGTATCGGGTCTCTAGCGAACGTCGTTCGTTGGGGGTGGGTAGCTATGGATGGGGCGCCCAGAGTATGGGCTGTCCGAATTTGGTGCCTAGTCTTGCCAGCGAGGTTTCCGCTTACTCAGGAATGCCGTTACACCCTCCTGAAGGTCAGGATGCTGTCTTGCCTGAAGACTGGCAGCCACGGCTCGTTCAATTCTTGCGTCCAGCTCCGAAGCAGTCTGAGTGATCTGCAGCTCTTTTGTCTTCCGCATTGCGGATGGGCTGTTCTCGAGAAGTTCTCGCGCGAAGAGATGCACTCGCTCCAACAAGGTCTCGCCCTCGATAATCTCGTTCACCAGCCCCAGCGCATGCGCTCGCTGTGCGTCGAAAAGCTGCCCGGTCAGCAAAAGATTTCTTGCCTGTTTCTCGCCGAGTTGCAGACCGAGAAAGACGGAGACCAGCGCCGGAATGAAACCGATCTTCACCTCCGTGTATCCAAACTTTGCCCCTGGAACAGCAAAGGTGAAGTCGCAGAGGGGAGCCAACCCCGTCCCGCCGGCGATAGCGTGGCCATTGACCGCAGCAATGGTTGGTATGGGAAGGGAATACAGCGTACGAAAGAGCCGTGCGGTGCGCTGCGCATCCGCCTTCTGCTCCTCAACGGTTTGCGCGAACATCGACTCCAGCACGGCCAGATCCAGCCCGGAACAGAAAGCCGTACCGGCGCCGGTCAAAATGACTACCTTCACGGCACCTGTTCTCGCAGCTTCAAATGCTGCGATCAGCTCCTCCTGCATCTCAGGAGTCAATGCATTGCGCCGCTCCGGACGGTTCAGCGTGATCGTCAGAATACCTTCTTCCATATCTGTCAGCAGCGTATTCACGGCGCCGTCCTCTGTGTTTCCACTTGTCCATACCGCCTCGCAAACTCTCGATTGAGCGCGATCAATGTCTCCAGTGGAGAAATCTCCGGCGGTGGGACTCCCATGGCGGCAAGCTCAGCCATAACCGTCTCGGTTGGCATATTTCCGACCAGGTCATCCTGTGCAAACGGACATCCGCCAAGCCCGGCAATGGCCGTATCGAAGCGACGGCAGCCCGCTAGATAGGCCGCGCGAATCTTTGCTGCCGCATCTCCTGGCTTCGAATGCAGGTGGAGCCCGACTTCGATCTCGCTGTCCACTGACTCACGTGCTGCCGAAAAGACTTCGCCGATCTGTTCCGCGGTAGCCAGGCCGACCGTATCAGCGATAGAGATCTGCCTTACTCCGCTTTCAACGAGCAGTTCACAGGCGGCGGTAACTTCGTTGATGCTCCACGGGTCGCCATATGGATTGCCAAAACCCATCGATACATAGGCCGCTACATTCAAGCCCGCTTTATAGGCCATCTCGCCTACGGCCTCGAGTTCATCCAACGCCTGCTCCGCCGTCTGATTCTGGTTTCTACGTAAAAACGCCGGCGAGATGGAGTAAGGGAAGCCGAGTGTCGTTACCACTTCTGTCTTAACTGCTCGTTCCGCTCCTTTCGCATTGACCACGATCCCGATGATCTCAACATCTCCGGTCGGGTCAACGAAGGCAAGCACCTTCTCCGAGTCAGCCATCTGCGGAACGGCTTTCGGAGAGACAAAGCTGGCTGCATCGATATGCCGAAATCCGGCAGCGATCAGCATGCGAAGATAATCGGCTTTGACCTCCGCAGGAATAATCCTGGAGAGCCCTTGCCAGGCGTCGCGTGGACACTCAATCAACTTGACCGTATTCATCATCTCTTTTGCAAACGCTACGTCTGAATCGCGCCTGGATTGAACTTCTCAACGTCAGGGTTGAGGCTGACAGCTTCAAGCGCGCTGATCAATACTGTACGCGTCTCCGCGGGATCAATGATCGCATCAATCCATAAGCGAGCGGCGCCATAGCGCGGATCGGCTTGCGCATCGTAAGTGCTCTTGATCTCATCGAAGATCTGCTTTCGCTCCTCATCTGAGATCGCATGACCTTTGCGCTCGAGTTGCTTGACACGCACTTCTACAAGAGTGTTCGCCGCAGACGCTCCACTCATCACCGCATAACGCGCTGTTGGCCAGGCAAAGATGAAACGTGGATCATAGGCTTTGCCGCACATCGCATAGTGCCCCGCTCCGAAGCTGCCGCCGAGAATCACGGAGATCTTGGGCACGACTGAGTTCGAAACCGCCGTGACCATCTTCGCTCCCGCACGAATGATGCCGTTCTGCTCGGCATCACGGCCAACCATAAATCCATTGACGTCGTGGAGAAAGACCAGAGGAATCAGGCTCTGGTTACAGTCGAGAATAAATCTGGCGGCCTTCTCTGCACTCTCGGTATAGATGACGCCACCAAATTCAGTGCGACGTTCGCCGCCTGGCATCACCATACTCTGGTGCTGCTTTTGATTCGCAACAACCCCTACGGCATATCCGCCAATCCGCGCATAGCCGCAAACCAGAGTTCGTCCGTAGTCAGGACGATATTCGTCGAACGCCGACCGATCAACGATGCGTGCAATCACCTCATGCACGTCATAGGTATTCGTGGCCGCGCGTACTGGATCGGGATCAATCAACCCGTAGAGCTCGTTCGCCGAATAGAGGGGAGCATCCTTCTCCGGATCGAAGGGAATGGCATCGAACGGAGCACGATTTCGATGTCCCAGCTTGCCAACAAGAGAGCGCACTCTTGCAAGACAGGCGTTGTCATCCGGCTCTTTGAAGTCGACGGTGCCGGAAATCTCGGCGTGCATGGTCGCCCCACCTAATTCTTCAGCGCCAACCTTCTGCCCGATAGCTGCTTGAACAAGCGCCGGACCGGCAAGGAAAAGCCCGCTGCCTTCGGTCATCAGCACCGTATCTGTCATGACCGGAAGATATGCCCCACCCGCCACACACATGCCCATAATTGCCGTGATCTGCGGAATGTTCCGTGCCGACATCACAGCATTGTTGCGGAAGACACGGCCGAAATCATCCTGATCGGGAAAGACATCTTCCTGCAAGGGCAAGAAGACCCCGGAAGAATCGACCAGATAGAGCGTGGGAATACGGTTTTCGAGAGCAATCGTCTGAGCGCGAATTACTTTCTTCGCGGTCAGCGGAAAGAAGGCGCCGGCTTTCACGGTCGCATCATTGGCAACAACCATGACCAGCCTTCCGCAGACCCGTCCTAAACCGGTCACGACTCCCGCTGCCGGAGCTCCGCCCCACTCCTCATACATACCATGGGCCGCATAAAGGCCAAGTTCCAGAAACGGAGTGCCGGGATCGAGCAGCAACTCCAGGCGCTCGCGTGCTGTCAGCCTCTTCTTAGCGTGCTGCGCTTCAGTGGCTTTGGCTCCGCCGCCCAGGCGAATCGTTGCCTGTTCTTCGCGCATGGCCGCAAGCAACGTGAGCAGCGCCTGGTGGTTGTTGCGGACGCGCGGAGCAGTGCCATCCAGTTTTGTCGGCAACGTGTTCTTGCTGGCGGCCTCTGACATCGACTCCCCGATATTCGTCCGAACACGAACCTCTACTTCAAAATCTCGCGAGCGATCACCATGCGCTGAATCTCGCTGGTTCCCTCGCCGATTGTGCACAATTTTACGTCCCGATAGAACTTCTCTGCTGGATAGTCCTTGATGAAACCATAGCCGCCATGAATCTGCACGCATTCGTCACAGATGCGTACGGCAGCCTCGCCGGCAAAGAGTTTCGCCATTGAGGACTCCAAAGTCGTCTTATAGCCGGCATTCTTCATGCGAGCTGCGTTGAGTGTCAGCAACTTTGCCGCCTCCAGGTTTGTCGCCATATCCGCCAGCTTGAATTGGATTGCCTGGAACTGGCTTATTGACTTACCAAACTGGTGCCGCTCCTTGGCATATTTCAGCGCGGCATCGTACGCGCCCCGGCCAATTCCAAGCGCCAGAGCAGCAATAGAAATGCGCCCGCCATCGAGCACCCGCATCGCATCGACGAAACCTTCCCCCTCCACGCCCAGCCGATTGTCATCAGGAACCAAACAATCTTCGAAGATCAACTCCGAGGTATCGGAAGCACGCAGCCCGAGCTTGTCTTCTTTCTTACCCGGACGAAAACCGGGGGTACCTTTCTCCACGACAAAGGCCGTCATACCATGGCTTCCTTTTGTCCGGTCAGTCACAGCGATAACAACGGCACACTCCGCGTGACTGCCATTCGTAATAAAGGTCTTGCTACCGTTCAGGACCCAACCACGATCAGAACGTACCGCCGTGGTGCGCGCTCCGAGCGCATCGGAACCGGAGCCGGGCTCAGTGAGCCCCCAGCATCCGAGCCATTCGCCAGAGGCCAGCGGCGTTACCCATCGGCGATGTTGTTCCGGATTGCCTGCAAGATAGATATGGTTCGTACACAGCGAATTGTGCGCTGCCACAATAATTCCCACCGAGCCATCCACTCTGGACAGCTCCTCGATGGCCAGCACGTACTCCACATAGCCCATCCCACTCCCGCCTAGTTCCGGAGGAAAGATAACGCCCAGCAGACCCATCTGGCCTAACTGCCGCACAACCTCGCTGGGAAAGGTGCACTTGTCATCCCACTCGCGGACGTGTGGAGCGATCTCAGTCTGCGCAAAGCGGCGAATCACTCGCTGCAATTCTTCTTGTTCGTCCGTCAGTTCAAAGCCAGTTCTTCCTGTTCCAGTTTTTCCCGTCATAGATCGCTCCCATGAGCAGCCATCTGCCCATGTTGCGGGTTGGGCCTGCGAAACGGCAGGCTGAAATAAAGGTGGGGAAGTCTGTATCGGCTTCCAAGGGATTGCGAGAGGGGAACGATCGCTGCAAAGGCCGGTGTATGAGCCCGAATCCTTCTTCAGCCCGTGATATCGCAATGGAGCTAACCGGATCGCAACGTTTGATGCTGCTTAGAGCATTCTCCCTGTTGCTGGGTATCCCGGAATGGACGTGTAGCGGCGTTTTCATTGCGGAAAACGCCCATAGATGCGGACGCCCTACTCTACACCTACAGGGAAAATGCTCCAGTCTTTGTACCTTCACCTTTGCTCCACGTGCAGGCGGCGCCCATTGGGAATCGCCAATCAGCCCATCCATCGTTCGACAGGGAGTATGGCACCGCCAGATGAGAAAGACAATCCCATGAGAGCCGGGCGCATTTGATTTTTCTTTCCCGAGCAAAGGTGCTATCGTCCTTCGATGTTGTGGAGAACGAGCGTTCGCTGCTATTGAATCGCCTACCGGCCGTTCAATAGCGGACGGCTCTCAACAGGCACGGGATAATGGACAAACTCTGGCCAAGTGCAACGGCTGTACTCGATGGAATCGTAAAAGATGGCATGCTCCTGGCCATCGGCGGATTCGGATTATGTGGTATCCCGGAAGCATTGATTCTGGCTCTGCGTGATTCTGGAGTCCGGAACCTTACCGTAGCCAGCAATAACGCGGGAGTGGACGGTTGGGGGTTGGGCCTGCTGCTCGAAAGCCGGCAGATCCGCAAGATGATCTCCAGCTATGTCGGAGAGAATGCCGAGTTCGAACGCCAGTTTCTCCAGGGAGAACTCGAAGTCGAGTTCGTCCCTCAAGGCACACTGGCGGAGCGCATGCGAGCCGGAGGTGCAGGAATCCCCGGCTTCTACACGCGCACCGGAGTCGGAACCATCGTCGCCGAAGGCAAGGAACACAAAGAGTTCGATGGGACGACCTATATCCTCGAACGCGGCCTTCGAGCTGACCTTGCCCTGGTAAAGGCATGGAAGGCCGATCTGCACGGAAACCTGGTCTTTCGACGCACCGCACGCAACTTCAATCCCCTGGCCGCAACCTGCGGCAAAGTCACCGTAGCGGAGGCCGAGATCATCGTCGCTCCGGGAGAGCTCGACCCCGATGAGATACATACTCCCGGCATCTTCGTACAGCGAGTCGTCCACAATCCTTCTCCTGAAAAACGAATCGAACGCAAGACAACGAGGATGATCTGACCATGCCATGGACACGTCACCAGATGGCTCAGCGTGCAGCGGCTGAATTGAAGGATGGATATTACGTTAACCTCGGCATCGGCATGCCGACCCTCGTCGCCAACTTCATTCCTGCGGGCATGACCGTAATTCTGCAGTCAGAAAACGGCCTTCTCGGCATGGGACCCTTCCCGTTGGACAGTGATGTCGATCCGGACCTGATCAACGCCGGCAAGGAAACCGTCACCCTTCTACCTGGAGCCTCGATCTTTTCAAGCGCCGACTCATTTGCCATGATCCGCGGAGGCCACGTCGATCTCGCCATCCTTGGAGCCATGCAGGTTTCTGAAAAAGGCGACCTGGCGAACTGGATGATTCCCGGTAAGCGCGTCAAAGGCATGGGGGGAGCCATGGATATTGTCTCCGGCGTGCGGCAGGTGGTGATCATGATGGAACATAATGCCCAGGATGGTTCGCCAAAGCTGCTTCCTCAATGCACTCTTCCGTTGACCGGCGCAGGAGTAGTAAACCGTGTCATCACCGACCTATGCGTCATGGATATTACGGACAATGGGGTTGTAGTCATTGAATTAGCCGAAGGAGTAACCTCTGAAGAGGTTGCCAGGCGCTCCGGTGTCTCTGTGCACTTTCAACTTCACTGAGCCCGCATCGATCCCTTTGTGAGAACAACCTGATGGGAGTGGTAACAATGCGAGATGTAGTCATCGTATCGGCGGTTCGGACAGCGGTTGGCAAGTTTCTCGGTGGACTGAGCGAGGTTGCCGCAACCCAGCTCGGCTCGGTCGTTGTGCGCGAGGCGGTAAGCCGTGCAGGAATTGCGCCAGACTCCGTGGATGAGTGCATCATGGGCTGCGTATTGCCGGCTGGCCTCGGCCAGAATCCTGCGCGCCAGGCAGCGTTGGGCGGCGGACTTGCCGACACCGTCGCCGCTCTCACCGTCAACATGGTTTGCGGCAGCGGGTTGAAAGCAGTCGGGCTGGGAGCACAGGCAATCATGCTCGGCGATGCAGAGATTGTCGTCGCCGGCGGGATGGAATCGATGTCAAACGCGCCCTATCTGATGCCGCAAGCACGTAAGGGACTGCGCATGGGCGATGGCAGCATCGTCGATTCTGTGATCAAAGACGGCCTGTGGTGTGCCTGCGACAACCAGCACATGGGCCTCACTGCGGAATTGGTTGCGGAAAAGCATCATCTAACCCGCGAACAACAGGATGCCTATGCCCTCGAATCACACAGAAGAGCGGCTTCGGCCCGACGTGAGGGCAGATTCAAGGACGAGATTGTCCCCGTGCAGATTCCGGACAGGAAAGGGGCCATCACGAGCTTCGAGTCAGATGAGAGCATTCGCGACGATGCTTCCCTGCAGGCACTATCTGTATTGCGCCCCGTGTTTAAGAAAGACGGAACCGTGACTGCCGGCAACGCGCCAGGACTCAATGATGCTGCGGCGGCAGTGCTGCTGATGACCGCAGATCGCGCTGCAAAGTTAGGGCTCACGCCCATGGCGCGCATCCGAGCCCAGGCGCAGAGCGGCGTTGCACCGCGATGGGTCATGCTTGCTCCAGTAACAGGAGTGACCAGGGTGCTGGAGAAGGCAGCCTGGAAAAAAGACGAGGTCGACCTGTATGAACTCAATGAAGCGTTCAGTGTTCAGGCTCTTGGGGTAACAAAGGAACTCGACCTGGATCTCTCCAATGTGAATGTGAATGGAGGAGCCGTTGCGATGGGCCATCCGATTGGCGCGAGCGGTGCTCGAATTCTCGTCACCCTGCTGCACGAGATGATCCGCAGAGATGTAACGAAAGGCGTTGCAGCCTTATGCCTCGGCGGAGGAAATTCCGTGGCCCTCGCGGTTGAGCGCTAACGCGCGATTCCTTAGCTCTT
>JABFXN010000277.1 GCA_013361705.1 Acidobacteriaceae bacterium
TTGGGCCGCGCTGAAATCGTACGTATCCCGCACCATGACGACGGTTCGTAACGAGGTGGCAAATAAGCGGTAGTCATGCTCGCCAAGATCCATATCGTCATACTTAAAGAGCCAATCAAGCTCGCCGTTCCGATCGGCGATATATCCATCCAGGCTGGTTGCAATATAGCCTCGAATCCTTGCCATTCGATACCCCTCCACGAATGTTCAGTTTAGAGCTTTACTTTGTGCAACTTCGCGCGAGGTGTGTAGAGAGGCGGTCGCGGTGCAGCCAAATGCATAGCAAATGCATCCCAATGCCGAAGGAGGGTTGCCATGAGAACTCCTGTCATATTGCTGTCTGTGGGTCCGCTGATCTTTGGTCTTGCTGCAATGGGGCAGAACTCTTCTTCCTCGCAGACTCCGCAGCCATCACAGTCCCAGTCTCATCAACGCAGCGCCGGCGGTGATGTTGGCAGTGGCAGCGGTGACATTGGGAAAGGCGCCGGCAAGGGCGCCGGCCATGCCGCAGAGGGTGCCGGCAAAGGCGCCGGCGACTTGGTGACGCTGCATCCGATCGGCGCAGCCGAGAACGTGGGGAAAGGCGCCGGCGAAGCCGGTAAAGATGTCGGCGTAGGTACGGTCAAGGGAACCGGCAAGATCACCAAAGGTACAGGAAGAGCCGTGGCGAAGCCGTTCCATCATTCGAAGAAGAATGATAATAAAGACACAGCGCCGCCTCAGGCAGAACCGCAGCAGTAGTAGGTCAATGAAAGATGCGAGGGGTGCCCGGCATAAGCGCTGAAGGCGCGCTCTATACCAGCCTGGGGCAACGCCCCAGGTTTGAGCCACCAACAAAAAAAAGAGGGCTGAAGGCCCGTTCCATAATCCGTGCGATGAGCAGTTGCCACGAACTATAGGAAGCAGATCTTTCTTTACGACCGGGATTGGTATCGACAAATTCGTTCTCATTGAAAGATAGAGCTATAGAGCGGGCCTTCAGCCCTTAGGCTTTCAATGTGCCCCGAAACCTGGGGCGTTGCCCCAGGCTGGTATAGGGCGCGCCTTCAGCGCTTCTCCCAGTGTTTGTCTTAACTGTGGTGCCCGGCTTGGGCTCTTGAATTTCATCGGTGTTCTAATCATGTCTCGCCGCCGAGAGAAGCTTCTGAAACTCTTCCTGTGACATCTTCAGCTTCTCCGGATGACTGTTCACCCAGGTGCGGAAGGCCTGGTACTTCGCCGGTGTCCAGCCGCCTTCAAACTGACCGCCGTTGGAGCCTTTCGCGTTCTGCTCGAAGTTGAACTCGTCCTTCAGTTTGGTGAACTCGGCGCTGCTGATGGCTTCTTCTGCAAGCTGCGCGGGGACGAAGACTACACCGTCCGCGCGTGCCAGTATCAGGTCTCCGGGAAGAACTACGGCTCTGCCGATGCGCAGGGGAGCATTGATCGCGGTCAGCGTCATCTGCGCCCAGGCCGATGGATCGTAGCCGCGATAAACGCCATTCAATCCCGCAATCTCACGATTCTCCTCCTGATCGCGAATGCCCGCGTCAAAGACGAATCCGCCGTGAGTGTGAGCAGCGATGCCGCTGCCGAGGTTCGAGCCGATCAGCGTGCCTTCGACGATCTTGCCGAAGCCGTCGGCGACATACACATCGCCCTGCTCAAGCTGCTTGATGGGCCAGCTATTGGTATCGCCGACGCGTCCCTCAGCCTTACCTTCCGCCTTGATGGCGGCAACCATGTCGGGCCGTGATGGCATGTATTGCGCGGTCAGGGCGCGTCCGGCGAAAGGACGGTCCGCGTGCAGCGATTGCCAGCCACCTTCAAACTGATTCTTGTAACCATGCCCCTGCAGGAAGTCCCACACATCCTCAATGGTGACGTCCAGCGCGCGGGCGAGCAGTGCATCGGGCAGCTTCGGCCGGCCATCTGGAAAGCGCTCGCCATGCCACTCACCGGTGTAGAAGAGAATGCGCTCTCGCGAGGTGGTGACCTGCGCGGATGCAGTCTGCACCGAGCCGGCACAAGCAAGCAGGAGCCATACGGTAACAAAGAAGGAACGGGTCATCAGAACTCCAAAGTAAAGAGAGCAGGCAGCCGTTGCAACGGCTGCCTGCAGTGAAGCGCTAGTATTGCACGATCGAGCCTAAGGCTTCGTCGCCAGGATCAGCGGCGACGGCCCGGGGGCCTCGAGCAGGCGGGCATCGACGAAACCTGCTGCCGTGAGCCACTCGCTGATCTCTTCGAACGAGAAGGCGTCGCCGTCCTCTGTGTTGACCAGCATGTTGACAGCAAAGATCAGCGGTCCTGGAGGTCCGGTCCGGTCGGCGTTGAGCAGGAACTCGGCGATGACGATGGTGCCGCCCGACTTCAGGGCGTCGAAGGTCTTCTTCAGCAACGCCTGACTGTGGGCTGCGCCTTCGCTGTGCAGGATGTGCCCCAGAGTCGCAACGTCGTAGCCGCTGCCGAAGGGGGTTGTGTTCAGGTCGCCGGCAAGAAAGTTGTAGCGTGCGGTGAGCCCGAAGCGCTCGACCATGGCGCGTGTGGCAGGCAGCACGCCTTCCCAGTCGAAGGCTGTTGCTTCCACGTTCGGCGCGTTCTGCGTCAGTCCAATGCTCCATACGCCGGAGCCTGCGGCTAGATCGAGTATGCGTATCGTGCCTTCACGCTGGCCCAGGGCGAGATGCGCGGCCAGCACCTGCGTCGCCGGATAGCTCATCGGAAAGATGTCATGCACGAAGGCCTGAAAGAAGGCGGTGCCGTCACCCTCAACGTTCACGGAGTACGCCGGCTTGCCGGAGGCGACCACCTCATTCAGCCCCAGCCACTTCGGCAGAAGCTGCCGGCTGATGTGTTTGAACATGCCGCCCTGAAAGCTCGGCTTAGTGCTTACGAGAAATGCTTCGCTCTCCGGCGTGAGCGTGTACTTGTCACCATTACGCGCCAGCAAGCCCAGACCGACGAGGAGATTCATGATGCTGCGCAGCCCGCGATCTGAGGCTCCGGTGGCCGCAGCCGTTTCGGCGAGCGTTTTGGGTTCGCCATCGAGGACGTCAAAGACGTGATGATGAATCGCAGCTTCGATCGCAAGGGTCGGGGCGTATCCCCAGCCAAACTGCATGATGCGTTCAGGCGTAACGGGTGCAGGTGTCGTACTCATGGTCGATCATCTCCTGTAACAACGTGGTGGTACTGCATCCCATGGGAGCAAACCGCAGAGGGATGGAGCCGAGCAGAAAAGCAGGGAGACGCCAATCTGTCACAAAGCATGCAAGGCAAACAAAGATGTTTTCGTGAAGCTTCGATAAAGGTTCTTTGGAGCGGTGGGAAAGTTGACGCCACGTTTGTCTGCCCGGCATCAAACCATGCTGTTAGGCCATTCTGCAGTTCCAGCCGATTCGCAAAACATACAAGGAGCATGTCCATGGCAAAGACAATGAAGGTTGCGCAAATCAGTAAGCCGGGTGGGGATTTTGAGCTTGTAGAGCGTGAGATTCCGCAGCCAGGCGCAGGACAGGTCCGGGTGAAGGTCGAGGCCTGTGGTGTTTGCCACAGTGACGTCCTGGTGAAGGATGGCGCCTGGCCCGGGCTGCAGTATCCCCGGGTGCCAGGGCACGAGGTCGCGGGCCGTATCGATGCTGTCGGCGATCGCGTGACGACCTGGAAGGTTGGGGATCGCGTCGGTGTCGGCTGGCACGGTGGACATGACTTCTTCTGCGATCAATGCCGGCGGGGAGATTTCACCATGTGCGCCAACCGCAAGATCACGGGCATCGACTTTGACGGCGGCTATGGCGAGTATATGGTTGCACCGGCAGAGTCGCTGGCGGCCATTCCCGATGGCTTGCCGGCGGAAGAGGCTGGTCCGTTTATGTGTGCGGGAGTCACAGTCTTCAACGCCTTACGCAATGCAGGCGCACGCGCCGGCGATGTTGTCGCGGTGCAGGGCATTGGCGGGCTTGGTCATCTGGGCGTGCAGTACGCACGCAGGATGGGCTTTGAGACCGTTGCACTGGGCCGGGGCAAAGACAAGGAAGCGCTCGCGAAAAAGCTCGGTGCACATCACTATATCGACTCTGACGTCTCGGACACGGTTGCGGAGCTACAGAAGCTCGGCGGAGCACGCATCATTCTGGCAACCGCTCCTAGCGCGAAGGCAATCTCTTCCGTGGTGGAGGGGCTGGGCGTCAATGGAAATCTTCTTGTCCCGGCTGCGCCAAGCGATCCATTGAGCATGAGCGTATTTCCGTTGATCATGGGACGCCGCCAGGTATCCGGCTGGTACTCCGGCACCGGACGTGATTCGCAGGACACGTTGAAGTTCAGTGCCTTGAGCGATGTTCATCCAATGATTGAGAAGTTTCCGTTGAGCGAGGTCGCGGCGGCGTATGAGCAGATGCACAGCGGTAAAGCGCGCTTTCGTGCTGTGCTGACGATGGGGAGTTGATGTGGAGTGAGAGCCGCTTAGCTGGCTGGATTATTCAGCGCCTCAGCCAGCTGATTGGGTGGTTGAAGCAAAGCCCCTCAGCGGCTAAAGCCGCCTACTCGTCGAGCCTGATACGGCATGGCTAAAGCCATGCCCTTAAGCAAGGCATTCGCGCGTTGCGCGAACGGAGAAACCGCTTGTGAGCATGCATTCGCGAGCCGGGCCATTTGTTCGTGCGACGTGCGCTTCGGTTCCGAGGAAACAGAGCTTGAGGACTAAAGGATTTTGTTTTGCTTAAGGGCATGGCTTTAGCCATGCCGTACAAAGCTCGCAAGAAATGCGGCTTTAGCCGCTGAGGGCAGATCTGCGCCCGAGCATGGAGCAACCCGTCCGAATTACTTTTCTTTCCCGCGTCCTTCAAGAAAATCGTCGCCAGAAATCAAGCGCCTCGGCAACGATCGCTTCGGGTGCGTCCTCCTGAACGAGATGTTTTGCATTCGGGACGACGGTAAACGAAGCCTCAGGAATTCGTCGCGCGAGCTCCTTTCCGTCGTCCAATGGAATGAATTCGTCCTGCTCTCCCCACAGGATGGCGACAGGACAGCGAATCTCACCATAGCGGTGCTCCACCTCCTGACTGTAGATATCGTCCATCTGACCGATCTGGCGCCAGAATGCCTTCTTTCCTTCATCTCCAAGCCATGGAATCAGATAAAGCCGCATCTCGGCTTCGCTCAACTGTCGCTTGATCGCGGCACCGATATACGCCCGCAGAATGGCTTCGTGAATATAGGCAGGCAGGCCGGCGAATATGTCCTGATGTGTCTTGGCTGCCTGCACCAGCGCAGATCCCTGTGGGCTGATAGCGACCGGGTCGACGAGCATCAGACTGCTATATTCCACGCCGTTGAGGATATGCGCTCGTAAGGCGGCCGATCCGCCAAAGTCGTGGGCTACGACGGCGGGTCTTTGAATGCCCCAGTGATGGATCAAAGCGGTCAGCAGCCGGTTTTGCGTGCTATGCAGAATATCCATGTCCGGCTTTGCCGACTCCCCAAAGCCGAGCATGTCGTAGTAGTAAATCTTTCTGTGTCGCGACAGCCATGGCACGATCCGGCGCCATTCCAAAGATGAAAATGGAGATCCGTGAATAACGACGGCTGGAGGGCCTTCACCGATCGATCCCCACGCCACAAGATGGCCTTCATATTCAAATCGCTCAGGTAATTGCCAGTCCAAACTCACCTCATATCGCATGCGTATGTGTGATTGATGACGAGCTATAACGGATGCCCGGTCTGAAGGGAATCTCTCCGTCGTAGAGGGGTAAGCGTCAAGGGCAATCTGCTCTCGCGATCTATTAAGCCCTCAGCGGCTAAAGCCGCGGTTCTGCTGAGTCGCTACGGCATGGCTAAAGCCATGCCCTTAAGCAAGGCATTCGCACCTGCAGTGCGAACGGTTGCGCTCTGCGCAATGGCTGGTCTGATGTATGGCTAGTTTTCATCGGTCAACCCGTTCGGTAGAGACCGATACGTGAGGCTAGGTCTCGCAGTGTCTATTTTGCAAAGCGTCGTAAGGCGCTCCGTCTTGCTTAAGGGCACGGCTTTAGCCGTGCCGTACAAAGCCCAAGGAACGCGGCTTTAGCCGCTGAGGTCAAGCTCGCGGCTCCAACCCTAACTAACCCTTCCCAAAGTTCTTCCACAGAATCGCTGCCAGAATCACCAGCACCGAAAGCAGCCGCAGCAGAAAGAGGCCGATGCTTCCTTCATTAGGGTGCGCGTAACCGAGGACAAGGGACTGCGTAACCGCCTGGACCAGGAAAAATACCGTGAATGCCAGGAAGAGCAGGTCCCGTGTGTTCTTCCAGAAACGAAGAAAGAAGAGGGCCGCCGCTAACGAAGCGGCAACAACGAATCCGAGCAGGAAGATATCAAGCGTGGGATGTTCGATCGGACTCAAAGGCGTCATTTGCTCTCCCAGATCAGTCCGTAAAGAAGCAGCATCATCGACAGTGCCGAAGATCCCAGCCGCCACGTATAGAGGTCGACATTCCTCAGGACAATCAGATCCAGAGCGACCAACAGGTTCGACAACGTCATGCCGAAGAAGCAGAGCGCGCTCCAAAGCAGAAGGCGTCGCTGCACCACGAAGTAGGCGCGTAGCAGCAGGACCGCGCATAGCAGCATGGTCAGGCAGGTAACGATATAGAGAGCCGCGTTCACTTATCGGGATCCTTTCTAAATCGGAATGCGCGCGCGAACTCGCGGACAGGAGACGACTCTTTCGAGTGGATCATGTTTGAGACCCGCACCAGGTCTTTGCGGTAGATCGAATCCACCTCATGCATCAGCGCATCCTGCTCGCTGCTGCGGGCAAGGTAGCCGAACCTGATCTGAGTTCCTTCCATCGCCTGTACAAGCTGCAATCGCATCAGGTCGCGGAGAATCTCATGCGCCCGTTCAGGGGTTACATAAAGACGAGAGGCAAGTTCTGCCAGGCTCCAGGACACGGGTCTGCTATTCCACAGGAGTATCAACGCCTCCAGGTGGGGCACGCTGTCAATATTTTCGGCAATGAACTGCAGCGCTTCCATTCAACTCAGACGGCATCCAAAAGTGTACCTTAGAGCATTTTCCTGTTACTGGGAATCCCGGAAGAGCGGTGCGGTAGCGTTTTCATTGCGGAAAACGCCGATAGATGCCGAAGCCCCGTACTACACTTACAGGAAAATGCTCCATCATTTTTCGGGACCGGTACGCAGAAGCGGCCCCAGCACGTTTGAGTATTTGTAGTTCTCGCGCCGGTCCGCATCGATCGTCCAATACATTGCTCCCAGCAGGCCTGGATAGCCTGCCGGATGTACGAGATTGTAGGTCGCATCCGCCGGCTTCTTTCCGGTGAGCAGGTAATCGATACCCGCGCGCATCGTTGCGGGTTCTTCATATCCGGTCAGGAAGCCCACGGCCACCTTGTCCGCTGGAATCGGAGGAAACATCAGGTTCGGGTTTCCGGCGACGGCAAAGCCATGCAGTACCAACTCGGTCATCATGGCGTGATAGTCGGTCGTCGCGGCTTGATAGATCTCGCCATCAAGGCCCTGCAGCGGAGGCGTGTTGTAGTCCTGTACATCGACAAACGAGAGGATGTCGCGCAGCCCATAGGCTAGCGGCAGATAGCTGCCGAACTGTCCGCCATAGACAACGGCTGCCGCGGGGATCTGCGTGCCCTCGGGCACGAGACTGATCATGAACCCCGAGCCAAACTTATCGTGTAACTGCCGCAGACCTTCGATCAGATGCACAATCGAAGGCGTGGTCGGGTGGCGGAAGTCGTGATCGTTGGCATCGATATCCAGAGACGGCGTCTCGAAGTCGATGTCCACGCCGTCAAAGCCGTACTGCGAGACGATCTTCGAAACGGCGTCCACAAAGGTAGTCACGCTCTCGGGCTTTTCCATCGAGAAGAACTGGCCGCCGCCACCCAGCGAGATCATTACCTTCTTGCCCTTCGACTTCATCTGGGCGATATCGGCCTGTAACTGTTCCGGTGTGTAGCCGTTCGGCGGCATGAACTTCAGTGTGCCTTCCGGAGCCGAGTGATCCGGCACGGCGAATGCCTCAATGATGATGTCCCACTGCGGCGCAACATCGGTCAGCTTGAAATCGCGCGAGCCGTTCCAGTAGCCGATCAGGCGATGTGTGCCGGGATGATCGTTTGCGATCGCGGCAGTGGTGGGTACGCTGCCGCTGGTGGAGTTATCCGGACGTCGTGCACCGCATGGCTTTGCCGGAGCCGTCAGGGCGTTCTTGTCAGGAAAGCTATAAGTTCCACTTCCGCCTGTGTACCAGGGAACAAGTGCGACATTGCTCAGATGGTATTGCTTGGCAATGAACGGCTCAGCATACGGAAAGTTGTTCTTGTGATTGGTATTCGTCGACTGCAGCAGGAAGTAGGCTGAACCGATGCCTCGGCCTCCGCAGGCGCCTGTCGCCATGGCCCAGCCCGTCTGCACGACATTGCCCGTCGGCTTGTTGCCCTGCATCATGGGATCGTGCAGCGGATCGTTGAAGAACTCCGCAAGCTGCTGCGTCAGTGGCTGGATATCGCGCTCGCGGACGATGGCAGGCGTCTTCGCGAAGTACGATCCAAGCACAAAGGAGGTCCCCGTTGTCTTATCGACGCCATGTGTCCCGGTCGCGCAGCAGATGGTGTCATCCGCCTCTGCAAAGAAGGTGACGTTATGTGTCACTGCCAACACTAGGCGGCCATCCTGCTTCGGGAGCTGCTTGAAGAGCTCGTGCTGCACGTACTGCATATCGACGACGGCGACCCGGCCACCGTCTTTTTTCGAAGACAGCACATAGCCATGGCCGGCGGGGATCTCGATCGAGACAGCCTTTACGACCGGCTTTTCCAACAGCGTATGTCCAGAAGCCGTGCTGGCAACCGTACTACGCAGCAGGGCATCGGTGTACTGGGTGTTACCACCTGCGGGGAATGCAAAGCTCTGAAAGATGGGCGAAGCTGTGATCGAGGGTACGTCCGCGGTGGCGTCGAGTACACGCGGCTGTAGACCAGGGCGGCTGCTGGGGAAGCTCAGCTTCAGCGGCACCAGCGTTACGGGGATGCGCGTCGTTGTTGCCTTCGCCGGGTCGCCGCCGGCAAGGGTGAAGGTCTGGTTACCCGCTGTGTACTGAAATACCGGAACCGTTCCCTGGGCTTGCGCGAAATGCGCTTGCGCCATCACGGAAAGAACACCAAGCAACGACAGACACATCCACTTCACTCGCATACGGGGCAACCTCATCAGGTGGAAATCGCAACCCAGCAAGTATGCAACACCGGGGAAAAGGGCTTCATAGGACAATTTGCATACTCTTCGTCAGAAGCCACCTATAGAATTGTCCAGCCGGTTCTCGGGAGAGATGGTCCAGCCGTTTTTCAGGAGAGATCTTGTATCGGATATCCGTATTCTTACTTTCCGTAGTTTTTTGTCTCAACGTAGCGGCGCAGAGCAAGCCGGCCGAGCTGAAAGACTTCGTTGGTGTGTACGAATACAAAGGAAAGACGAAGATCGATATCATTGCGGGAAAGGATCTATTCGCCGTAGTGGACGAGGCGAAGTACAGGCTTCCTCGCCAGAGCGATGATGCCTTCCTGAATGGCGCGCAGCAACCTGTCATCTTTCGCCGTGACGCCGCGGGGAACGTCGTAGGGTTCGAGGAACAGGGACAGTTCTATCGCCGGCTCTCGCCGACACCGTCGCCCGGCGGCGCCGTTCTTGCGGCGCCGCGCGCGCATGGCGCTCGCAGTTATTCCTACAAAAATCCTATCGACCGCCACGAAGGACTTGCCGTGGGAGACATTGCAAAGTCCGATCTTGGCTCAGGAGCCGCCGAGAAAATTGTTGCAGGCATTTTGGATGAGACCTGGGAAGACGTTCACAGTGTGCTGCTCTATCAGCATGGCAGGTTGGTCTTCGAAGAGTATTTCTATGGATACGACTGGCAACGCCAGCATCAGCTTCGCTCCGCCACGAAGTCAGTGGTTGCTACGCTGGCTGGCATTGCCATCGATCGCGGAGCTATCTCGAACGTGAACGAAGCTGTACTTCCAAAGATGAAGTACAGCAGTTATGACAATCCGGACCCGCGTAAGCAGAAGATCACGCTACGCGACCTGCTTACGATGCAGTCCGGTCTCGCGTGCAACGATCACGACAGCAAATCGCCCGGGAACGAGGTCGTCATCGACGAAAAGCCT
>JABFXN010000222.1 GCA_013361705.1 Acidobacteriaceae bacterium
GGGCATAGCACTTTTCGCGGCCGGAGTGCTTTGGTATGCCTTCCCACGGTTCTGCGATGCAGTGACAGAGGCCGATAAGAAAACCAGGAAAGCTTGCTGCGGTGACCGCACGCACCCGTGGCATGTGCATGCGATTGTGGCAAGCTGGCTGCTGCTCGCCGTCTGCATCGCGCCGGTGGTGTACAAGCTTTCGGTGCCGGGTGGATCGCAGTTCAGCAGGCGTGCCAATCATGCTTATGCGCAACGGCCGAGACCGAAGGTGCCGTCGGAGCGTGTGATCGTTCAAGCGAACTCTGACACGGCCAAGGCCGAATGGACGATCTGCAAAGACCAGGGAGATAGCTGCAAGCCTGCTTCGTCGCAAAATGATCTGCGCCTTGCACGAGCCTGGTCAGACTACAAACCGAAGTGCAGTGTTCCGGCGGTACTCAAGGCCAAATGGATTCCGTGCGAATCGACGCATCAGGCGTATGTGAATGGCCACCTCATCACTCCAACGGCTTCACGGCTGGATGAGTCTCCCTTGATCTGGCTCTATGACGTCTTTCCTGTGTTGTGTATCATTTTCTGTTTTGCTATCTGGACAGCGCACAAAGAATCGGCACGGGGCGTGTGGAAGTTCGCCTCCGTGGCCTTTCCATTCGCAGGCGGTATCTTCTGCATCGTGCTGCTCTACGGTATTGGTTATCTCTTCTTCGTGGGAACCTTCCTCGTCCACCAGAAGCTGATTGCTTCCTTGGGCATCGCCGTGCTGCCTTCGCTGCTGTTGGCCGTTCCATTTATCTCGCTGGAACTCTGTACCGGCCTGATGGGAACGCTCTTTGGCAGCGCGCAGCGTGAGTGGGTTGCGCGGTTACGTGCTGTCTCTGTGCAATATGGCGTGGTGTGGTTCGCTTTGTTTGGCGTCTCGCTGCTTGGGCGCTATGTGTCGGAGATGATTGCGCAGCAGGTGATCGTGAAATACGCGGTCTGGAGCACCTGGGTCGTCAGCACCATCTCGGGCGTTCTGCTTGGCAAGAGCCGTCTGACCAGCGGTAAGCCGAATGAGGATCCTGATGCTCCAGGTCAGAGTAGTAGCTGGAGCCCGGCTGAGCTTGTCGTCAAGGTCGCTCCGCCTATCTTTATTGCCGGCCTTTTCCTGCTTTTGGCGACACTGGCCAGTTGGCTGCTGGAAGGAAGCGATCAAAGGGTTGTAATGGAGGTCACCTCGCGATGGGCGTGGCTGCTGCTGGCGATGGTAGCAACGGCGTTCTTCTTCAGCAGCCGTATCGATATCAATGAGTTCTCGATGAATGCGTTCTACCGCGATCGCCTGGCGCGCTGTTATGCCGGAGCATCCAACCCAAACCGCGTGCCGAATCGCTTCACAGGTTTCGATGTTGAAGACGGCCGGCTCCGCGTCAAAGACCTGGTGCCTGCTTCCTGGGTAGACCTCAACAATCAGCCCGGCGCCTACCAGGGGCCATTTCCCATCTTCTGTACTGCGCTTAATCTCACCACCGGACGCGATCTTGCGTATCAGGAGCGGAAGGCGGCCAGCTTCGCGATTACGCCGCTCTACTCCGGATACTCGACCGGTTGGACAGATGGCACTGACGACAAGTTGCAATACAACGGCTTTGTCCCCACCATCGATCACATCAAGAAGGGCAAAGGAATTACGGTTGCCAGCGCAGTCGCTGTCTCGGGAGCGGCGGCGTCACCCAACATGGGCTTCCATTCCAGCAAAGCGATGGCCTTCCTGATGACGGTCTTCAATGTGCGTCTGGGATGGTGGATCAGGAACCCCCGCCGGCCCGGAATTCCAGACTATCCGCGCAATGGGCTGGCGCAACTGGTGAAAGAGCTTTGGGGTGTGACGAACGATACCGCAGGATATGTCTATCTCTCCGACGGTGGCCACTTCGAGAACATGGGCCTCTATGAGTTGCTACGCCGGCGCTGCAGGACAGTGATTGTCTGCGACGCGGAAGCAGACGGATCGCTACGGTTTGAAGGCATCGGTATGGCGATTCGCAAGGTGCGTGTGGACTTCGGTATCGAAATCCGGATCAGGAATACAGTGGACTATCCGACTCCCGGAGGCGAGGGCGCTGTCTCCGACAAGACGCCGCTTCAGGAGAAACCTGACGAGAATGAGCCACTGCAGGTAGAGATCGTCGAGCCGCCCGTCGATGCTGTTGCAACCTCACCGCCCAATCAACACCAGCCGTCAGGAGCAGAAGGCCTGCTCAAGTTCAAGCACTTTCCGGGCAACCTCTTTCACGCGCTGGAGGCCGATATCTACTATCCCGAAGACAAGAGGGGAGAGCCATATGGAAAGCTGCTCTACCTGAAGAGCACGATCACGGGTGATGAGCCGGCGGACATCCTGAACTACCACCGTGTGCATAACGCATGTCCCTTTGATACGACCCTCGATCAATTCTTTACGGAGTCGCAGTTCGAAAGCTATCGCCGCCTGGGCGAACACATCATCCTGAAGAAAGAGATTCAGGAGTGGGTGAAGGAGCATGTGCAGTAGGTGTTTCGGCATGTCTACGGCGAGGACAAGAATCGAATATTGAAATCCTCTATAGAGATAGAGGGTTTCGTCGCGTTTGCCATTCTATCGAGCCAAAACCGTTGTGCGTAGCGCAACCACTTCGCACCGCAGGTGCGAATGCCTTGCTAAGGAC